>NZ_CP102277.1:2146496-2453138 GCF_025149785.1 Coprococcus comes ATCC 27758 | reverse complement strand
AGAAAGACATCCGAGGTGATCATCACCGCAAGGTAATGATTAACTTACATCTTCGAGAAAACGAAGTAAAAAAACGACCTGAAATACCAACGCATGCAACGCTATGCATGTGTAACCGGATCCCATTCCCGTGGGAGAAGGGAGTTGGTTATGCTAGAAAGAGCGCAGGGTGGATGCCTTGGCACTAAGAGCCGATGAAAGACGTGATAAGCTGCGAAAAGCTTCGGGGAGGAGCAAATATCCGATGATCCGGAGATATCTGAATGGGGAAACCCGGCTGGACAGACTCCAGTCATCCATACGCCAATCCATAACGTATGGAAGGGAACCCGGTGAACTGAAACATCTAAGTAGCCGGAGGAAGAGAAAACAACAAGTGATTCTGTGAGTAGCGGCGAGCGAAAACGGAAGAGCCCAAACCGGAATGCGTGCATTCCGGGGTTCGGACCGCGTAATTGATCTGATAAGTTTAGCAGAATGGTTTTGGGAAAGCCAGCCAGAGAGGGTGAAAGCCCCGTAAGCGAAAGACGAGTCAGCAAGGCGGGATCCAGAGTACCACGAGACACGAGAAACCTTGTGGGAATGAGCGGGGACCACCCCGTAAGGCTAAATACTCCTTAGTGACCGATAGCGCATAGTACTGTGAAGGAAAGGTGAAAAGGACCCCGGGAGGGGAGTGAAAGAGAACCTGAAACCCTGTGTTTACAAGCTGTGGAACATCTATATATGATGAACCGCGTACTTTTTGTAGAACGGTCCGGCGAGTTACGCCATCTGGCGAGGTTAAGTTCTTAAGGAATGGAGCCGAAGTGAAAACAAGTCTTAATAGGGCGTTAAGTCAGATGGAGTAGACCCGAAACCGGGTGATCTATCCATGTCCAGGATGAAGTTGCCGTAAAAGGCAATGGAGGTCCGAACCCACATCCGTTGAAAAGGGTGGGGATGAGGTGTGGATAGGGGAGAAATTCCAATCGAACCCGGAGATAGCTGGTTCTCCTCGAAATAGCTTTAGGGCTAGCCTCATGAGAGTCTTTTGGAGGTAGAGCACTGAATTCCCGCGGGGGCGTCAAAGCTTACCAAAGGATATCAAACTCCGAATGCCAGTAAGATGATTCATGGGAGTCAGACTGCACGAGATAAGTTGGGTAGTCAAAAGGGAAAGAGCCCAGACCTGCAGCTAAGGTCCCAAAATGTGTGTTAAGTGGAAAAGGATGTGGGATTTCAAAGACAACCAGGATGTTGGCTTAGAAGCAGCCATACATTAAAAGAGTGCGTAATAGCTCACTGGTCGAGAGGTCCTGCGCCGAAAATGTCCGGGGCTGAAACACACTACCGAAGCTCAGGAATTAACATAGTTAATTGGTAGAGGAGCATTCTTAAAGGGAAGAAGCAGTACCGGAAGGAGCTGTGGACTTTTAAGAAGAGAGAATGCCGGAATGAGTAGCGAGAGGAAGGTGAGAATCCTTCCGGCCGAATACCCAAGGTTTCCAGAGTAAAGCTGATCTGCTCTGGGTAAGTCGGGGCCTAAGGTGAGGTCGAAAGACGTAGCCGATGGACAACAGGTTGAAATTCCTGTACTGCAGTATAACAGAACTGTGGGGACGCAGAGGGAGAGCACTAGCGGGAATGGAATCCCGCGGCAAGCGAGGTAGGAGTAGAGTTGGCAAATCCGCTCTATAATCCGAAGACGTGATGCATACCGAACTGAAGTAGGGAAATGTGTGAGCCAGCTGCCAAGAAAAGCCGCTATTGTTTGTACTGTACCCGTACCGTAAACCGACACAGGTAGGTGAGGAGAGAATCCTAAGGCCGACGGGAGAAGCATTGTTAAGGAACTCGGCAAAATGACTCCGTAACTTCGGGAGAAGGAGTGCCAGTGAGAGCTGGCCGCAGAGAATTGGCCCAAGCAACTGTTTAGCAAAAACACAGGTCTATGCAAAACCGTAAGGTGAAGTATATGGGCTGACGCCTGCCCGGTGCTGGAAGGTTAAGGGGAGAGGTTAGCGCAAGCGAAGCTTTGAACTTAAGCCCCAGTAAACGGCGGCCGTAACTATAACGGTCCTAAGGTAGCGAAATTCCTTGTCGGGTAAGTTCCGACCCGCACGAAAGGCGTAATGATTTGGGCACTGTCTCAACAATGCACCCGGTGAAATTGAAATACCAGTGAAGATGCTGGTTACCTGCGCCAGGACGGAAAGACCCCATGGAGCTTTACTCCAGCTTGATACTGGGATTCGATATTGTATGTACAGGATAGGTGGGAGGCGAAGAAGCATTGACGCCAGTTGATGCGGAGCCGCTGTTGGGATACCACCCTTGCAGTATTGGATTTCTAACCAGCAGCCGTGACCCGGCTGGGGGACAATGTCAGGTGGGGAGTTTGACTGGGGCGGTCGCCTCCGAAAGGGTATCGGAGGCGCTCAAAGGTTCCCTCAGAATGGTTGGAAACCATTCGAAGAGTGCAAAGGCAGAAGGGAGCTTGACTGCGACACCGACGGGTGGAGCAGGTACGAAAGTAGGACTTAGTGATCCGGTGGTATAAAGTGGGATTGCCATCGCTCAACGGATAAAAGCTACCCTGGGGATAACAGGCTTATCACTCCCAAGAGTTCACATCGACGGAGTGGTTTGGCACCTCGATGTCGGCTCATCGCATCCTGGGGCTGAAGTAGGTCCCAAGGGTTGGGCTGTTCGCCCATTAAAGCGGTACGCGAGCTGGGTTCAGAACGTCGTGAGACAGTTCGGTCCCTATCCGGCGTGGGCGTAGGATATTTGAGAGGAGCTGGCCTTAGTACGAGAGGACCGGGCTGGACTGACCGCTGGTGTATCTGTTGTTCCGCCAGGAGCATGGCAGAGTAGCCAAGTCAGGAAGGGATAAACGCTGAAGGCATCTAAGCGTGAAGCCCCCCTCAAGATGAGATATCCCAACGTAAGTTGTAAGACCCCTTGAAGACGACAAGGTAGATAGGGCAGAGGTGGAAGTGCAGTAATGCATGGAGCTGACTGTTACTAATCGGTCGAGGGCATAACCAAGAAGGTAGGACAGGGTAAGGAAGAATGGATGGAGTAAAGATTTAAATTTGTATGTGGTTTTGAAGGTACATGTAGAAAGTAAGGGAGCTGTAGACCGTAAGGGTTTGCAGTTTTTTTATTACATATATTACATAGGAAATTATTTACCTTTAAGGAAAAATGTGGTAATATGCTGAAAGAATGAGAGTAATTTAAGAGGCATGAGCAAATGGGTTTTTTAAATCAGCTATTAAAGTACAAAAATATATGTATTCAATGTCATAACAGTCCAGATGCAGATGCACTGGCTGCGGCATATGGGGTGTATACATATTTAAAACTACACGATATCAATGTGTCAATTATTTACAGTGGAGATTATGAAATCCAAAAAAAAGATCTTTTGTACATGATTGATATCTGTGAGATTCCGGTAGAATACATAAAAGAGTTACCAAAGACAGATCTTCTACTGCTGGTTGATGGGCAATATGGAAGAGGAAATGTATATCGTTTTGAAGCGGATAATATAGCAATGATCGATCATCATATGCCTTCCATGAAAAAAACAGAAAATGCTTTTATTGACTATTCTTATCAAAGCTGTTCTACAATTGTCTGGGAACTTTTGAAAGAAGAAGGATATGATGTAAAGGCGAATGAAAAGTTAAGTATTGCATTTTTATATGGATTGTATACAGATACTTCTTCCTATGTAGATTTGTACAAGAAGCATGACATTGCGATGCGCGACGAGTTAAGCAAAGATTATCCGGAACTGGAACGGTTAAAAAAATCATCCATGAGTCTGGAGGACCTCATGATTGCAGGAGAAGCTTTGTACCATGCATATTTTGATAAAGAGAAGCAATATCTTTTGATCAGTGCAATGCATTGTGAGCAATCAGTGCTTGGAATCATTGGTGATATGGCAATAAAGGTTGATGTTGCCAAAGTTAGCATTGCATATACGGATATTGACAGTGGATATCAGGTTTCAATAAGAAGTGCGGATCGGGAGTATCTTGCAAATGAAGTGGCAGAAAAGCTCTGCGATGGAATTGGAAGCGGTGGTGGCCATATAGATAAAGCCGGCGGTGTGATTTCAAGAGATTGTATCTGCGAAAGTTATGCAGGATGGGAAATTGCAGACATTATCAAAGAGAGAATGGAAAAAATCATGAAATAAAAAAAGAAACAGTGGTTTACAAAAAAGGAAGTAAACCGCTGTTTCTTTCTATAATGATGTTAGAATTCCCTGTTCTGATAGAATTTTATGGATAGAATCCAGGAAATCATATACAGTAATAAACCTATGAAAAAAAGAATCAAAATATAGTAACTTCGGAAAGGGAAATGTGCAAGTCCGAGAGGCAAATTTTTTATGAAAGATTGCAACCAACCAAGCAATGCGAAAAATAAAATAAATCCAATATAATAAGCAAACCGACCTTTCTCAGCACCTAGTTTGAAGGTAAACGGAAACATAAAGGCAGGTGGCAGTAATCCGGCTATAAAGATAATTGTAAAAATAGTAAGAAGACCGGAAATATAAAAGTTGTGTCTTATAATCATGTTGATTATTTGCACAATTTCAACAATGATGGCAGAAAGTGTAAGGGTACATACTGTTAAAATATATTTGGAGGATACAATTTCTTTTCGGCTACAGGGAAAGGTACAGGCATAGAGACTCCAATTTGATTTTTCATCGTAAGAAAGCAGGTTTACCGGGATAATGCTGGAAATTGTAATAGGATATAATGCAAAAAACAGATTGTTATTCCATGCTCCGGCAAAGGAAAATACAATAATCAGAATAAAAAATAAACGACAATATTTTATCATCAGATAAAGATCTTTACGAAGTAATCCTTTCATATTCAGTGAACCCCCTTTATCATAAAAATAAACAAATCTTCTATACTGATCGGATGTACCTTAAATCCTTCCGGAATCTGATCTCGAAGAGCTACTGCTTCTACATTGTAAGAAGAGTATTTGACTCCGATGACCGCAGATTGATTGAGTTCCTGAAGCTGTTCCTCTGTACATTGAATGATACCGTATTTTTCCAGAAGCCGGTCTTTTTCTTCGAAAAGAACAAGGTTACCTTTATGAAGAAAGGCAACATAATCACAAATTTTCTCCAGATCACTTACAATATGGGAAGAAATTAAAATTGCATGAGATTCATCTCTGGTAAAATCATTGAAAATATCAAGGATTTCATCGCGCATTACAGGATCAAGACCGCTTGTTGCTTCATCAAGGATCAGAAGTTTAGGATGATGAGAGAGAGCAACTGCAATTCCCAGTTTCATCTTCATTCCTTTTGAAAACTTACCAAATTCTTTTTTATTTGGAAGGTTAAATTTTTGGAGATATTGGTCGTATAGAGAAGGATCCCAGTTGTGAAAAATATCCTTCATAATGTGTCCAATCTGTAAAGGAGTCAGGCATTCCTGAAAACCAACTTCATCTAATACAACGCCAATTTCTTCTTTCAAGATAGTAGTAGCAGAAGTGCAGTCTCTTCCCAAAATTCGAATCGAACCGCTGTCTTTTTTTATGATATCCAGAATTAATTTAATGGTGGTAGTTTTTCCGGCACCATTTTCACCGATGAGTCCTAAGATACATCCACTGGGAAGAGTGAGATTTAGATGATTCAGGGAAAATCCAGGATAGTTCTTATTCAAATCGTTTATTTCTAAAGCATTTGTTTCAAATGTGGTCATAAGCTATTCCTCCATCATGAAATGAAGCATCTCAGTAAGTTCCTGTTCGCTTAGATTACAGGAAGCTGCAAGATGTACTATTTTTTCCATGTAGTCTTCAATTTTTTTCAGATTTGTTTCACGCAAAAGATCCGTATTAAGTGGAGCAACGAAACAGCCCTTTGCTGCAATCGTGTAAATGAAACCTTCTTTTTCCAGTTCATCGTAAGCCCGCTTGGTTGTTACGACACTGATTCGTAGATCTTTGGCAAGGCTTCGAATGGAAGGAAGAGCTTCGTCAGATGGCAATGTTCCACTTATAATTTGCGATTTGAGTTGTGTAAAAATCTGTTCATAGATGGGTGCACCACTTTTGTTATCTATGAATATATTCACGTTTTCACCTCGCTTAAAATGTTATAACTGTATATATACAGTATATACAGTTAGCGAAGGTGTGTCAAGAGAAACAATCCTGCTTGTATAGAAATTTGATTCATGGTATGATAATTTTTATAGATTAAACGGAATTACCAGTCGAATAATATCTGGAGAAATCAATGTATGAAGAGTAGGAGAATAAATATAATGATTTCTCTGATTAAAGTTATGGTAGTGGGAGGAAGGAAAAATGCAGACTTTTGCGAATACAGGAATAAAAACGGAAGTTATAGACGAAATTATTTCATTTGCAAAAAAACATGATATACATTGTGTGATTCTTTTTGGATCCAGAGCGAGGGGAGACTTCAAGAGGACGAGCGATATTGATATTGCGGCAAGTGGTGGTGATTTTGATCGTTTTGCATTAGATGTTGATGAAGAGACATCCACGTTGCTGGAATTTGACATTGTGGACCTGGATAGAGATATGCAAGACGCCTTACGAGAATCGATACGGAGAGAGGGGAAAATTCTTTTTGAAAAAGTATGAAAATTTTTGTGTGTCATTGGAAAATATGAAGGATATTTATAATTACGAAGAACCGTATGATAATGTCGTTCTAACTGGTTTGGTTGGATTATATGAAATTACATTTGAGCAGTCATGGAAGATGATGAAAGAAATATTGGAGATACATGGATTTGCAGAAGGAGCAACAAGTTCTCCGAAAATGATTCTCAGAACAGCATATAAAGCAGGTATGATAAAGGATGAAGAACTATGGTTATCTGCATTACAAGAAAGAAATAATGTAACACATTCTTATAACCGAAAGATTGCAATGGGGATTATTACGCAGGCAAAACAGAAGTTTTATAAAATGTTCTGTGAATTAAAAGAAGAAATTGACAGGAATTGGATATAGTAGTCAGGAGCATAAAATGGATACAAATGAAATCAAGATTCGCCCGGCAACCGAAGCGGACGCAGCAGAAATTTTAAATATCTATGCACCCTATATAACGGACACAGCAATTACATTTGAATATGATGTTCCGACACTGGAAGAGTTTACCGGACGGATTCGTCACACACTGGAGAAATATCCGTATCTGGTGGCAGTAAGAGACAGCGAGATTATCGGTTATGCATATGCAGGAGCTTTTTATGGGCGGGCTGCATATGACTGGTCGGCAGAAACTACGATTTATGTAAAGAAGGGTTGCAGGCACATTGGTGTTGGAAAACTGCTTTATCAGGCACTTGAAACTGCACTGAAAGCACAGAATATCATCAATCTATATGCATGCATTGGATATCCGGAAGAAGACGATGAATATCTGACAAAGAACAGCAAGCAGTTCCATGAACATCTGGGATACCGTTTGATCGGAGAATTCCGGAAGTGTGGTTATAAATTTGGGCGTTGGTACCATATGGTCTGGATGGAGAAGATGATAGGAGAACATCCGGAGAAACCGGAGCAGGTAAAGAGATTTTCAGAAATATAGTGATGGAAATTAAAAAACGGGAGAATGCTGTTTGAAAATGCATTCTCCCGTTTCTCAATATTGTTATGAGAGCATCTCTTCGATCTTCGCCTGCATTTCAGCGACGGTGTGCTTTCGTGACCGGGCACATTCCTGTGCCTGACAGCCGCAGATCAAACATTTGCGGTAGACGCCGCGGGAGAGTTTTTCTCCGTCTGTTCCAATCACATCCATATCAAAAAGACGTCCGAAGGGATGGCTTTCTTCGATTTCTGTTGTTAGTTCTTTAATTTTATCTGCCGGATAGTCGACTGTAAGAATAATTTCATTTCCAGTCTTCTCATCAAACTCAGTTTGGGTAAGAATCGGAATGTTCTCTTTTTGTAATACAGCAAAAAGTGCTTCCTTTCCGGAAAGGAATGCTTTTTTGATCTGTTCATTCGTCTTTATAGGTCCCGGAATATTCATGCAGAATGAAATCACTGGGCAATGATATCTTTGAATATATTCATTTTGTATATTAACGCGGCGCTCGCGGCAGGCGAGCATGTCGGTTAATACTACTTTCTGTCCTTTCATAGCAGATCCTCCTAATAATGAATAACATTTTCTTGTTGTCTGATCCGTTCGATTACAGGAATTGCTTCCGGACTTTTGAAATAATCCAGTGTGGTTTGTGGTACCAGCTTCGAAATGGTATCATAGTCACCATTTTGCAGGGCAAGACGTACATTGGAAGCGCTGATCGGTGTATCCTCACAGGTCTTTCTTGGGACAACGATACATTCGATGCCCTGTTCCGGTAATTTTTCAGACATGATCCGGTTATAGATTCCGGTAACCAGGCTAGTAGGCTCTTCTCCTACGTAACGGCGAGTGATACCGAGCACCTTTGCAATCTGCGTAAATACCGTCAGGTCCAACATGGCGTGGCTTTCAATCACTGCATTCTCATCTTTCTGGAAATAGCTTGGAAAAGTAGCATTGCTGATAATATATGGACCACTGTCGTGATAACAGATGTTTTTCAAGTGTGCTGTTCCTTTCATGACGAGTTGTTTTCTGATCTTGAATGGAACCAGGCTGGCATCTTCACTGACAATGAAGAGATGAAGCAGATCATTTTCAGCAGCCGCTTTTTCTACAAGATACTGGTGTCCGAGGGTAAACGGGTTGGCGTTCATGACGAGAGCAGCAATCTTTCTGGTGGGAGTCTCAGCAGTCAATCCTTCTGGAAGTGTATCTTTTGCAAAAGTACGCAGATAATTCTGAAATCCGGTTTTTCGGTTTTCCATGAAGACAATCTGTCCATCGATCCGGGCAATTTCATAGAATCCAAGATCACCGAAGAACTTGGCAGAATTACATTTGGTGTAAAGAAAAAGGTGTGTATTCCCTCTTGAAAACTGAAATTCAATCAGATGAGAGACGATGGAATTCATCAGTCCTTCTCCCTGATGTTCATGGCTTACGGCAAAACATCGTAAGGTGTTGCCAAAACAGCTTCCTGTTGCGATAATGTGCATCTCATCGTCATACATGCCGCAGGTGTAATCCAGGTTAGCATCTCTGCGGATCCCTTCTGAGATAAGGAGTGCGTCCACTTCATCGTTGGCTCGCTTGTCGGAAGGATAGATTTGAGAAATATAATAATCTGCCATAGATAAATTCCTTTCTGCACAGTAGCTCAAAATATTTGATGAAATTATTTTAACATGTGTATAGAAAATGTAAAGAGGAGCATGGATTCAAGAAAGAAATCAGGCATTATTCTTAAAAAAATACAAATTGGATTTATGTCATATTGATATGATCACAATATGAATTATGTAATTTACTAATAACCAGGATAACCCTATAATATAGTCGGATAAAAAATAATCGTATGATTTATAGTAAAGGAAGGATAGATATGGCAACCATTTTTCCAAGAGAAGAAAAAGCAGAGATGTTATTTGACAAGATTCTTGCAAACCCGGAGGCATGCAGGCGACTGAAAAGAACTTTTTATGATGCCATTGATTCCGGAGATGAGTTTGTGACAGAGAATCTTCCCGCAAAGCAGTTCACCGCTGCATTATTCGATGCATATGAAAATAAAGATCTGACTGCATTTCTCATGGCTGTGTGCCAAAACAGTATGTTCGATCTTTTAAGAAATGCTTTTCTGATACCGTTTAAATTTAATGCGGATGGACAGACAAATCCTTATTTTTTGACAGATGAAGAGGGAAAGCTTCTGGAAAATCTTCCGATTCATGTAAAGGAAAAAGAATATGAAAAATTTCGAAAAGTTTATCAGAAGCGTGATAAAATAAAAATGTATCTGGCACACGGATATAAGAAAAGGCATTGTTATGATTCAGAAACAATGGAAACACAGGAATATAAGATGGGAGAGCATGACGGAGTACTTCTGATCTATGAACTTCCGGATACCGTAAAAGAAAAAAAGACGGAGGCTGAAGCTTATGCAGCTGTGTGGAATATTATGATGGAACTTCAAAAGGAACTGCCAAATTCTGTGGTATATTACGGACAGGATTTCTTGCAGGAAGAAGGAAAAAGATTTGATGAAATGGGGGTTTTCCTTCCGCTAGAACACTTTTCTGACAGACTGGAAAGGCATATAGAAAAAGCGGATCAAATTGTATATGGTAAATAAAAAGATGCATCTGGTTGAAAAAAGATCAGATGCATCTTTTTATTTAAAATTCTTTTTTACGTGCAATAACGGAATGTCTTATCCGTTAGAATTCTTGCAAAGATAAGTCCAAGAGGCAAGGCAAGAATGATAAGTATTGCAGCTGCAAACCAGGATGCAGAGGTTTGCAGAGACATCACTCCAAGATTATAGATTGCCCGGTAAAGATAAAGTCCCGGTACCATGATGACAATAGAAGGTACAGTCAGAGAAATTCTCGGGTAACCGATTTTGCTTTTTAATACAGAAGCCAGAATTCCGGCAGTCAGGGCACCGATAAAAGCTGCGGCTGCAGGAGGCAGGGAGGCCAAGTCTACCAGTTCAAGACGGAGTGTATTGGCAATTGCTCCAATGATACCGGCTGTGGCAGAGAGTTCTTTAGGACTGTTGAACATAACAGAAAAGCCGAACACCCCGCAGAAGCTGGCGAGAAGCCGGAATAGTATATGTTGCCAGAGTGTGAGAGAAAGAGGTGGGAAATCACTTGGCTTTAAATGAAGGATAAGTGCCATGATCCAGGCGGTCAAGGTTGCGACAAGAATGATGATCATTGCGTAAGCAAGTCGTTCCAGGCCGGATCGCATATCCAGTTTTGCAAGGTCGATTCCGCTGGTGATAAATGGAAAACCGGGAATGATGAAAAGCATAGAGCATATATATCCGGCTTCATGAGCAAGAGAAATGCCGAACAACAGTTCAGTTGTTTTTAAAAGTGTAGCATAGATAAGGCAGGCAGCAGCAACAGAGGCAGTAATGCCTAAGAATAATGTGAAATGATGCTTAGTCAGTTTACATCTTACAAAGTTGCCGATACCGGCACCGAAAAAAGCAAGAAGCATTTCTACCGGTCCGCCACCAAGGAGAAAGGTAAATGCCCCACAGGCAAATGCTGCGGCAAATCCGAGTGCAACTGGAGAGTAAAGGCCATGGATCCGTTCAATCTCATCCAGATAAGAATGAATCTGTTCACCGGAAAGATATTTTTCCTTTGTTGGGAAATCGTTGATGAAGTTTTCCAGTCGGTTCAATTTCGAAGTATTAACACCGGTATTGGTCAGACACAGCGACTGTGAAAAACAGTTTTCACCGTCAAAACAGGTGTATTCAATGGACATCAGGCCAATGTCGGCGGTACAGGTGATTCCCAGTTCTCTGGAAAGGGTATTCATGGAGCTTCGAACACGCCATGCTCCGGTTCCACAGGAAAGAAGCATCATGCCACATCTACCGACAACGGAGGCTTTTTCAATTAGCCCGGCCTTTGTGATAGGAATGGTATCTTCTTTATTCAGTGCATAATCATGCCATAGAATGTCCATATGATTTTTTTCTATTATGCCTTGCTGCATAAATTTCACTTCCTTTTGCTATACCAATAATACATGAACAATATATTAAATATGTATTATTGATATTGATTTATCATAATAAAGTATAATCATCGAAATGCAAAAGTCAATAGAAGAGTTGAGAAATCCTGAAAAAGGATACGGATATGCCAATGTGGATTTAAAAACATGACCGAGGCAATGTGCATAAAATGAAAAACCATTTTTTGTCTAATGTGTATAAGAAAAAGTAGGCAAAAGAAAAGAGTGTGAAATATGTTAAGTTTTGGTTGCGATTTTCTATCTGATCATCGGAGTAATTGTGATGCTTTTATATGTTCGCTTTGAAAGACAGGAAGAAACCGTTTTGAAAGAACTGGAAAACAGAAGAAAAAGTATGTAGAAAACACCGGCAGTTTTTAAAGTAATAAATGCTAATAAAAAATGCTAATAAGCAAGAAAGCCTGTTTTTCTTGACACTCATTATGTTCGGTGTTACGGTTATCTAGGATGCAAGATATGGTGCAGATGCGGAGAATACGGTATCCAAAGTGCACCGCTTTTGAGAGTTTTATAAAACTCAGTTTACAAGAAAATAAAACAATGAGGTGTAAGAACATGCAGGAATTAAAACCGATCAAAGAAGGTAAAGTACGTGAGATTTATGACAATGGCGACAGCCTGATCATGGTTGCAACAGACCGTATCAGCTGCTTTGACGTGATTCTGAATAATGAAGTAACTAAGAAAGGTACTGTTCTGACACAGATGTCAAAATTCTGGTTCGATATGACAGAAGATATTCTTCCGAACCATATGATTTCTGTAGATACAAAGGATATGCCGGAATTCTTCCAGCAGGAGAAATACGAAGGCAAATCCATGATGTGCAAGAAGCTGAACATGCTTCCGATCGAATGTATCGTTCGTGGCTATATCACAGGAAGTGGCTGGAAGAGCTACAAAGAGAATGGAACTGTATGCGGAATCAAACTTCCGGAAGGATTACAGGAATCAGACAAACTTCCTGAACCGATTTACACACCATCTACAAAAGCAGAGATCGGTGATCATGATGAGAATATTTCTTTTGAACAGAGTATCGATCATCTGGAAAAATATTTCCCGGGAAGAGGAAAAGAATTAGCAGAAAAGCTTCGTGACAACACGATCGCTCTCTATAAAAAATGCGCAGAATATGCACTCAGTAAAGGAATCATCATTGCAGATACCAAGTTTGAATTTGGTCTTGATGAAGAAGGCAACATGGTGATCGGTGATGAGATGCTGACACCGGACAGCTCAAGATTCTGGCCGGCAGATGGTTATGAACCGGGACACGGACAACCGTCATTTGACAAGCAGTTCGCACGTGACTGGCTTACAGCCAATCCGGATAATAACTGGACACTTCCACAGGAGATCGTGGATAAGACAATCGAAAAATACCTGCAGGCATATGAGATGCTCACAGGCGAAAAACTTGCATAATTACATCACATGCCATGAGAATAAAATATGACGAAAGGACCGGCGGTTTGAGACTGCCGGTCTTTTTGCACTGGTAAAACTGTCCAGTTTTGGTATAATCAAGACAGAATATCAGTTGCAGAAAAGAAAAAGAAGAAAAAGGAGATATTATGAAACGACCATTTAAGAGAATTTTATACGGTGGAGATTACAATCCGAACCAGTGGGGAAAAGAGATCTGGAAAGAAGATATGCGCATTTTCAAGGATGCCCGGATCAACAGTGCTACGATCAATGTATTTTCGTGGGCGAAGATCCAGCCTTCAGAAGAAATCTATAATTTTACAGAACTGGATGAGATCATTGATATGCTGAGCCGGGAGAACTATGATATCGTGCTTGCAACTTCAACAGGCGCGCTTCCGGCATGGATGGTAAAAAGATATCCGGAAGTAGCGAGAACGGATTACGAGGGACGACATCACAAATTCGGTCAGCGCCACAATGCATGCCCGAATTCTCCGGTGTTTCAGAAGTTTGCATCCCGTCTTGCAGGCAAACTTGCTGAGCGTTACGGGGACAATCCGCATGTGACCTGCTGGCATATCAGCAATGAATACGGTGGAGAATGTTATTGTGAAAACTGTGAAAAAGCGTTCCGCGTATGGCTGCGCGGGAAGTATCAGACTCTGGATGAACTGAACAAAGCATGGAATACCGAATTCTGGGGACATACCATTTATGACTGGGACGAAGTGGTACTACCAGATGCACTTGGCGATGGGATCGAAGATGCAGCAGAACCGCATATGACGGCTTTTGCAGGTCTTTCCATTGATTACTGCCGGTTTAATTCAGACGGAATGCTGAATAACTTCAAGATGGAAAAAGAAGCGATCCGTAAGTTTGATAAAGAGACACCGATCACTACCAATATGATGGGAACCTTTAAAGGACTGGATTATTTCAAATGGGCGAAAGAAATAGATGTTATTTCGTGGGATAATTATCCATCTTATAACACGCCGTGGAGTATGGTGGCCATGAAGCATGATCTGATGCGTGGACTTAAGGATAAACCATTTATGCTGATGGAGCAGACTCCAAGCCAGCAGAACTGGCAGCCGTATAACTCCCTCAAGCGTCCGGGACAGATGCGTGCACAGAGCTATCAGACCATGGCACACGGAGCAGATACGATCCAGTTTTTCCAGCTCCGTCGCAGTGTGGGAGGGTGTGAGAAGTTCCACGGTGCTGTCATTGCACATGCAGGAACGGAAAATACAAGAGTCTTCCGCGAGGTGAAGCAACTTGGTGAAGAACTGGAAAGATTAAGTGACCTGATCCCGGGATCTGTAAATGAAGCAGAAGTTGGAGTGATCTTTGACTGGGATAATTACTGGGCTTTGGAATACACAAGCGGCCCGTCGATCAGTCTCAAATATGTAGACCAGATCCACCGCTATTACCGTTATTTCTATGAAAAAAATATTGGCACCAGTATGATTCCGGTGGATGCGGATTTCTCAAAATATAAGATGGTGGTTGCACCGGTTCTTTATATGGTAAAACCGGGAATGAAAGAAGCACTGGAAGAGTATGTGAAAAATGGTGGTATTCTTGTGACAACCTATATGAGTGGTATTGTTGGAGAGTCAGATAATGTATACCTTGGAGGATATCCGGGACCGTTAAAAGAGATGGCTGGTGTCTGGGTGGAAGAAATTGATGCCCTTGCACCGGAACAGCATAACATCGTGACGTTCAAAGACGGAAGCCGGAGCAAATGTAAGATCGTATGTGATCTGATGCATCTGGAGGGAGCGGAGTCTCTTGGCGAATATACGGAAGATTTCTACGCAGGCATGCCGGCAGTGACCAGACATAGTTATGGAAAAGGAAAACTGTATTACATCGGAACCTGTATGGAAGAAGATGGAATTGCGAAGATTCTTTCCATGGCAGTAGAGGATGCAGGAGCAGAACCGGTTGCAGGAGCTGGAAACGGTCTGGAGATCGTGAAACGTAACAGAGAAGGAAAGAGCTTCTATTTTGTGATGAACTTCAGGGATGAAGAGCTGGAAATTCCGGAAGAATTTGCAGGCAAAACAGATCTGCTGAGTGGGAATGCAGTAGGAAAAGGAGAAAAACTTCCGAAGTTTGGTGTGAAGATTGTAGTGGAATAAAAATTTAAGATTGAAAATAAAAGGAAGCAGGAATTTCAGACAGGTGTAAGGATGTCAGAGATTCCTGCTTCTTTGGGTTAGGCAGGAATTATTTAATGAAATTATTACTGTGACGGATGAGGATGCCTATGAGCCGGCAAGACTTTCTGCAAAGACAGAAGGAATTTCGGTTGGAATTTCATCAGGAGCAGCGCTCTGGGCAGCGATCAAGGTGGCAAAGAGAGCTGAAAATGCAGGGAAGAATCTGGTTGTAATTTTGCCGGACAGTGGAGAGAGATATCTTTCCAGTGGAATTTATTCGGATGAAACGAAGAGATAGAAGAAGAGAGGATTTTTCATGCGGTTGAAAAATCCTCTCTTTTTCTATTCTTCAATCACCTGGATTTCCAGAAAATCAAAATCAATCGAATCCACGAAACTGTCCTGATAGAATCTCGCTTTGGAATGCCGCTTGAATTCGTTGATATTCACATCCAGCCAGATCGGTTTGCTGAGATCAAATTCATAGCAGATCTCATCCAGAGCATTGAAAATCTTGTGGGTTCTTGTATCGCCACTGTCATCACAGATGGTGGTATCTTTGATCATATGATTGTCTTTAAATTCTTTTCCCCATAAGCGGAACATGGTAAAATCCTCCTTATAATAAATATGAAAAATGCCGGTCAGGCGAAGAATGTTTATGTATCAAGTGATTTTCAGTATAGCGGATTTAGGGGAGAAAGTAAAGGAGACAGATTTTATTCTATGATTCTCTGATATGATGTGCTATATTGATACTAAAGTTTATGAAAGAAAGAGAATCATTTTCAATAACATGGAATAGGATAGAGAAAAAAGACAGGGAATCAGAAAAATGTCTGGAATAAAACGAGAAACTATAATCCGGGTTATACTGGGAATCTGTATGATATTTGTATCGATTGGTATGATATATGGTAAGTCCAAAGCCGGAAACGCAGATGAAAAAGGCAGAACCTATATAGAAGAATCAGAAAAAACTGCAAAGCAAAAGAACACAGAGAAAAGCAGGAAAGACAGCACGGAATCAACAAAGGCAGACAGCACAATTAAAGCCCAGATGACAGAAGCGCAGCAGCTATCAGACACCGAAGCAAAAGGCATTGCCGAGGCCGAAGCGGTAGAAGCATCCATCCAGCCGGGACAGTATCCGGTGATGGGGATCAGCAGTATCCGCGCCTGGCAATTGGTAAATTATTTTAAAGCGTATGGAAGCACTTATCCGGCAGAAGTTTTGACGCAGGGAGGTGCACCGGATATTGAGACATTTGCACAGATGTATTATGAAGAAGCCACGGCAGAAGGCGTCCGTCCGGAGGTTGCATTTGCACAGGCGATGAAGGAGACAGGCTGGCTGCAGTATGGTGGGGATATGCAGATCACCCAGTATAATTTTGCCGGGATCGGGACGACGGGAGGAGGCGTACCGGGGAATTCCTACCCGGATGTCAGAACCGGGATCCGGGCACAGATCCAGCATCTGAAAGCTTATGCGACAGACGAAGCACTTGCCGGGGAATGTGTAGATGACCGTTACTCTTACGTGACAAAGGGGAGCGCACCGTATGTAGAGTGGCTGGGGCAGAAAGAGAATCCGGAAGGGTATGGCTGGGCAACGGGTGAACGTTATGGATACGACATTGTAGAAATGATTCATGCAATGCGAAAATAAAAGAAATGTGTCAGATTGAGATTATCTAATTTATTAAAATACTATGAAGCTTGCCCGGGCTGTATAGATTTCAAAGAGAAAAAATGGTATACTGATTTTACTTTCGGGACGAAAAAGGGAGATAGATTCCGGAGGGAAGTATACATAAAAAGGGGAGATTACATGCAGTCAGCAATGAAGTATTACGATGACGTAGACAGCTGGAAGACCGTCATGTTTCTTTACAATTCCGCATTGAAAGAAGTAGGGACGAAGCTGGAGATACTGAACGATGAATTTCAACATGTACACAGATATAATCCGATCGAGCATATCAAGACCAGGATCAAATCCGCAGAAAGTATTGTGAAAAAGCTGAAGCGGTACGGATATGAGACAAGTATTGAGAACATGGTACGCTATGTCAATGATATCGCAGGAGTCCGTCTGATCTGTTCGTTTACATCCGATATTTACCGGCTTGCGGAGATGATCGGGAATCAGAGCGACTTAAAGGTTCTGTCGATCAAAGACTATATCAAGAATCCGAAGGAAAGTGGATACAAGAGCTACCACATGCTGGTGTCCGTTCCGATTTTTCTGTCGGACAGTGTGGTGGATACGAAGGTCGAGATCCAGATCAGGACAATTGCGATGGATTTCTGGGCGAGTCTGGAGCATAAGATTTATTACAAGTTTGAAGGACAGGCACCGGAGTATATCAGCCGGGAACTAAAGGAATGTGCGGATATGGTATCGGCACTGGATGACAAGATGCTGTCACTGAATGAAGCAATTCTGGAATGTCTGAAAGAAGGCGGTGAGAAGCCGGTTCCGGAGAAAACAGAAGAAGTGGATGCGGAGATCATTGAGAATCCTATGATCCGATAAAGAAACACAAGAAAGTAATTATAAGAAAGCAGGAGCAGTCAATTGATTGTTGAGGAGTATACTCAACGTTAACTGACTGCTCCTGCTTTTTTGACCCCGAACAGAAAAAAATCATATTTAACAAAAACTTTACACAGCCAGGATTTCAGATTTTACAACCATTTTATATGATAGAGACCGTGAAGAAAAGAAAAAACAAAAACACATAAAACGGAGGATTTTAGTATTATGAAATTCAGAAAATTAATGGCAGTAGCACTTATAGCAGCAATGGCAGCAACAATGGCAGTTGGATGCGGAGGATCATCATCTGACAAGAGCGCAGAGGGCAGTACGGATAACAGCAGCGCAGATAGCGGAAGTGATTTTGATACATCAAATGATATCACAATCGTATCCCGTGAAGATGGATCCGGTACAAGAGGAGCTTTCATTGAGCTGTTCGGAATAGAAGAAAAACAGTCAGACGGAACGAAAGTAGATATGACAACAACAGATGCGCAGATTACAAATAATACATCGGTAATGCTTACAACTGTAGCAGGTGACGAATATGCAATCGGTTATGTATCACTCGGATCTTTAAATGACAGCGTAAAGGCTCTGAAGATTGACGGAGCAGAAGCCACAGCAGACAATATCGAAAATGGTTCTTACAAAGTGTCAAGACCTTTCAATATTGCAGTGAAGAAAGATCTTGATAATGAAGTTGCAAAAGATTTTATGGCATATATTATGAGTACAGAAGGACAGGAAATCGTATCAAATGAAAAATACATTCCGGTATCGGATGTAGAAGCTTATGCAGGATCAAAACCATCTGGAAAATGTGTAGTAGGTGGATCTTCTTCTGTATCACCGCTGATGGAAAAACTGATTGAAGCATATAAGAAAGTAAACCCAAATGCAGACATTGAGCTTCAGACTTCAGATTCTACAACAGGTATGACATCTACGATTGAAGGAAGCTATGACATCGGTATGGCATCCAGAGAACTGAAAGATGACGAAGCTTCAGAACTTGAAGCAACAGTAATCGCAACAGATGGTATTGCAGTGATCGTAAATAAAGCTAACACGGCAGATGAGCTTTCAGCAGATCAGGTAAAATCAATCTATGTTGGGGATGTTACAACATGGGATGAAGTTTCCAAATAAATAAAAGAGGAAATTAAAGAATGAAATCAAAAGCATGGACTGAAAAAGTCATGCAGGGAGTGTTCTTCATTGCCGCCTGCACTTCGGTGCTGGCGGTAGCTCTCATTTGCATTTTCTTGTTTGCAAATGGAATCCCTGCAATCAGACAGATAGGATTTGTAAAATTTATAACCGGTGATATCTGGCGTCCGGGAAATGAACTTTTTGGTATTTTTCCGATGATCATCGGAAGTATCTATGTGACGGCAGGAGCAATTATATTTGGTGTGCCGATCGGAATTCTGACTTCGGTATTTATGGCTATGTATTGCCCGAAGAAAATTTACAGACCGTTAAAAGCAGCAACTGAACTGCTTGCGGGAATTCCGTCAGTTGTATATGGTTTCTTCGGCATGGTGATCGTAGTTCCGATCATTCGGGACTTCGGAAGAACTTTAAAGATGATGGGACTGGTTGAAAAATCCGGAGATGGAAAAGGAATCCTGACTACATCAATTGTACTTGGTATGATGATCCTTCCAACGATCATCGGGACAACAGAAAGTGCAATGCGTGCAGTGCCACCACAGTACTATGAAGGCTCGCTGGCACTTGGAGCAACCCAGGAAAGAAGTATTTTCAAAGTTGTGATTCCGGCGGCAAAGTCCGGTGTGATTACAGGAATCGTACTTGGAATCGGACGTGCGATCGGTGAGACCATGGCAGTTATTATGATTGCAGGAAACCAGCCTAGACTGGTCAATAATATTCTGCTCGGTGTCCGTACTCTGACTGGTAATATTGTAATTGAGATGGGATATGCGACCGGACTTCACAGGGAAGCGCTGATTGCTACAGGAGTTGTACTTTTTGTATTTATCCTGATCATCAATTTTAGTGTTGCGCTGCTTAAGAGGAGGGGTGAACATGAGTGATCAGACGAAAAAACCTGTTTATATCAACCGGGAAAATTTTACAGATAAGATAAAAAGCTATCTGAGACATCCGGGATCCATGATTTTGATGTTTCTTGTGATGCTTGCGACATTTATCACGTTTGCATTGCTCCTGTTCTTGATTTTTTATATTTTGATCAATGGAATTCCGTATATTAAACCGTCATTATTTTCATTACATTATACATCGGACAATGCATCTGTTATACCGGCATTGATCAATACGGTTGTTATGACACTGCTTTCGCTTTTGATCGCAGTACCATTTGGTATTTTTTCAGCAATCTTTCTTGTGGAATACGCAGGAAAGGGGAATAAATTTATCGAAGTGATCCGCCTGACGACGGAGACTCTTTCGGGCATTCCGTCTATCGTATATGGTCTGTTTGGTATGCTGTTCTTTGTAAATACGCTGAAATGGGGATTTTCCGTTCTGGCAGGTGCATTTACTTTATCGATTATGATTCTTCCGCTGATCATGCGCCAGACAGAAGAAGCACTTAAAGCAGTTCCGGATTCTTACAGAGAAGGAAGCTTTGGACTTGGAGCCGGAAAGCTCCGTACTGTATTCCGTATCGTGCTTCCATCGGCAGTTCCTGGAATCCTTGCGGGTGTGATCCTTGCCATTGGACGTATCGTAGGAGAGACGGCAGCACTGATTTATACAGCAGGAACGGTTGCACAGGTGCCAAAGAATGTACTTGGTTCCGGTCGGACACTGGCAATCCATATGTATATGCTGTCAAGCGAAGGACTGTATATGAACCAGGCGTATGCGACAGCTGTTATTTTGCTTGTACTGGTTGTTGCGATCAACACCCTTTCCGGTGTGGTTGCGAAGAAACTGACGAAAGCATAGAGAGGAAAAGAAAATGTCAAAGATAAGTGTAAAAAATCTTGATTTATATTATGGCGATTTCAAGGCACTGAAAAACATTAACCTTGAGATCGAGCCAAATAAGATCACCGCGTTCATCGGACCGAGTGGTTGTGGTAAATCCACACTTCTCAAGTCGATCAACCGTATGAATGATCTGGTAGAAGGATGCCGGATTGACGGCGAAATCCTTCTGGACGGACAGAATATTTTTAAAGGAATGGACGTAAATGTCCTGAGAAAAAGAGTCGGAATGGTATTCCAGAAACCAAATCCATTCCCGATGAGCATTTATGATAATATTGCTTACGGACCGAGAACGCATGGAATCCGTTCAAAGGCAAAACTGGATGATATTGTAGAAAAATCACTGCGTAATGCAGCTATCTGGGACGAGTGTAAGGACCGTCTGAAAAAGAGTGCACTTGGCATGTCCGGTGGACAGCAGCAGAGACTTTGCATTGCACGTGCACTTGCAGTAGAACCGGAAGTACTTCTGATGGATGAACCGACTTCCGCACTGGATCCGATCTCAACATCCAAGATAGAAGACCTTGCGATGGAACTGAAAAAAGATTATACTATCGTTATGGTAACACATAATATGCAGCAGGCAGTCCGAGTGTCGGACAATACCGCATTTTTCCTTCTTGGAGAAGTTGTAGAATATAATGATACTGAAAAATTATTCTCGATTCCGTCCGATAAGAGGACAGAAGATTATATTACAGGGAGGTTTGGTTAAATGCGGAACAGATTTGACAGACAGCTGGAAGAACTTAATGAGATGCTTATCCATATGGGAGAACTTTGCGAGACGGCAATCGAGGAAGCAACAGGAGCTCTGGAAGGACATGATATTGCCAGAGCAAAGGCTGTCATTACAGCAGACAGCGAGATCGATCAGATGGAAAAAGAAATTGAAAATCTCTGCCTGAAGCTTTTGCTTCAGCAACAGCCGGTAGCGCGGGATCTGCGAAGGATCTCGGCATCACTTAAGATGATCACGGATATGGAACGTATCGGAGATCAGACTGCGGATATTGCAGATATTGTGATCGCAACAAAATCAACAGAGGAAAAGAATCTGAAGGATATTAACCGGATGGCAGAGGCGACTGTAAAGATGGTAAGAGACAGTGTATCTGCCTATGTACAGAAAGATCTGGAGCTTGCAAGAAGTGTCATGGCAGCAGATGATGAGGTAGATGATCTTTTTGATCTGGTAAAAGGAGATCTGGTAAAATTTATTTCCGATCACAAAGGAAGTGCCGGAGATGAGGCAATCGACTTGATCATGATTGCGAAATATCTGGAGAGGATCGGAGATCATGCAACAAATATTGCAGAGTGGGTTGAATTTTCAATTACAGGTATTCATGCAGGCGGAACTGCAATCTAAAAGAAATTAAAGGAGAACGAGAATGATTTTTTGTGTGGAGGATGAAGCGAACATCCGGGAATTAGTAGTATATACACTTGAGACTACGGGATTTGAGGCCCGTGGATTTGAAGAAGGCACATCATTCTTTGAAGCTCTGGCAGAGGAACTGCCAGAGCTGATTTTGCTTGATATCATGCTCCCTGGAGAAGATGGAATGGAGATCCTGAAGAAGCTGAAGACTTCCGGGAGAACCAAAGATATTCCGGTCATCATGGTTACGGCAAAGGGTGCAGAATATGACAAGGTCATGGGACTGGATGCGGGAGCAGATGATTATGTGACCAAACCATTTGGAATGATGGAACTGGTATCCAGAATCCGTGCAGTACTCAGACGGACATCAAAAAAAGAAGAGGATGATACCTATGTGCTGGGTGAGATCCGCATGGACCGTAAAAAGCATGAAGTAACGGTAGCGGGAGAACCGGTAGCATTAACATTGAAAGAATATGAGCTGTTGAGAAAACTTATGGAGAATCAGAATATTGTTCTGACAAGAGATAAATTACTGGAAGAAATCTGGGGATATGATTTTGACGGTGAGACCAGAACGGTAGATGTCCATGTAAGAACCCTGCGCCAGAAGCTGGGACAGGCAGGAGAATATATTGAGACTGTCCGGGGAGTGGGATACCGTATAGGAGAGATCGATGCGAAATAGAATCCAGAAAAGTATGATTTTTGTGGTTACGATGTCACTCCTGATCTCATATATTCTGGTTACTCTGGTTATTTACCGGCAGGCGCTGGATATCCGGCGCAGTGAACTGGTTCAGGAGGCAGAATATATCCGGGCGGCAATAGATATATCCGGAGAAGAATATTTTGGCACCATGGATAAGGTCAGTAAGAACACCCGGGTAACATGGATCGATAAAGACGGAAAAGTACTTTATGATACCGGAGATGATCAGGAAACGCTGGCAAACCACAAATCAAGAAAAGAATTCAAAGAGGCATTGGCAAATGGCAGTGGGCAGGATATCCGTATGTCAGACAGCAAAGGACAGGAGATGTACTATTATGCGTTGAAGATGGATGATAGCTCTGTCCTGCGTGTGTCAAGAGGCATGGATACGGTCTGGAATACAGCATTTATGATCTTACCGTATATGATTGCGATCGGGGTCATGATGGGGTGTGTTGCATGGTTTATGACAAGGCATCAGGTGAAAAGGCTGATTGCACCGATTAACAATCTGGATCTGGAAGAACCACTGGAAAATGATGTATATGAAGAGTTGCATCCGCTGCTTGAAAGAATTGACAGGCAGAATAAAGAAAAAGCAGCAATTGAACAGATGAGGAGAGAATTCTCTGCAAATGTTTCCCATGAGCTGAAGACTCCTCTGACCTCGATTTCGGGATATGCAGAAATTATGATGAACGGTCTTGTAAAATCGGAAGATATGCAGGGATTCAGTGAACGGATCTATAAAGAGGCAAGCAGGATGATCACCCTGGTCGGTGATATTATCAAGCTGTCAAAGCTGGATGAGGGCAGTGTGGAGCTTGAAAAAGAGAATGTGGATCTGTATCAGATGACAAGGGAGATTGTGAGCCGTCTGGCACTTCAGGCAGAAAAACGCAGAATACAGGTTGAAGTGGTAGGAGAACATGTGGAATGTTTTGGAATCCGTCAGATCCTGGATGAGATGATCTACAACATCTGTGAAAATGCGATCAAATACAATAAAGAAAATGGAAAAGTAAATATCTGGGTTGGAAATACACTGAATGGGAAAAAAGTCATTGTCCAGGATACCGGAATCGGAATCCCAAAAGAGCATCAGGATCGTATTTTTGAGCGTTTTTACCGGGTGGATAAGAGCCATTCCAGAGAGACCGGTGGAACAGGTCTGGGTCTTTCAATTGTAAAGCATGGAGCACTTTTGCATAACGCAGAAATCCATGTGGAAAGTGAAGAAGGAAAAGGTACAAAAATGGAGCTTATTTTTCATTGTTAAAAAACTGTTTACAATTGGGAAATTAAATGTATAATGTATAGAAAAAAGCTATGAAATATTATAGCTTTTTTCTATTTTATATCAAAAACAGAATCATGTATAATAAAGAGTAATATGACTAAAATTAAAAAATGGTTGAATTCGGTATGGAAGAGTGCCGGATACAATCTGTGTAGAGATTCACATGGAAAATGAGAGGCAACTATGGAAGAACAGAAGCAGAGTACGAGCAGCAATTATTTTAAAGGATTATCCAGAAGGGATTATATCCAGAAAGCACATGAGATCATTCAGCAAGAAGGGATTCAGGCAGTATCTATCCGCAGGATTGCTAAGGAGATGGGGTGCTCATCAGCAAGTCTGTACAGGTACTTTGATAATGTGTCTGAACTTTTATACTATGCAGAACTCAGAATTTTAACCGGTTACATAGACAGGCTGAATGAGGCTGAGAAATCCTGGAAGAATATGTGGCAGGTATATGTAGGTGTGTGGGATTGTTATGCAACGGAGGCATTTCATAATCCGGAAGCATATAATCTGTTATTTTTTGAGTATAACAATGTAAAACTCAAAGAAGCAATGCGGGAATATTATGAAATGTTTCCGGAAGATATTGTAAATGTTAACCGTTTTTTCTACAATATGCTTCAGACACCAAGCTTTCTGGCACGTGATTTTGAGATGTGCAAGCGGTGTATCAATGTTGGTGGTATTACATATGACAATGCAGTAAAATTAAACCGGATGGTGTGTATGCTCTTTGAAGGCTATTTCAAAGATGTATATGAAAACGGGATAGAGGAAGAGCAGATTCCGGAACGTGTAAAACTGATGGTAGATGATGTAGATACGATCGTTATGGCTCTTGCCAACAATCTGAAAGGCTATAAAGGATACCGTAAATAAGAAAAAAACGCCGGTTTTTGGTTATTTTTAAATACAATCCTTGTTAAAAATTTAATTAAATTGCAATCCCAAAAAAACGTGGTAAAGTATATGTGAAAGTATCGAACACACGAAATAAGGAGGCAATTTGATGGACAATATGAAAGGCTTCGGCATGATGATTCAAGAGCTGAAGAAAAATCCAAAAACGATCGTTTTTACAGAAGGAACAGATGAGAGAATTCTTGAGGCAGCTTCCCGTCTTTTAGCAGGAAGCTTCCTTACACCAATTCTTGTTGGAAATAAAGAAGCAGTATTAGAAGCAGCTGAAAAGTATGGATACAACATCCGTGGCGGAGAGATCATTGATCCGGATGATTATGAGAGATTTGACGAGATGGTAGAACTGTTCTGCGAACTTCGTAAGAGCAAAGGTGTTACACCGGAGCAGGCAGCAAAGACACTTAAGAAAAACAACTATTTTGGAACCATGCTGGTTAAGATGGGAGTTGCAGACGCACTTCTTGGAGGAGCTACTTACTCTACAGCAGATACCGTACGTCCGGCACTTCAGCTGATCAAGACCAAACCGGGATCAAGCTGTGTATCTTCCTGCTTCATTTTGGTTCGTCCGTCAGCTACAGGTGAGAACGAAGTTCTTGCTATGGGTGACTGCGCGATTAATCTCAAACCATCAGAGGATCAGCTTGCAGAAATCGCATGGGAAGTTGCAGAATGTGGTAAACACTTTGGTATCGATCCAAAGGTTGCATTCTTAAGCTACTCTACACTTGGATCTGGAAAGGGTGAAGATGTAGATAAGATGCGTAATGCAGCAGCAAAAGCAAAAGAACTGTATCCTTCACTTCCGATCGAAGGAGAGCTTCAGTTTGATGCAGCTGTATCTCCGCGTGTTGCAAGAACAAAATGCCCGAACAGTGAAGTAGCAGGTCAGGCAAATACATTTATCTTCCCGGATATCAACGCAGGTAACATCGGATATAAGATCGCACAGAGACTTGGTAACTTTGATGCATACGGACCGATCCTTCTTGGTCTTAATGCACCGATCAACGACCTGTCCCGTGGATGCAATGCAGAAGAAGTTTATTCTATGGCAATCATTACAGCAGCACTCGTAGAAGACTAAGAGTATTGACAAATATTCAGACGAAAATTATAATATAACAAACAAGGGCGTTTTCAAAATGGATTGAGAACGCCCTTTTTGTGGATGCGATGAGCCAAGTGCAGATTTGTGCTTGCACAACGGATCTGCATTTGGCGAATGTACATCACCTGATGTTGGAAAAGGTAAAAAATCCTCTTGCAAGCAAGCTTGCATCGGCTTTCTGACCTTTTGACCCTGGTATCATCATTTTATTTATGAGTAGTAAAAACGGGAGGATTTGTATGAATATGAAAAATTATACGAGAGAAGATATCCTGAATCTTGTCGAGGAAGAAGACGTGGGATTTATCAGGCTGCAGTTCACCGATATTTTCGGAACAATGAAGAATGTAGCGATTACAGTAAGCCAGCTTAAGAGAGCACTGGATAATAAATGTATGTTTGATGGATCTTCGATAGAAGGATTTGCCAGAATCGAAGAATCGGATATGTATCTGCACCCGGATCTGAATACATTTGAAATTTTTCCGTGGCGGCCGCAGCAGGGAAAGGTTGCAAGATTTATCTGCGATATTTACAGACCGGATGGAACAGCTTACGAAAGCGATCCGAGACATGTTCTTAAGAAGGTACTTTCCGAGACGAAAGAGATGGGATATGACTTTAACGTAGGACCGGAATGCGAATTTTTCCTGTTTGAGACGGATGATGCGGGAAATCCGACGACGATTTCCAATGAACGTGCAGGATATTTTGATCTGGGACCTTTGGACCAGGGAGAGAATGCAAGACGTGATATTGTTCTTACAATGGAAGATATGGGGTACGGTGTGGAGGCATCTCATCACGAGATGGCACCGGCACAGCATGAGATCGATCTGGAATATACAGAGGCGATGGATGCAGCAGACAATATCATGACATTTAAGCTTGTTACCAAAACAATCGCAAAAAGACACGGGCTTCATGCTACATTTATGCCAAAGCCAAAGGATGGTATCCATGGCTCAGGAATGCATCTGAATATGTCTCTGTCAAGAAATGGAAAGAATGTTTTTGCAGATGAAAAAGATCCGAATGGTCTGAGCAAGGAGGCTTACTATTTTATCGGCGGACTTATGAAACATATCAAAGCGATCAGCTTTATCACAAATCCGATCGTGAATTCCTATAAGAGACTGGTTCCCGGATATGAGGCACCGGTATATATTGCCTGGTCAGCGAATAACCGGACTCCTCTGATCCGTATTCCACGGGTATCAGGGGAAAGCACAAGAGTCGAACTCAGAAGTCCGGATGGGGCAGCAAATCCATATCTGGCACTTGCCGTATGTCTGGCTGCCGGAATGGAAGGAATTAAAAACAAGATCCTGCCTCCGGAGAGTGTAGATGAGAATATTTACGAAATGACAGATGTGGTGAAAAATGCACTTGGAATTGAGGAGCTTCCGGCAAGCTTAAGAGAAGCAATCACAGAATTCCAGAAAGATCAGTTTATGCAGGAAGTACTGGGAGAAGAACTGTCACAGAAGCTGATCGAGTCAAAGCGTGCAGAATACAGAGCATACCGCACTCAGGTTACAGAATGGGAAATTAATGAGTACTTACAGAAATTCTAAAGAAACTTTCCAATTCTAAAGGCAGGAGGCTGGTATTATGAGCAGTATTATTGTTGTATTTCCAAAAAAGGAGATTGCAACCAATATTCGCAATATACTGGTACGAAATGGATTTGACGTGATTGGTGTGGGGGTAACCGGAGCACAGGCGGTTCAATTGGCAGATAATCTGGATGATGGAATTGTAGTTTGTGGTTATAAAATGACAGATATGTTATATAATGAATTGAGAGATTATCTGCCGAGTACGATTGAGATGCTTTTGATCGCATCGCCGGAGAAATGCAGTGACAGGACGCCGGGAGTGATCAGCCTGTCGATGCCATTTAAGGTATTTGATCTGATGAACACGATCGAGATGATGGCACAATCGATTGGCAGGCGGAGAAAGAAAAGAAGAGCAGAGCTTAAGAACCGGAATCCGGAGCAGCAGGCACTTGTAAAAGAGGCAAAGAGTCTTCTGATGGAACGTAATAATATGACGGAGGAAGAAGCGCATCGCTATCTGCAGAAATGTAGTATGGAGAGCGGTGTCAATATGGTGGAGACAGCTCAGATGGTACTTAGTATTATGGCGGAATAAAGGAGATTAAAGAGGCAGGATATATGATTTTTACAAAAATGCATGGTCTTGGAAATGATTATGTGTGTATAAACTGCTTCAGAGAAAGGGTGGAAGATCCACCTGGATTTGCAAGAACACTTTGTGACAGGCATTACGGGATCGGAGCGGATGGTCTGATTCTGATATGTCCGTCAAAGGTGTCTGATTTTAAAATGGAGATATACAATTCGGATGGCTCTGTTGCCGGGATGTGCGGCAATGGCATCCGATGCCTGGGAAAATATGTATATGATTACAGACTTACCGGAAAGGAAACGCTCAGTATCGAGACGAAATCCGGAATTCGTAACATGCACCTTCATATTCAGGATGGGAAAGCCTGCGGTGCTATGGTAGATATGGGTGTTCCAAGACTGAACGCACACAGCATTCCAATCCTGAGCGAAAAGGATCTGGTGATCAATGATCCGATTGAGGTACAGAAGAAGAACTACCGCATGACCGGGATTTCGATGGGAAATCCGCATGCGGTAATCTTTTTAGAAGAGATAAACGGGATTTCTCTGGAAGAGACAGGAAGGGAGTTAGAATTTCATCCGAGATTTCCGGAGAGGGCAAATATCGAGTTTTGTCATGTGACTGCGAGGGACCGGATGGAGATTCGTGTGTGGGAGAGGGGTGTTGGTGAAACGCTTGCCTGCGGAACCGGAGCATGTGCAGCAGTTGTGGCTTCTGTGCTGAATGACTTGACAGATGAGGAAGTAATCGTTAAATTATTAGGTGGAGAGTTATCTGTCAGATGGGACCGTAAGGTGAATCATGTATTTTTGGAGGGACCTGCGGTTAAAGTATTTGATGGTGTACTATAAAGATCAAATCACAAAGGAGACGACATATGTACAGTGTAAATGAAAACTACTTAAAGTTACCGGGAAGCTATCTGTTTTCCAATATTGCCAAAAAAGTTGCAGCGTTCTCAGCAGCGAATCCGGATGCACCGATCATCCGTTTGGGAATCGGTGATGTAACACAGCCGCTTGCACCTGCGATCATCGAAGCACTTCACAGTGCAGTTGATGAGATGGCACACGCAGAGACATTCCACGGATATGCACCGGATCTTGGATATGAATTTTTAAGAAGCGCGATTGCAAAGAATGATTTCCAGGCAAGAGGATGTGATATTGCTGCAGATGAGATCTTTATCTCAGACGGAGCAAAGAGTGATTCTGGAAATATCCAGGAGATCTTTGGACCTGACTGCAGAATCGCAGTAGGAGACCCGGTATATCCTGTATATGTGGATACAAACGTAATGGCAGGACGTACCGGAACTTACGATCCAAAGACAGAAACATGGAGCAATGTAATCTACATGCCTTGTACAGCAGAAAATGGATTTGTACCGGAACTGCCAAAAGAAGTACCGGATATGATCTATTTATGCTTCCCGAACAATCCGACCGGAGCGGCTATCACAAAAGATGAACTCCAGAAATGGGTAGATTATGCAAATAAAAACGGGGCAGTGATCATTTATGATGCTGCATATGAAGCATATATCACAGAGGAAGATGTACCACACAGTATTTTTGAATGTGAAGGAGCAAGAACCTGTGCAATCGAACTTAGAAGTTTTTCTAAGAATGCCGGATTTACAGGAGTACGTCTTGGCGCAACAATCATTCCGAAAGACCTTAAGTGTGGAGATGTGATGCTTCATTCGCTGTGGGCAAGACGTCACGGAACAAAATACAATGGAGCACCTTATATTGTACAGAAAGCCGGAGCTGCTGTTTATACAGAGGCCGGAAAAGCACAGATAAAAGAGCAGATCGCATACTATCAGAAGAATGCAAGAACGATTTATGAAGGTCTGAAGAATGCCGGATACACAGTATCCGGAGCAGTGAACTCACCATATGTATGGTTAAAGACGCCGGATAACATGACTTCATGGGAATTCTTTGATTTCCTTCTTGAAAAAGCAAATGTAGTTGGAACTCCGGGATCAGGATTTGGACCGAGCGGGGAAGGATACTTCCGCCTGACAGCATTTGGAAGTTACGAGAATACGTTGGAAGCGATCAAGAGAATTGAGAATATTTAATTGAAAATCTGGCTGCAGGGACGGGCGTCGGATCACGGTGTGGATTTGGCGGTGGACTCTGGCGTGAACAGCCTGTAACATGAAAAGAAAGAGAAAAGTGTGATACCAGACTCATTCGACGGAAAATCTGATGATTTTCCATCTCAGGAGTCTTCGGAATTTCGTACTTGGGGTACGAAATCCGATCACACTTTTCTCTTTTTTTCATTAACAGGCTGTAACACGCCGCCATATACCGTCAAATCCACACCGTGATCCGACGCCCTGGGCGCTGCAGCCAATTTAAAATGATACCTGGCTTTAAGCTTTATTCAACCGTTATGTGTGTCTATACCAAAACAAAATCACTCATAACATATAAGTCAGAACAAAAGTAAATATAATAAGAATGGATTTCAATTCTGAACAAACAATCCTTCCATCCACAGCGAGGCGCATCTATGATGCGCCAATGCGGAAGCTTTGAATAACGTAAGGGTGAAGTGGGGACGAGGTGACGGTTTCACGCCATTCGTAAGAGCTGTGCAGTCTGTTCATTTAATCGGGACGGAAATTGTGACCAGATTTCGTACTACAAGTACGGAATCTGAGGACTGCCTGAGCCGGAAAATCATCAGATTTTCCAGCGAATCAGTCCGGTGTCGCAACTTCCGTCCCGATTAAATTTTACAGAATGCAGGCGATGAAGACCGGCGTGAAACCGTCACCTCGTCCCCACTTCGCCCGTAGCCTTATTCCAAACTTCCTCTAACCGGTATGAGACTCCGCTCCAATACCCCTTTCAGGTGAGCAATAGCGGTTCCGTAGTTCGTGATCGGTACGCCCTGATCTTCGGCGCATTTGAGGCGATACTGCATTTCGCGTTCGTTCAGGGTGCAGCCACCACAGTGAATAATGAGTTTATAAGGTGAGAGATCTACCGGGAATTCGGTTCCGCTTGTGAATTCAAAGTGCAGGTCTTTATTTCCGGTATGCTGGCGGATCCAGCGAGGAAGCTTCACTGTTCCAATGTCATCACATTGCCTGTGATGGGTGCAGCCTTCACAGACGAGAATTTTGTCACCATCTTCCAACTTGTCCAGCATCTGTGCGCCTTCGACCTGAAGCTTCAGATTTCCTTTGTATCTGGAAAGCAGGATGGAAAAAGAGGTCAGTGGAATATCTTCCGGTGTATCGGCAGACACTTTGGCAAATGCCTGGCTGTCGGTGATGACAAGGCGTGGCTTTTTGCCAAGAGACGAAAGTGTTTCCTTCAATTCTGTGTCACGGGTTACAATAGAGATTGCACCAGCCTCCAGTACATCGCGGATGGTCTGCTGCTGCGGGAGGATCAGACGTCCTTTTGGGGCGGCAGAGTCGATCGGGACGACCAGAACGACAAAATCATTTGGATTTAAAAGATCGCGGACGAGATATTTATCCTGATCTTCTTCCGGAGCCTGGCTTGCAATCAGTTCTTTTAATTCATGAACATGGTATCCGGTTACTGTGCTGACTTCGATACTGTTGGAAGCATCTATATGAAAAGAAGCATCCGACATAGAATCCAGATTCGGACAGACTGCGCCATTTTCAGCAGAAGAGCAGAGGTCAGATTTATTTTTTACCACAACGTAAGGGATCTTCTTATCCTGTATTTTCTTTAAGATGGATAAATCTTCTGGTGTCATGCCAAGAGAGGCATCGATTACCAGAACAGCGATATCTGTTTTGTTTAAAATCTGATAGGCTTTTTTGACACGCAGTTCACCGAGTTCTCCGATGTCGTCAAGCCCCGGGGTGTCAATGATCACGACAGGTCCGAGGGGAAGAAGTTCCATTGCCTTTGGAACCGGATCGGTAGTTGTTCCGAGAACATCAGATACAATGGCAAGATTCTGTCCGGTGATAGCGTTGATGATGCTGGATTTTCCGGCATTTCTGCGACCGAAGATACCGATATGTACACGATCTGCAGAAGGGGTGCTGTTAAGACTCATATTTTTTGTAATCTCCTTTTTTGTATTCTTTTTGCGCAGGAATTCCTTTGCAGTCAGTTTGGATCTGAAAATAGTGTATCACATATACTATAGAAAATCAATTTTGTGAAAATTTACTTAAAAGAAACATATAAAACTGGCATTTTTGGATAAAAGTTTCATTGACTAAAGTGTGAAAGTACGGTAAAATAATCACAAGTTCATAAAGAACAGAACAGACAAGGATGTCGCATCAGATGCGGCATCCTTTTTGTATTTCAGAAAAGAAAGTAATCAGAAGTGCAAAGTAATTTCTCAAACAATCCCGGGAACGAGAGAGTGTCTGCGGACGGAAATGCAAGGGCGCATTACAAAAGAATTTGTGATGCGCCCTTACGTTTTCACTACACAGTTAAGGAGGATTATTATTATGAAAAAAAGATTAATAGCAGTTTTAATGTGTGCAGCAATGGTAACAGTACTTGGAGCAGGATGTGGAAGTAAAAAAGAAGATACAAAGGAAACTTCTGATACAAAGAAAGAATATACAGAAGACGAGCTGAAGGACAGCATGAAAGGTGTCAAACTGAAAGTCGGAACAACCGGACTTTTCGGACCATTTACATACTATGATGAGGACGGAAAGACGCTGATCGGATATGATGTTGATCTGTTAAATGATCTGCAGGAGCTTCTGGGATTCGAAATCGATGGTGGTCTTCAGGCAATGGATTATTCGGCACTTACTACTTCACTTGCTGAAAATAAACTGGACATCGGAGCAGCAGCACTTTGTGCAACAGATGAAAGAAAAGAAGTTATGGACTTCAGTGATATCTATTGTGATTCCGGTCAGGTCGTTATGGTAAATAAAAATGACGATAAAGGAATTAAGAGTGTTGATGATCTGAAGGATAAAAAAATAGCCGTTGAAAAGGGAACCGCATCTCATACTTATGCAAGCAAGAACCTTACAAGTGCAACTCTCGAAGTACATGACACGATCACAACTGCATATGAATCTTTGGAGCAGGGAAAAGTAGATGCTGTTATTCAGGATGGACCTGGAGCATATTTCTATATTAAGACAACATCGGACAGCAACCTGGAGGTAGTCGGGGATGAGTTTAATCAGGGCCAGGCACCGTATTGCGTAGCAATTTCTAAAGAATGCAAATATTATGATGAAATCAATGCAGCTGTAAAGGTACTGATTGATAATGGCACAACAGATGAACTCTATGCGAAATGGTGTGAATAATCAAAGAACAGACAGCAACTAAAAAGAAGATAGGATGAGATAGTATATGGATATGACTTTTTTGAATGTTTTACTTCCAATGATGTTTGAGGGATTAAAACTTACGATTTTAATTGCTGTTGTCGGTATCACAATTGGCTTCCTGATCGGAAGCCTCTGTGGATACCTGCTTCAGTCGAAATATAAAATAGGGAAAGCAATTGCAGAAGTTTACATTTGGATCATTCGTGCGACACCGCTTATGGTGCAGGCTTTATACGGATATTTTGTAATTCCGAAGCTTTTGGGTGTCGATATTGGAAGCACTGCAGTGGGAATTGGCGTTATCGCACTGAATTCCGGTGCATTTATTTCAGAAATTGTAAAAGGTGCATTGATGAGCATTGATCCGGGACAGAAAGAAGCAGGTGCATCACTTGGACTTACAAGTGCACAGACGATGATCCATCTGGTTATCCCACCGGCATTTAAAGCGGCACTTCCGGCATTATTTAACCAGTTTATCATTTCTGTTAAGGATACCGCACTTTTATCTGCGATTGCGGTTAATGAGATCACGCATCAGGCACAGGCGTATGCAGCGTTGAGCTTTAAAGCAATTCCTACATACACAGCACTGGCAGCGTTTTATCTGGTGATACTTTCGGTACTGATAATTGTCCAGAAACAGATAGAAAGGAAAATGAGGTGATTGGTATGATTAAAGTAAATCATTTGTCGAAGAAATTTGGGAACCTGGAGGTATTAAAGGATATCAATCTTAATATCAATGAAGGTGAAGTGGTCTGTATCATCGGACCTTCCGGATCGGGAAAGAGTACTTTCTTAAGATGCATCAATCAGCTTGAAAGACCGACAGGCGGAACCGTACAGTATGAGGGAAAGAATCTTCTCGATAAGAATTGTGACATCCGTAAATTCCGTGAGGAAGTCGGAATGGTTTTCCAGAAATTCAATCTGTTTCCGCTTAAGACCGTTGTTCAGAATGTTATGATGGCACCAATCCTTACCAAACACATGAATAAGGAAGAAGCGCATGCAAAAGCACTGGAACTTCTGGATAAGGTAGGATTAAAGGATAAAGCGGATGTATATCCGAGTACACTTTCAGGTGGACAGCAGCAGAGAGTTGCCATTGCAAGAGCACTGGCAATGGAACCGAAAGCGTTGTTGTTTGATGAGCCGACATCGGCGCTGGACCCGGAACTGGTAGGAGATGTACTTGATGTTATGAAATCTCTTGCGAAAGAAGGAATGACGATGATCGTTGTAACACATGAAATGGGCTTTGCACGTGATGTGGCAGACCGGGTCATCTTTATGGCAGACGGATATGTTGTTGAAGAAGGCAGACCGGATGCAATTTTTACAGCACCAAGAGAGAGAAGGACGCAGTCATTCTTATCCCGTGTTCTTCCGGCAACTGCATAAATAAGACGTTTTGTAAAAATTATTGATATACTACTCATAAAGGGGCAGGTGAGAGCCTGCCCCAGTGTAAAAAAGATCAAGAAAATGAGTAAAATACTTCCATTGACTTTCCCATATCCGATTGTTAAAATAAGAAGAAAGCTAAAGAAGGGACCTTCGCCATACGGCGGAGGTGTTTTTGGCTTATAGGAAAATATAATTTCTATATTATGATGTAAGTGTCAAAAGTATCAATTGCGTTTGTGCTCGCACAAATAAGCAATTGATACTTATTGACACTCACATCATATTATTAAAAAGCTGGAGATGGTGTGTATGGAGACACCACTGTAAAAGGAGTGTAGAAAAGATGGAAAAGAAGAGGAGTAATTTTACCGGCTCGATCGGATTCGTGCTGGCGGCTGCGGGAAGTGCAGTCGGGCTGGGGAACATCTGGAGATTCCCGTATCTGGCAGCAAAAGGTGGAGGCGGAGTGTTTATTCTGTGCTATGTGGTACTGGCACTTACCTTTGGGTTTACGTTGCTGACAACAGAGATCGCGATCGGACGTAAGACAGGACAGAGTCCGCTTACTGCATATGAACAGATGCATAAAGGATGGGGAGGAATCGGTGTGCTTGCATGTGCAGTACCGGTTATCATTCTTCCATATTATTGCTCGATTGGTGGATGGGTACTCAAATATTTGTCGGCATTTCTCACAGGTCATGGGGCGCAGGCAGCAGAAGACGGATATTTTACAGGCTATATTACACAGGTCGGACAGCCGATCATATGGATGCTGATCTATGTGTTTATTACGGCAATGGTTGTTTATAAAGGAGTAAATAAAGGAATTGAAAAATACAGTAAGATTCTGATGCCGATCCTGTTTGTACTGATTGCGGGAATTTCTGTATTTTCCCTTACCCTGAAACATACAAATGCAGATGGAGTGACAAGAACCGGTATGCAGGGACTGGCGATTTACCTGATCCCGAATTTTAGAGGGATGACGGTTAAAAGTTTCCTTTCGGTTGTGATGGATGCATTGGGACAGCTTTTCTTCTCGATCAGCGTGGCGATGGGAATTATGGTTACTTACGGATCCTATGCGAAGAAAGAGACCAATCTGATGAAGTCGATCAACCAGATTGAGTTTTTTGATACGCTTGTAGCGCTTCTGGCAGGACTTATGATCATTCCGGCTGTTTATACTTTTATGGGAACCGAAGGAATGTCTGCAGGACCGGGACTGATGTTTGTATCTCTGCCAAAAGTATTTAAAGCAATGGGGGCAGCAGGAGTGTTGGTAGGAATTGTATTCTTTCTGATGGTATCTTTTGCAGCGGTTACTTCTTCTGTATCTGTTATGGAGGCAATTGTATCAAGCATGATGGATAAATTCCATGTATCCAGAAAAAAAGGAACGATCCTGACTACTTTATATGGAATGATCGTTGGTGTGATCGTATGTCTTGGATACAACAAGCTTTATTTCGAACTGAAACTTCCGAACGGCACGGTAGCGCAGATTCTGGACGTGATGGATTATATCAGCAATAACTGTCTGATGCCGATGGTGGCACTGCTTACCTGTATTCTGATCGGATGGGTTGTAAAACCAAAAGTGATCATCGATGAAGTGACACTTGGCGGATACAGGTTTGGCAGAGAAAAGCTTTATGTTGCAATGATCAAGGTAATTGCACCGTTGATGCTTCTGATTCTTTTAGTGCAGTCCGTAGGATTATAAAAAGAAAATTTCAGAAAAGGCTTGACATTTAGTGGAAAATAAATTATTGTAAGTTACAGATTTTGGTGTGTAACTGTACGGCAGGCATTAACCATACATAGATATTATTTTGATATTTGTGTGGGGTTAGTGCCTTTTTTGCGTCAAAAATTCGGATAAAAGGCTTCCACGAAAGAAAATAATATCATAGGCATAAGCCAGGTAATTAAAATTTCTTGAGGAAAAGGAGTACATGCAATGAAAGACAAAATTTTTGGCGTATTGCAGCGAGTAGGAAGATCCTTCATGCTTCCAATCGCGATTCTTCCGGTAGCGGGTCTGCTGCTGGGATTCGGTAGCTCGTTTACCAATGCTACCACAATCCAGACTTATGGTCTGGAGAAAATTTTAGGAGACGGAACCATCCTGAATTCGTTACTCATTATCATGAACAAAGTAGGAAGTGCTGTATTTGACAACCTGCCACTGATTTTCGCGGTTGGAGTTGCAATCGGTATGGCAAAGAAAGAAAAAGAAGTAGCGGCACTTTCTGCATTGATCGCATTCTTTGTTATGAATGTTGCAATCAATGCAATGCTTGTGATCACAGGAGAGATTACCGCAGATGGAACGATCGCTTCGAATGTACTGGAAGGAACCATCACTTCTGTTTGCGGAATCCAGTCCTTACAGATGGGTGTGTTTGGTGGTATTATTGTAGGACTTGGTGTTGCTGCTCTGCATAACCGTTTTCACAAAATCGTTCTTCCAAATGCGTTATCATTCTTCGGAGGATCCAGATTTGTTCCGATCATTTCTACACTGGTGTACATGTTTGTTGGGATTGGAATGTATTTTGCCTGGCCGGTTGTACAGAATGGAATTTATGCACTTGGCGGACTGGTAACCGGAAGCGGATATCTGGGAACCCTGATTTTTGGTATTATTAAGAGGGCTTTGATTCCGTTCGGACTTCATCACGTATTTTACATGCCATTCTGGCAGACAGCAGTCGGTGGAACAATGGAAGTTGCGGGACAGATGGTACAGGGAGGACAGAACATCTTCTTTGCACAGCTTGCTGATTCTGCAAATATCGCACATTTCAGCGCAGATGCGACCAGATATTTCTCAGGTGAATTTATCTTTATGATCTTCGGACTTCCGGGAGCGGCACTTGCGATGTACCGCTGTGCAAAACCGGAAAAGAAAAAACAGGCAGGAGGACTTCTACTTTCTGCAACACTTGCCTGCATGATGACGGGTATTACAGAGCCGCTGGAATTCTCATTTCTTTTTGTTGCACCGGCACTTTTTGCTGTACAGGTAGTGCTTGCAGGTTCTGCTTACATGATCGCGCATATCCTGAATATAGCAGTAGGACTTACCTTCTCTGGTGGTTTTCTGGATCTGTTCCTTTTCGGTATCCTGCAGGGAAATGCAAAGACAAGCTGGCTTCGGATCATTCCGGTTGGAATTATTTATTTCTTCCTGTATTACTTTATCTTCAGTTTCCTGATCAAAAAGTTTAACTTCAAGACACCGGGACGTGAAGATGATGATACAGAGACAAAATTATATACAAAGGCAGATGTAAATGCCAGAAAAGAAGCAGGAAAAGAAACAGCAGGGAATACAGGGACCGCAGATTCGGTAAGTGAGGCAATCACACAGGGGCTTGGCGGAAAGAAAAATATCAGTGATGTGGATTGTTGTGCAACAAGACTTCGTATCACAGTTCATGACGCAGCCCGCGTAAATGATGAGATCATCAAGACAACAGGTTCCAGAGGAATCGTGAAAAAGGGACAGGGTGTCCAGATCATTTATGGTCCGCAGGTAACTGTGATTAAGTCTAAACTGGAAGATTATCTGGAAACAGCTCCGGATGAATATTATGAGAGCGCTGCTGTGTCAGAAGAGAATTCAGTTGAAGAAAATACAGATACTGTAAATGAAAATAATGAAACCCAGGAAAAAGTGGTAAATACAATTGTTGTATCCAGTCCGATCACCGGTATGGCAGGCGATATTACAACCTGTCCGGATGAAGGATTTGCAGGAAAAATGATGGGTGACGGAGCTGTTGTTACACCGGAAGATGCTGTGATCTGCGCACCGGAAGATGGAGAAGTGCTTTTCGTATTTGAAACAAAGCATGCACTTGGGTTCCAGACAGAAAGCGGACTTGGCATGCTGCTTCACATCGGTATTGATACCGTATCTCTGAACGGTGAAGGATTTGAAGTATTTGTAGAAAATGGTCAGAAAGTGAAGAAGGGGGATCCGCTTATGAAGATCGATATTCCATTCCTGACTTCGCATGCACCGTCTCTTTGTTCACCGGTACTTTGTACAGAACTGGGAGAGAATCAGAAAGTACGTCTCCTTGCAACGGGAGAAGTTAAAGCCGGCGATCCACTATTTGCTGTAGATACAGTAGAATAGCGAAAGCTGTTTTAATAATGGCGGCGCTTTGGCAAGCAAAACGCTGTAAAAAAAGTAAACTAAAAATGAAAGAAAAAGACGAGGAGAATTTATCATGAAAGAATTTAAGTATGTAGTAACAGATGCACAGGGAATCCACGCAAGACCGGCAGGAATTCTGGTAAAAGCAATTGCGAAAAAAACTTCAGATATTAAGATCAAAAAAGCAGGAGATACACGTGAAGTCAATGCAAAGAGCATTATGGCAGTTATGAGTCTTGGCGTAAAAAAAGGAAATGAGGTTATCATCACAGCTGAAGGCGAAGACGAAGAAGACGCAATCGCCGAAATCCAGAAAGTATTAGAGGAGAATCTGTAGGATTATGATTACACTAAGTGGTAAAAGTGTTTTTGGTGGCGTAGCCATCGGGAAGATTGCTTTCTATAAAAGACAGGAAAAGCAGGTAAGACGGTATCATGTAGAGGATACCGAAGCAGAGGCGGCACGTTTTGAGGATGCCCAGGAGACTGCGATCGCACAGCTCGGTGAGTTGTATGACAAGGCAATGGAAGATGTAGGAGAAGCCAATGCGGCAATTTTTGAAGTACATCAGATGATGCTGATGGATCTGGATTATGTGGATTCGATTAAGAATATTATTACCACCCAGGAAGTCAACGCAGAGTATGCTGTTGCGACAACAGGAGATAACTTCTCCCAGATGTTTGCATCTATGGATGATGCTTACATGCAGGGACGTGCGGCCGATGTAAAAGATGTATCGGACCGACTTCTCGGTATCCTTTCGGATGCCGGGGAAAGTGGTGTTGTGGCAGATGAACCGGTGATCGTGGCAGCAGATGATCTGGTACCGAGTGAGACTGTTCAGCTTGACAAGTCCAAAGTGCTTGCATTTGCAACCATGTACGGATCAGCAAATTCCCATACGGCAATCCTTGCAAGGACCATGAACATCCCGGCCGTTATTGGTCTGGGAGAAGGGCTTGCAAAAGAATATGACGGACATATGGCAGCCATCGACGGCTTTACCGGGACCATCTACATTGATCCGGATGAAGAGACCATGAAGGCCATGACTGAAAAGCGCGAAGAAGACCGCAGACAGAAAACACTTCTGGAAGAACTGAAGGGCAAAGAGAATGTCACCCTTTCCGGACAGAAGATCAATGTCTATGCGAATATCGGTAATCTTTCCGATGTGGGCGCCGTACTTAAAAATGATGCAGGAGGGATCGGACTTTTCCGAAGTGAGTTCCTGTATCTGGAAAGCGAAGATTTCCCGACCGAAGAACAGCAGTTCCAGGTATACAAACAGGTTGCAGAAAATATGGCAGGCAAAAAGGTCATTATCCGTACCCTGGATATCGGAGCAGACAAGCAGGTGGATTACTTTGGACTTGACAAAGAAGAGAACCCGGCACTGGGATACCGGGCAATCCGTATCTGCCTGACAAGACCGGAGATCTTCAAGACCCAGCTTCGTGCCCTGTACCGGGCATCTGCTTATGGACAGATCGCCATTATGTTCCCGATGATCATTTCGGTAAAAGAAGTGAAGCAGATCAAGGTGATCATCGAGGAGGTCAAAGAAGAGCTTCGTGAGGCACAGATCCCGTTCCGTGAGGATGTGGAACTGGGAATCATGATTGAGACACCGGCTGCCGTTATGATGAGCCGTGAGCTTGCAAAAGAAGTGGATTTCTTCAGCGTAGGGACCAATGATCTGACCCAGTACACGCTGGCAATCGACCGTCAGAACCAGAAGCTGGATGCCTTCTACGATCCGCACCACCCGGCAGTCCTTGCAATGATCCGCATGGCAGCCGAAAATGCCCACGCAGAAGGCAAATGGATCGGAATCTGCGGCGAACTCGGAGCTGACCTCGAACTGACCGAAGAATTCTTAAGCATGGGATTAGACGAATTATCCGTATCCCCTGCAATGGTACTTCCGCTCAGAAAGAAGATCCGGGAAACCAAATAAAATCTATTCACAGATTTTGTGATAATCACATCGAAAACATCAAACAAACTTACGGGGCTAAGCACGATTCATCGTGCAACAGCCCCGTTCTGCTTTTATTTGTTTTTTGCGGAAGCTATTTCACACCCGTCAGAAAACAGCCAAATTTGCGTTCCCTTTTTCTCAACCTTTTTTTGACTTTCCCCTCATTCTCTGCTAGGATAAAATCAGAACTTAAAACTCGTCTTCGGGGGAATCAGATATGTACAGAGTAAGCAAAATTTTGAATAATAATGGCGTGATCGCAATCAATACAGAGGATAACCAGGAATACGTTCTTCTCGGTAAAGGAATTGGCTTTGGAAAGAAGGTCAGTCAGCGTTTTGAAGTGACAGAAGATACAGCAACTTACCGCCTGACCGAACAGACAGACAGAGGATCTGCCAAATCTCTGGTGCAGGAGATGGATCCGGAATTTCTGGAAATCGCAGATGAGGTGATCCGGGAAGCAGAAAAAGTTTTTGGGAAAGTAGACCGCCGGATCATGATCCCGCTGGCAGATCATATCTCCTTTGCTGTTTCGCGAATCCGGAATCAGGAGCAGATCAGCAATCCACTGACAGATGATATCAGAGTACTTTTTCATAATGAATTTCAAGCAGCATCCGTGCTCAGAGATATTTTGCAGAAGAGAATGCAGATCACGATCGATGAGCATGAAATCGGATACGTGGCACTTCACATTCATTCAGCAATCGAGGATGAAAAAGTGTCTGTGGCAATGCAGACGGCCCGTGCAGTGAGAGAATGTATTGAGATGATCGAAAAAGAAACAGGAAAAAAGATCGATGTGATCTCGCTTTCCTATAATCGTCTGATGAACCATATCAAATATATGGTAGCACGTGCTATGACGGGGGAGGATCTTCGTATCAATATGAATGAATATATAGAATCCAAATTTCCGGAAGCGTATATGACTGCAAAAAAAGTCTGCGATATGCTCGGAAAGAGTATTGGAAAAGAACTTGATGAGATGGAAATCGGGTATCTGGCAATGCATATCGAACGAATCTACAGTGAAGAAATAAAGGCATAACAGAGGAACCGGCTTTTGCCAAAAGATTGACACTACGGAGAAACAAATGGTATAATCGGACCAAAGTTTGAACATTAGTCTAAGGAGAAAGGTTGGTACGGTAATGGCTACAAAAGAACAGATGGAAAAGGTGAAGAATATTGTTGTGAAACTCCGTTATCTGGAGTGTATGGATAATATTATTTACTATGACAGATGGAATAACTGCCCGAAGGATGGATTTGATTATGAAGGGAAAGTCGGAGCATATCTGACAGAGCTTTCGAATGAGAAACTGACGAGCAAAGAGACAAAAGAACTGGTAGAGTCACTGGAAGGAGAGACGGCTTTTGATTCAGATACAGACAAAGGTATGGTACGTTATCTGATCGGAAAGTATAAAGAAGCAGTACAGATTCCGGCAAGCCTGCAGGGAGAATTGAATCAGGCAAATGCAGATGGACAGCTGGCATGGGGAAAATGCTATGAGGCAGATGATTTTGAAAGCTTTAAGCCGGTACTGAAAAAACAGTTTGATTTACAGGAGAAGATAGCAACAGCAATCAATCCGGATGAAAAACCATATCAGGTTCTGGTGAACCGGTTTGATAAGGATTATCGTCTGGAAGAGATTGATGCAATTTTGGCAAAAATCAAAGATGCTGTCTGCGAAATTTTAAATGCGGTAAGAGAAGAACAGAGTAAGATTGATGATTCCATTCTGGAATGTGAAGCAGATCATGATACAGTACTTCGTATTGTGAAGAAAGCGCAGGAGATTCTGGGACTTGATAAAGATAAGAGTACTTTATTTGAGATCCATCATCCGGTATGTGTCTGCACCGGACCTCGTGATTCCAGACCATCCACAAACTGTGATGAGCTGATCCATGCGATTCTGGCAGTGGTTCATGAGACCGGACACGGACTCTATAATTATAATGCGAACGATGAGGTTGCAGAAAGCGGACTCTGGGGCGGAATTGAAGGTGCAATGCATGAATCCCAGTCCAGATTCTACGAGAATCATGTAGGAAGAACCAGAGAATTCTGGGAGAACCTGTACCCATATCTGCAGAAGGAAGTGCCAAAATACAAAGAGATTTCTCTGGATACATTCCTTGCGGCACTCAATAAAGTAAAACCGGGACTGATCCGTCTGAAAGCGGATGAGCTTACCAATACCCTGCATATCATCATCCGTTACGAAATTGAAAAAGAATATTTCGATGGAAAACTGACAGTGGATACAATTGAAGAAGCATGGAACAGAAAATATCAGGAATATCTGGGATTTACTCCAAAGAATCATCAGGAAGGAATCCTGCAGGATGTGCACTGGGCTTCAGGATGTGTAGGATATTTTCAGGGATATGCACTTGGAGATGCTTACGCAGCACAGTTTGCTCATAAGCTTCTTGCTGATTGCCCGGATGCATTTGAAAAGCTGGGAAAAGGAGATTCATCTGTAATTGGAAACTGGTTAAAAGAACATATTCACCAGTACGGACAGACCTATTCTACGCGCGAGATGCTCAAAAAAGCAACAGGAGAAGAGCTGAATACCGGTTATTATATTGAATATCTGAAAGAAAAATATTTACACTAAGCGCAGAGGGCAGGAGGATTGACCAATGAATAAAGAATTTTACGCAGGAAATCGTAAGAGCCTGTATCAGAAACTTGAAGCGGGATCTTTGGTGGTTGTATTCAGCGGACATGCACCGATCAAGACCAATGATGAGAATTATCCGTTTTTTACAAATCGTAACTTTTTGTATCTGACAGGAATTGAGCAGGAAAATATTGTACTGATGACTTATGTCGGAGAGGGAACAATTGAAGAAACTCTGTATCTTCTTCCACCGGATGCATTTGCAGAACGCTGGACCGGAAGACGTATAAAAGAAGAGGAAGCAAAAGAACTTTCCGGAATTACGAATTACAAATATGTGGCAGCATTCCGGAATGATCTTTCCAGACAATTATTTTCTGGCAATGTTAAGAAAGTTTATCTTGATTTTGACAAGGTTTATGAAAATACGCCGGCAGTAGAAGCATACCGCCTTGGCAAGTATCTGAAAGAACATGCTCCGTTTGTTGGACTTGGTAACCTTCATCCGATCATGAAACAGCTTCGCCTGATCAAGAAACCATGTGAGATTGAGGCAATGAAGAAAGCGGAAACGATCACAAAGGCCGGAATCGAAGCAATGATGAAAACATCTAAACCGGGAATGTACGAATACCAGTATAAAGCAGAATTTGATTATGCACTGGCTCAGAGGGGAGTGCTTTCACCAGGATTTCCGTCTATCATTTCATCAGGAAAGAACAACTTTAAAATTCATTACTATGATTATCGCGGACAGGCACAGGATGGAGATATGATCCTGAATGACGTTGGTGCTGTATGGGATTATGAGATCAACGATGTATCCAGGGCATTTCCGTGCAATGGAAGATTTAATGACCGTCAGAAATTGCTTTATGAGTGCATTTACAATACTTCAGAATATATGTTCAGTACACTGAAACCGGGTGTACCGCTTCTGGATGTGGATAAGATCATCCGTAAATATACATTTGAACAGTTAAAAGAAGCAGGAGTATGCAAAAATTTTGAAGATATTGGGACTTACATGTGGCACGGTGGAGCACATCATGTTGGATTTGATGTACATGACGTGGTAGAAGGAAGCGGACTTGCTGTACCGGGTGTTGTATTCTGTGTAGATATCGGTGTTTACCATGAAGAATGGGGCATTGGATTCCGTCTGGAAGATAATTGCCTGATCACAGAAGACGGATGTGAAAATCTGTCAAGAGCAATTCCGAGACAGATCGATGAGATTGAAGCATTTATGGGACGCAGATAAATAGAAAACAGGGAAAGGGGGAGCTGTATAGAAAATTACGATTCCCTTTTCCTGAAATATGGAGAGCCAGGATATGGAAAATAGAAAATCACGGAAAAGTACATTTCTTTATGTAATACTATTAACTTTATGTGTACCACTTGCATATGTATATCTTATTCTTGTTACGGGACTGCTGGATAAAATACAGGAGGGGCATATCGGATTAACGTTGATGATTGTGTTTCTTCCACTGTTTTTTTATTGGGGACTTGTGGCAGTTGTGGGAATCATAAATATTGGACAGTCATTTAAGATATACAAAACGGGAAATCCGATTGAATGCGTGAACCGCATGCTGATCCATAAATATGGGCTGGTTGTTTTTTTCTGTGTGAATTTTCTGGTTCTGTTCATTTATTATTTTTTCATAAGTATGGCAGTGCTGGTAGGAAGCCGGGGAGCCGCGATAATCTTTGCTCCGGTATTGCTGCCGTGGCTGATTGTAGCAGTCGTTTTTTCGGTTGGTGCAACATGGCTTGCTATTTTACCGGGAAGCTTTTATGGGATCCAGGTGATCCGTATGACCTATAAAAGTGGGAAAATAGGGTTTGCCGAAGCAGTTGTACATACGGTATTCCAGTTTTTCTTTCTGTTTGATGTGTTGGATGCAATGTATCTTGCAACGGAAAAATGGGGAAGAGGGAAAAAGAGTTCTGTAATTATTGGGTGTGTGTATCTGTTTGCAGTTTTTGCAACCATATATCTGATAATTAAAATGAAATCAATGTTTTAAAATACAAGCAGTTGTATCAGAGTTTTGGTACGGCTGCTTTTTGTAAATGTGAAATGAAAAAGGAAATGGAAAGGCAAATGGAAGGGGATGTTCAGCCGTGCCATTCGCAAAAGCATGTTGAATTGATGTCAGAATATTCTGAATTGCGCAAAATATAAAAACAACATTGACAATTCAGGAAAGCCGTGGTAAGATACCATATGTTCGCTGGTCGAGACAGAGACTAAGGAGTGGCATGCAGAGGCGGAGCGGATGAAAAATAAAAAGTTTTGCATAAAAATTCGAGCATGAGTATGGGAATATTCAGACGAAAACTTTGAAAAAAGTAAATTGCAAAAAGAAATCAAAAAGCTGTTGACAAGCCTTGATGAATATGCTATTCTATTAAAGCTGTCGCGTGAGGGAGTTCTTCACAACAGCAAAAAAAGAAATAAAAAAGTTGTTGACAAACATGAAACGCTTTGATATAATATAAAAGCTGTCGCATGAAACGGCAATAACAAAGAACATTGATAACTGAACAATAGACAACAAACCCTGAAAATTCTTTAAAGAGATTTTTCAAGAACGGACATCGAAAGATGTCGAAGCAGAACAGTAAACAGGAACAGAATTGCCAAGCGATTCTGACCCGGATACAAACATTTTTAACGAGAGTTTGATCCTGGCTCAGGATGAACGCTGGCGGCGTGCTTAACACATGCAAGTCGAACGAAGCACTTATCTTTGATTCTTCGGATGAAGAGATTTGTGACTGAGTGGCGGACGGGTGAGTAACGCGTGGGTAACCTGCCTCATACAGGGGGATAACAGTTAGAAATGACTGCTAATACCGCATAAGACCACAGAGCCGCATGGCTCGGTGGGAAAAACTCCGGTGGTATGAGATGGACCCGCGTCTGATTAGGTAGTTGGTGGGGTAACGGCCTACCAAGCCAACGATCAGTAGCCGACCTGAGAGGGTGACCGGCCACATTGGGACTGAGACACGGCCCAAACTCCTACGGGAGGCAGCAGTGGGGAATATTGCACAATGGGGGAAACCCTGATGCAGCGACGCCGCGTGAGCGAAGAAGTATTTCGGTATGTAAAGCTCTATCAGCAGGGAAGAAAATGACGGTACCTGACTAAGAAGCACCGGCTAAATACGTGCCAGCAGCCGCGGTAATACGTATGGTGCAAGCGTTATCCGGATTTACTGGGTGTAAAGGGAGCGTAGACGGCTGTGTAAGTCTGAAGTGAAAGCCCGGGGCTCAACCCCGGGACTGCTTTGGAAACTATGCAGCTAGAGTGTCGGAGAGGTAAGTGGAATTCCCAGTGTAGCGGTGAAATGCGTAGATATTGGGAGGAACACCAGTGGCGAAGGCGGCTTACTGGACGATGACTGACGTTGAGGCTCGAAAGCGTGGGGAGCAAACAGGATTAGATACCCTGGTAGTCCACGCCGTAAACGATGACTACTAGGTGTCGGGGAGCAAAGCTCTTCGGTGCCGCAGCAAACGCAATAAGTAGTCCACCTGGGGAGTACGTTCGCAAGAATGAAACTCAAAGGAATTGACGGGGACCCGCACAAGCGGTGGAGCATGTGGTTTAATTCGAAGCAACGCGAAGAACCTTACCTGCTCTTGACATCCCGGTGACCGGCGTGTAATGACGCCTTTTCTTCGGAACACCGGTGACAGGTGGTGCATGGTTGTCGTCAGCTCGTGTCGTGAGATGTTGGGTTAAGTCCCGCAACGAGCGCAACCCTTATCTTCAGTAGCCAGCAATTCGGATGGGCACTCTGGAGAGACTGCCAGGGATAACCTGGAGGAAGGTGGGGATGACGTCAAATCATCATGCCCCTTATGAGCAGGGCTACACACGTGCTACAATGGCGTAAACAAAGGGAAGCGAGCCTGCGAGGGTAAGCAAATCTCAAAAATAACGTCTCAGTTCGGATTGTAGTCTGCAACTCGACTACATGAAGCTGGAATCGCTAGTAATCGCGAATCAGCATGTCGCGGTGAATACGTTCCCGGGTCTTGTACACACCGCCCGTCACACCATGGGAGTTGGTAACGCCCGAAGTCAGTGACCCAACCGTAAGGAGGGAGCTGCCGAAGGTGGGACCGATAACTGGGGTGAAGTCGTAACAAGGTAGCCGTATCGGAAGGTGCGGCTGGATCACCTCCTTTCTAAGGAAGAAGAAGTAAGGAAGAATGTTGTCTATTGCTTAGTTATCAATGAGTGAGTGCACAGACTGGATGACAGAGGTGCGATGGAAGCTTGCTTCCGTGAGCGCATATGGCAGACGGGATGTATATGAAGAATTGAACATAGCCCGAAATGAAGTAAAGCGGAATTGAGGGTGAAGAGAGAGACTGCACTCACGGAGTATAACTCAATGCTTCTGGTGGCGATGCGGTCAGGGGACACACCCGTTCCCATCCCGAACACGATGGTTAAGACCTGATCGGCCGATGGTACTGCACTGGAGACGGTGTGGGAGAGCAGGTGGCCGCCAGATTATAAAAGGTGAATTAAATAGAAATTGATTTTTACCAGTGATCAGAGATTAAAAAGGATTTTGGTTTCTGATGACTGATAAACATCAGTCAGACATGTACATTGAAAACTGCATACAAAAATAAATCAATTCTCAAATAGAGAAAGACATCCGAGGTGATCATCACCGCAAGGTAATGATTAACTTACATCTTCGAGAAAACGAAGTAAAAAAACGACCTGAAATACCAACGCATGCAACGCTATGCATGTGTAACCGGATCCCATTCCCGTGGGAGAAGGGAGTTGGTTATGCTAGAAAGAGCGCAGGGTGGATGCCTTGGCACTAAGAGCCGATGAAAGACGTGATAAGCTGCGAAAAGCTTCGGGGAGGAGCAAATATCCGATGATCCGGAGATATCTGAATGGGGAAACCCGGCTGGACAGACTCCAGTCATCCATACGCCAATCCATAACGTATGGAAGGGAACCCGGTGAACTGAAACATCTAAGTAGCCGGAGGAAGAGAAAACAACAAGTGATTCTGTGAGTAGCGGCGAGCGAAAACGGAAGAGCCCAAACCGGAATGCGTGCATTCCGGGGTTCGGACCGCGTAATTGATCTGATAAGTTTAGCAGAATGGTTTTGGGAAAGCCAGCCAGAGAGGGTGAAAGCCCCGTAAGCGAAAGACGAGTCAGCAAGGCGGGATCCAGAGTACCACGAGACACGAGAAACCTTGTGGGAATGAGCGGGGACCACCCCGTAAGGCTAAATACTCCTTAGTGACCGATAGCGCATAGTACTGTGAAGGAAAGGTGAAAAGGACCCCGGGAGGGGAGTGAAAGAGAACCTGAAACCCTGTGTTTACAAGCTGTGGAACATCTATATATGATGAACCGCGTACTTTTTGTAGAACGGTCCGGCGAGTTACGCCATCTGGCGAGGTTAAGTTCTTAAGGAATGGAGCCGAAGTGAAAACAAGTCTTAATAGGGCGTTAAGTCAGATGGAGTAGACCCGAAACCGGGTGATCTATCCATGTCCAGGATGAAGTTGCCGTAAAAGGCAATGGAGGTCCGAACCCACATCCGTTGAAAAGGGTGGGGATGAGGTGTGGATAGGGGAGAAATTCCAATCGAACCCGGAGATAGCTGGTTCTCCTCGAAATAGCTTTAGGGCTAGCCTCATGAGAGTCTTTTGGAGGTAGAGCACTGAATTCCCGCGGGGGCGTCAAAGCTTACCAAAGGATATCAAACTCCGAATGCCAGTAAGATGATTCATGGGAGTCAGACTGCACGAGATAAGTTGGGCAGTCAAAAGGGAAAGAGCCCAGACCTGCAGCTAAGGTCCCAAAATGTGTGTTAAGTGGAAAAGGATGTGGGATTTCAAAGACAACCAGGATGTTGGCTTAGAAGCAGCCATACATTAAAAGAGTGCGTAATAGCTCACTGGTCGAGAGGTCCTGCGCCGAAAATGTCCGGGGCTGAAACACACTACCGAAGCTCAGGAATTAACGTAGTTAATTGGTAGAGGAGCATTCTTAAAGGGAAGAAGCAGTACCGGAAGGAGCTGTGGACTTTTAAGAAGAGAGAATGCCGGAATGAGTAGCGAGAGGAAGGTGAGAATCCTTCCGGCCGAATACCCAAGGTTTCCAGAGTAAAGCTGATCTGCTCTGGGTAAGTCGGGGCCTAAGGTGAGGTCGAAAGACGTAGCCGATGGACAACAGGTTGAAATTCCTGTACTGCAGTATAACAGAACTGTGGGGACGCAGAGGGAGAGCACTAGCGGGAATGGAATCCCGTGGCAAGCGAGGTAGGAGTCGCGCTGGCAAATCCGCGTGACAATCCGAAGACGTGATGCATACCGAACTGAAGTAGGGAAATGTGTGAGCCAGCTGCCAAGAAAAGCCGCTATTGTTTGTACTGTACCCGTACCGTAAACCGACACAGGTAGGTGAGGAGAGAATCCTAAGGCCGACGGGAGAAGCATTGTTAAGGAACTCGGCAAAATGACTCCGTAACTTCGGGAGAAGGAGTGCCAGTGAGAGCTGGCCGCAGAGAATTGGCCCAAGCAACTGTTTAGCAAAAACACAGGTCTATGCAAAACCGTAAGGTGAAGTATATGGGCTGACGCCTGCCCGGTGCTGGAAGGTTAAGGGGAGAGGTTAGCGCAAGCGAAGCTTTGAACTTAAGCCCCAGTAAACGGCGGCCGTAACTATAACGGTCCTAAGGTAGCGAAATTCCTTGTCGGGTAAGTTCCGACCCGCACGAAAGGCGTAATGATTTGGGCACTGTCTCAACAATGCACCCGGTGAAATTGAAATACCAGTGAAGATGCTGGTTACCTGCGCCAGGACGGAAAGACCCCATGGAGCTTTACTCCAGCTTGATACTGGGATTCGATATTGTATGTACAGGATAGGTGGGAGGCGAAGAAGCATTGACGCCAGTTGATGCGGAGCCGCTGTTGGGATACCACCCTTGCAGTATTGGATTTCTAACCAGCAGCCGTGACCCGGCTGGGGGACAATGTCAGGTGGGGAGTTTGACTGGGGCGGTCGCCTCCGAAAGGGTATCGGAGGCGCTCAAAGGTTCCCTCAGAATGGTTGGAAACCATTCGAAGAGTGCAAAGGCAGAAGGGAGCTTGACTGCGACACCGACGGGTGGAGCAGGTACGAAAGTAGGACTTAGTGATCCGGTGGTATAAAGTGGGATTGCCATCGCTCAACGGATAAAAGCTACCCTGGGGATAACAGGCTTATCACTCCCAAGAGTTCACATCGACGGAGTGGTTTGGCACCTCGATGTCGGCTCATCGCATCCTGGGGCTGAAGTAGGTCCCAAGGGTTGGGCTGTTCGCCCATTAAAGCGGTACGCGAGCTGGGTTCAGAACGTCGTGAGACAGTTCGGTCCCTATCCGGCGTGGGCGTAGGATATTTGAGAGGAGCTGGCCTTAGTACGAGAGGACCGGGCTGGACTGACCGCTGGTGTATCTGTTGTTCCGCCAGGAGCATGGCAGAGTAGCCAAGTCAGGAAGGGATAAACGCTGAAGGCATCTAAGCGTGAAGCCCCCCTCAAGATGAGATATCCCAACGCAAGTTGTAAGACCCCTTGAAGACGACAAGGTAGATAGGGCAGAGGTGGAAGTGCAGTAATGCATGGAGCTGACTGTTACTAATCGGTCGAGGGCATAACCAAGAAGGTAGGACAGGGTAAGGAAGAATGGATGGAGTAAAGATTTAAATTTGTATGTGGTTTTGAAGGTACATGTAAAAAGTAAGGGAGCTGTAGACCGTAAGGGTTTGCAGTTTTTTTATTGCTCAGAGGTGATCAGCCTGGAAAAAAATGCAGAAGAGTCATTCATGCTGTTTAATAAAGATGCAGAAGAGTCATTCATGCTGTTTAATAAAGATGCAGACTACCAGCTGCATCTTCCACAATTTGTACATGGTATGCAGTTCTTTTTTTTAATAACAGGATACCACGGCTTTACCTGCAGATTCGGTAAGTTATTGAGCTCTAAAATGATAGAATGATAATGATCAGAAAGAGTAATCCGGTCTGAATCATGCTGTTCGATAGTCAGTGGGTAGATGGTTTTTTGATCAGGAGACATACAATTTTGATGTAAAAGAGGGGTATAGACATCTGTACTAATTTGGATAAATTGATCGATGGTGATGATTTTGTAATCATCAGAAGAGAACGAAATGATTGCAGGAGACACAGCCAAAGTGTCTTCCGCAGGAATTTTATAAGAGTCAGTAGTAAATTCTCCAATTGGAGTTTCTAGTTTCATCATGTATTAGCACTTCCTTTAATATCTTATAAATGAAAATTACTCGTTTTTCAGTTCTTCTTTCATGGCGCTGTCTTTTCCCTGCATAAAATGGTCTTTTTTCAGGATTGCAAAAGCCCGCTCATAATCATTTTTACGCATATATTTAACCATTTTTTTCAAATTCTCATTCGTTGGAACGATCCGCATGCCGTTTTTCAGTGAATACATACCCACTCTTACCAGCTCTGATAAATTGGATTCATAGAATTTGGTGATCCGGTCATTATTGAAAATGCTGACGATTTCCAGATGCATCTGCGTATCAGCAAGCTCCCACTTGTAAACATCGGAAGCAACCGCACACATATGTACCACTTTTTCTTCAATTCGATAGGAATATTCTTCCGCTTTTCCATCTTCAAAGATCAGTTTAAATGCACTGCCCTCTAAGAGTTCGCGGAGCTGATAAAGTTCATTGATATCTTTATCGGTGATTTCTTTTACAGTCATGGATTTATAATAATCGGTAACGATCAGACCTTCAGACTGCAGCATTTTGAGTGCAGTGCGTACCGGATTACGGCTCATACCGAGCTCTTCTGTCAGAAGTGCTTCGGTAAGAGGCATTCCTGGTGGATAAGTCAGATTCATAATGTTATTTTTGATAATTTCATAAGCCTGATCGGCAAGTGATTTCTTTTTTTCAGCCATGTGAAATCCCCCTCTGTCTGGTGAATATATTAAGTATAACACATTAAAACGGGGTTTGTAAAAAATAAAATTAGGTATATGTAAAGTTGCGCTTAATATAAGAGTACAGACTGATAATTGTATACAATGGTGCATGTATTTTCGACGAAAAACGGCATTTTCTATTGTGAAAATGTTGACTTTAAACAGAGGAAGTGATACATTGAATGCAGAAAGAAATTTGTATACAAATTAAATGATTGTATACAAATTAAAAACGAAAATGTATAAGGTTTTAAGTTCATCAGGAGGAGAAAGAATATGAAATTAGGATTTATCGGAACAGGTAATATGGCAGGAGCAATTATGGGAGGCGTTATTAAAAGTAACGTATTCAAACCGGAAGAAATCATCGGAGCAGATCTTTTTGCACCAGGTCGCGAAAAAGTAAAAGAACTTTATGGAATCAATGTTACTGATAGCAATAAAGAAGTAATTGAAAAGTCAGAAGTTGTTATTTTTTCTGTAAAACCACAGTTTTATGCAGATGTCATTCAGGAAGTAAAAGATCTGGTAAGACCGGAACAGCTTATTATCACGATCGCACCAGGAAAGACACTTGCATGGCTTGCCGAACAGTTTGGAAAAGATGTTAAGATTGTTCGTACAATGCCGAACACTCCGGCTATGGTTGGAGAAGGTATGACAGCTGCCACACCGAATGAACATGTAACAAAAGAAGAACTTGATTATGCATGCAAGATTCTTTCTGCATTTGGTAAAGTAGAAGTTGTGACAGAGCATATGATGGATGCAGTTGTTGCAGTAAGCGGAAGTTCACCGGCATATGTATTTATGTTTATCGAAGCAATGGCAGATGCTGCTGTTGCAGAGGGAATGCCGAGAGCACAGGCATACAAATTTGCAGCACAGGCAGTTCTTGGAAGTGCGAAGATGGTTCTTGAAACAGGAAAGCATCCGGGAGAACTCAAAGACATGGTATGCTCACCGGCAGGAACAACGATTGAAGCCGTAGGTGTATTGGAAGAACACGGATTCAGAAGTGCTGTCATTGATGCAATGAAGGCATGTGTTGATGTTGCAAAAGGAATGTAGATACGATATACTTGTTTACGGGGAAAAACATGTCCACGTAAACCTGAGAAGGACCGGGGCGTATGACGCAGCCGGTCTTTTTTTATCTATTAAGAAAGGTCTTTCCTGATAATAAAAAACGCTCCGCGTGGAACATGATACCATAGGAGGTAGATAGATGGCAGCAAAACAGAATGTAAAGCGGCGGATTGTAGATGCCGCATGGGAATTGTTCTATGAAAAAGGATATGATGATACAACAGTAGATGATATCATTCGTCTTTCTGAGACATCAAAAGGATCGTTCTATTATTATTTCAGCAGCAAAGATTCTTTGCTTGATACATTGTCAACTATTCTGGATGAGAATTATGCAAAGCTTGAAGATGAACTGGATCCGGAAATGAACAGTTTTGATAAACTGATGTATCTCAATTACCGGTCGCATTCATTTATGGAGCAAAAGATTGATGTAGCATTGTTATCATCCTTATATTCAACACAATTGATTGCCAAGGGAGACAGGAATCTTCTGGATCAGAACCGTACTTATTACAAGCTGATCAGCAGGATCATAGAAGAGGGGCATGTGCGAAATCAGATCAGCAGAGAGAAGAGTATCCAGGAGATTACCAAGTATTATTCACTCTGTGAGCGGGCACTGGTATCAGACTGGTGTCTGAATAGGGGAAATTATTCGCTTGGAGAATACAGTAAGGAATATATGCCGATTTTAATGGAACATTTCCGGGTAGATCAGCCTGAATAGAGAAAGGTTTTCATATGAAAGAGAGTCAGAGAAAAGGTTTAATTTCAGTACATGTTGCTGTGGCATTGTTTGGTTTTGTCGGACTGTTTGCCAAGCTGGTAGATCTGCCTGCAGTGATCATCGTGCTTGGAAGGGTATTTTTTTCATCTATTTTCCTCTGGATTTTTCTGCGTTTAAAAAAGCAGAAAATTCGCCTGGAGGAGAAAAGTGATTATTTGTGGATGGTCGGAGCAGGTGCAGTTTTAGCAATACACTGGAGTAGTTATATGCAGTCGATCCAGAGTTCGACGGTTGCAGTTGGTACGCTTACGGTATCAACTTTTCCGATATTTGTTATTTTTCTGGAGCCATACCTGTTCCATGAAAAACTGAAGAAATCGGATGTGTTTTGTACACTGATGATGCTGGTCGGAGTATTCTTTATCGTACCCGCATTTCAGATGGATAATCAGATTACACAGGGAGTTCTGTGGGGACTTCTGAGTGCATTTACCTATGCAATATTGTCACTGATGAATCGCCGTTTTTCCAGCAGATATCCGGCAACACTGGTGTCGCTTTATGAACAGGGAACTGCAACGATCGTGTTGATCCCGATGATGTTTGTGTTGAAGCCGGTGATTACACTTGCAGATGCAGGCGTATTGATGATGCTTGGAATTATTTTTACAGCAGTTGCACATTCTTTATTTATCAGTGGACTTCGGACTGTGAAGGTAAGGATTGCCGGAATTTTATCCGGACTGGAACCGGTGTATGGGACTTTAAGCGCATTTCTGTTTCTGAAAGAAGTTCCAAGTTTCAGAGAGTGCCTTGGTGGTGTTATCATTCTGGCTGCTGTGTTTTTATCGACACTGAAACCGGAGGAGAAAGCATCTGATGCTCCGGCATAAGAATAAAGAGAAGTTTGAGGATTTTATCTGGCACTGGTTTCTGGTGATCGGATATCGTCTGGAAAATGTATAAAGACTTTCTAAAAACTATTTACGGACGGGAAAAGTTCCGTTACAATAGGTAGAGAAATCAATGAAAAGGAGATTGTATAAAATGGCAAATCCAGTAGTAACATTTGAAATGGCAAATGGCGATGTGATCAAAGCGGAATTATATCCGGAAATCGCACCGAATACAGTAAATAACTTTGTATCTCTTGTAAATAAGGGATTTTATGATGGACTGATCTTCCACCGTGTCATCAGTGGATTCATGATCCAGGGTGGATGCCCGGATGGAACCGGAATGGGTGGCCCTGGATACAGTATCAAAGGAGAATTTAAGCAGAACGGTTTTGCAAATGATCTGAAGCATGAACCGGGCGTTCTTTCTATGGCGCGTGCAATGCATCCGGATTCGGCAGGATCACAGTTTTTCATCATGCATAAGACTTCACCACATCTTGACGGCGCATATGCAGCTTTTGGTAAAGTTACAGAAGGTATGGATGTTGTAAATAAAATTGCTGAGACGGCAACAGACTACAGTGACAGACCGCTGGAAGAACAGAAGATGAAAAAAGTGACTGTTGAAACTTTTGGAGAGGCTTATCCAGAACCAGAGAGAGTCTAACAGGAGTTACAAAGCAGACAACACTTGGAGAGACAGAATAATAAAGACGGGGGAGCCGGTGAAAGACAGACTGAGAGGAAGCAAAAGAGCATCGTCCCCTTTTTACCTGATACGGATCATGCCGTCGCAGGAAGTCATATTGATTTTTTCAGAGACACTTGTGCATGACAGGTGTTTCTTTTATTTCATAGGAAATTCCGAAGGAACTTCCTATGAAATAAAAGGCACTGCGTGCCGGAGATGCGCACTCGCACGAAGATGAAGAATGTCGCAAGCGACCGTACTCGGCGCGAGAATGTGCCAAGGCACATTCTTTTTATACAAAATATTTAGGACAATTATGGAAAAAGAGAGGAAGAGAGTCAAATGAGAACAGCACTTACAATTGCAGGAAGCGATTCAAGCGGAGGAGCAGGTATCCAGGCAGATATCAAAACAATGATCAGTAACGGAGTCTATGCTATGAGCGCAATTACGGCTCTTACTGCACAGAATACAACCGGAGTTACCGGAATTATGGAGGTAACGCCGGAATTCCTAGGAGAACAGCTGGATAATATTTTCACGGATATTTACCCGGATGCAGTGAAGATTGGAATGGTATCTTCAAGTGGTCTGATCACAAAGATCGCAGACAAATTAAAAGAATATGATGCGAAAAATATTGTAGTTGATCCGGTTATGGTAGCAACAAGTGGAGCAAGACTGATCAGCGAGGAAGCGATTGATGCGCTGAAGAGCTGCCTGCTTCCGATGGCAACCGTTCTGACTCCGAATATCCCGGAAGCAGAAGTGCTTGCAGGTATGAAAATCCAGTCGCAGGCGGATATGATAAGAGCAGCAGAAGAGATCGGCACCAAATATCACTGTGCAGTTCTTTGTAAGGGCGGACATCAACTGAACGATGCCAATGATCTGCTGTGGAGAGATGGTGGATATAAGTGGTTCTACGGAGAGCGGATCGACAATCCGAACACGCACGGAACAGGATGTACTTTATCCAGTGCGATCGCATCAAATCTTGCAAAAGAATATGATTTGGATGAGTCAGTAGAACGTGCGAAGAAATATATTTCCGGAGCACTTGCAGCAATGCTGGATCTTGGTAAAGGCAGTGGTCCGATGAATCACGGATTTGCAATTAAAAATGAATATACAGAAAGCAAAGTGGAGGAATAGAAGTATGAATGAAAAGAGAACCTCTATCTTTGAAAATGGACTGATCTGGTTTGGGGCAGGCGTGTCCCTTGCAGAGATCCTGACCGGTACTTACTTTGCGCCGCTTGGATTCGGAAAAGGAGTTCTGGCGATTATTATTGGTCATATCATAGGATGTATGATGCTTTTCCTTGCCGGAGTAATTGGTGGAAAGACCAGACGAAGTGCAATGGAAACAGTAAAAATGAGTTTTGGCGAGAAGGGAGGAATCTTCTTCTCCTTCCTGAATGTGCTGCAGCTGGTTGGCTGGACAGCGATTATGATTTATGATGGGGCACTTGCAGCAAATGGTGTTCTTCATACCGGCAGATGGGTATGGTGTCTGGTGATCGGTGCACTGATCATCTTATGGATTGTGATCGGAATCACAAATCTTGGCAAGATCAATACGGTTGCAATGGCTGCTTTATTTATCCTGACACTGGTACTCAGCAGAGTGATCTTTGGTGACGGATCGGTAGCAGGCGCAGGCGGAGATGCCATGACGTTTGGTGCAGCAGTAGAGCTTTCTGTTGCCATGCCACTTTCCTGGTTGCCACTGATCAGTGACTATACAAGAGAAGCAAAAGAACCGGTAAAAGCAACCGCAGTCAGCACCGTTGTTTATGGAGTTGTCAGTTGTTGGATGTACGTGATCGGTATGAACGCTGCAATTTACACAGGAGAGTCTGATATTGCAAGTATCATGGTAAAAGCTGGACTTGGAATAGCAGGACTTCTGATCATTGTATTTTCTACCGTTACGACAACCTTCCTGGATGCTTACTCAGCAGGAATTTCGTCAGAGTCAGTATTTTCAAAAATCAATGGGAAATATGCAGCAATTGTTGTAACTGTGATCGGAATGATCGGAGCAATCATTTATCCGATGGACAACATTACCGATTTCCTGTACCTGATCGGTTCTGTATTCGCGCCGATGATCGCAATCCAGATTGCGGATTTCTTCATTCTGAAGAGAAAGGACAGCCTGGAAGTATCTCTGGATGTTATGAATGGTGTAATCTGGGTGATCGGTTTTATACTTTACCGTATTCTGATGAATGTGGATATTCCGCTTGGAAATACACTCCCGGATATGGTCATTACCATTGTGATCTGTATTCTTGCAAGAAAATGTATAAAGACAGAAAAATAGCTTTGAAAGAAAATGGAAATGCCGTGTTGACATTTCCATTTTCTTTTGACAGAACATGTAGCGATCTACAGAAGAGAGGCGGAAAAATGAATGCTGACGCCTGGAAACGTGGTAAAAGTTTATAAGAAAGAAGTTTTGGATAATTTAGTTAGCGGATGGAATAAAGTGGGATTTTTATCCTGCAAAATATATATGGAAAAAGAGTTGGGTAGAATGAAAAAAGAGCTTACGACATATGATCGGGGGAAATGTCGTAAACTCTTTTTTCTGTAATTTCATTAAAGGAGAAATGAAAATAAAAAGTATCAAAATACTGAAAACGTCTTATTTGGTTTTGATTCCTAATCAAGTGGGGCAATTGTGACTGACTAAGATGCCGCCCCACCGAGGAATTCTTATCTAGTTGTTATCTTCAAGCTGATATTATAATACCAAGAGGCTTGGAATTTGTATATTCGCAAAAAAAACAAAAGAAAAAAGCTTTGAAAAATAAAATTGTGCAAAATAACAGGGGTAAAATCAATTTATACAAAAGGTTATTTTGAATTTGGAAATTGATAATAAAATTTGCATAAATGCAAAAAAAATGAGTGCAAATGATTTTTCTATAAGAACAAATGTGTTTTCAAGAAGGAATTATGAATGCTTATTATAAATGTCAATATAAAAAATTTTTCGAACATGAGGAGACCGATATGAAAATTCTGAAATAGAAAAAGAGCTTACGACATATGATCGGGGGAAATGTCGTAAACTCTTTTTCCAATAATTTCATTAAAGGAGAAATGAAAATAAAAAGTATCAAAATACTGAAAACGTCTTATTTTTGTTCGGTTAAGTGTTATCCTTAACTTGTTTTTATAATAGCATTTGCAGGGAGTTTTGTATATTCGCAAAAAAAACTAAAAGAACTGCAAAGTTAAAATAAAATTGTGCAAAATAACGAAGTGCAAAACAAGATTGACAAAAGAATGTAAAAAAAGGAAATTTTAACGGTAAAAATATATAATGTCTAATAATTAACAAGAAGTTACAGAAAGTTACAAGGAAAACTGTAATTTTTGAAAGTATATTCCGGAAGCAGGGTGGGAAAAACAGAGGAGGATACTGTTTGTGAATGCCGGAAAGATTCAGATAATGGAAAAAGAGCTTGCGACATATGATCGGGGGAAATGTCGTAAGCTCTTTTTCTGTAATTTCATTAAAGGAGAAATGAAAATAAAAAGTATCAAAATACTGAAAACGTCTTATTTGGTTTCGTTAAGTGCTATCCTTAACTTGATATTATAATACCATGTGTATGCTCTTCTGTAAATTCGCAGAAAAGACAAATGTTACAAAAATGATACTGTAAAATTGTGCAATATAGCCAAAAACGGTGCGAGAAATGGAAAATGTGAAAGTTTTATAATCTTACGACTTCATATTTGATTTGCTTTTCCAATATGTTAAAATTAAAAAAAGCAGAAAATTTTACAGATAAGGGGAAAGATGATGAAAGAATTTGTTGAAATGCGGGATGTTCGTAAGATTTACCGTATGGGTGAAGTTGAGATTGCCGCAGCAGATGGAATTGATTTTCAGATAAAAAAAGGTGAATTTGCAGTTGTGGTAGGCCCAAGTGGTGCGGGAAAAACGACAGTGCTTAACATTCTGGGGGGAATGGATACGGCAACAAGTGGAGAGGTCTGGATCGATGGAAAGAATATTGTAAAGTATTCGCCGAGGCAGCTTACTTCCTATAGAAGGGATGATATTGGATTTGTATTCCAGTTTTACAACTTGATTCCGAACCTGACGGCGCTTGAAAATGTAGAGTTGGCACTGCAGATCTGTAAGGATCCGCTGGATGCGGAGATGGTTCTTAGGGAAGTGGGACTGGCAGACCGTATGAAGAATTTCCCGGCACAGCTTTCCGGTGGGGAGCAGCAGAGGGTATCGATTGCGCGTGCACTGGCAAAGAACCCGAAGCTTCTTTTGTGTGATGAGCCGACAGGGGCACTGGATTACAATACCGGTAAGGCAATATTGAAGCTTTTACAGGATATGTGCCGTGAACGAGGGATGACAGTGATCCTGATCACACACAACTCAGCGATCACGCCGATGGCAGATCGTGTAATTAAAATGAAGAATGGAAAAGTCGGAAGCATGAAGCTGAATGAAAGACCGGTTCCGGTAGAGACGATTGAATGGTAGGTGGACGTAAAGACCGATGAAGAAAAATATTTTACGCAAAGACTTTATAATAGAAATAAAAAAGACGATGGGACGGTTTGTATCAATCTTTTTTATCGTGGCATTGGGTGTCGCATTTTATTCGGGAATCCGTGCATCAGAGCCAAGTATGCGGATCACTGCAGATCAGTATTTTGATGATTCGGAGCTGATGGATCTGAAGGTAATGGGAACCATGGGACTTACCAAAGCGGATATCAAATCGATTGGAAAGGTATCGGGAATTGAAGCTGTAGAAGGCGGATACAGCAAAGACGTGCTTTGCCCGGTTGGAGACAATGAAAAGGTTGTCCATATGCTGAGCATGCAGAAGAATTTTAATCAGGTTTCGGTTGTGAAAGGCAGGCTGCCGGAAAAAGCCGGAGAATGTCTGGTGGATGAAGATTTTCTGAGCTATACAGACCTGAAGGTTGGCGACACGGTAACTTTCCATTCCGGAGATGGAGAGGCATTGACGGATTCGCTGGTTACAGATACATACAAGATTGTCGGGATCGGGAACAGTCCGCTGTATATTTCATTTGGAAGAGGAAGCAGTACGATCGGAACCGGAGAGATCAGTGGATTTGTTGTAGTGGATAAAGCTTCTTTTGACATGGATGTTTATACGGAAGCTTATGTGAAGGTGAGCGGTGCAGAAGAGAAAACTGCATTTACGGATGAATACAATAATCTGTCGGATGCAGCAAAGGAAGCCGTGAGTGCAATCGAAGAAGAACGCTGTGCAGTCCGCAAACAGGAAATCGTAGATGAGGCAAATGAAAAGCTTGCTGATTCAGAGAAGACAGTGAATGAAAAATCGCAGGAACTGGAGGATGCGAAAAAAGAGCTGGAGAGTGGGAAAAGCAAGGCAGCCGAAGAACTGGAAAAAGCAAAGCAGCAGCTTATGGATGGAGAAGCAGAGCTTGCGGATGCAAAGCAGCAGATCGCAGACGGCGAGACACAGCTTGCCGATGCAAAAGCGCAGCTGAATGATAAGCAGGCACAGCTTGATTCAGCGGAGGCACAGTATGAATCCGGAAAAGCACAGTTGGATCAGAAAGAACAGGAGCTTGCGGCAGCAGAGCAGACGTATCTGAGCAATTATGCAAAATATATGCCGTTCATTACGGCTGGAAAAGCGCAGATTGCAGCAGGAAGGACGCAGATTGCAGATGGGAAGAAACAGCTGGACGAAGGTCTGGCACCGCTTACACAGCTGAGCGAAGGGCTGACTGGGATCGAAGATGGGATCAGCCAGCTAGACGTCGGAATTGCGGAAGTTCAAACGCAGGTAAAAGACGGAGCTGCATTATATGAGGAATATGCAAAGATTCCGGAAACAGAAAGAACTACAGAGCAGGAAGCTTATCTGGAAAGCTGGAACGGAGTCCGGCAGGGAATGGAAGCAAAGCTTGTGGGTATGCAGGCGCAGAAGACACAGCTTGAAACTACAAAGAGCGGACTGTTATTACAAATGAACCAGGCAGGTTTTGCCACAGAAGCAGACCTGGAGGCACAGATTACCAGCCTGACTAAGCAAAAAGCAGATCTGGATGCAAAAGAGAAAGCACTTCTTCAGCAGGAGCAGACACTTGCCGCACAGGAAGAAGAGCTGTTAAGTGCAGGCAGACAGATTACAGACGGCAAGAGTCAGATCGCAGCAGCCAGATCCCAGCTTGACAGCACAAAATCTCAGATTACGGACGGAAAAGCACAGATCCTGTCTGCATGGGCACTTCTGAATGAAAAAGAGGACACTTTAAATGCAAGTAAAGCACAACTTGCATCCGGTGAACAGGAGCTTGCGGATGGCCGGAGTGAATATGAGCAGGCAGCAAAAGAAGCGGAAGAACAGATCACGGACGGACAGGCAAAGATTACAGATGGAGAGAAGCAGCTGACGGATGCAAAGCAGCAGATCGCAGACGCAAAGGCTGAGATCAAAAAAATCGAAAATCCGAAGTGGTATGTGCAGACGAGAGAGGATGCACTGACGGAATATCAAGGATACGGAGATAATGCAGACCGCATGCGTTCTATTGGAAAAGTGTTCCCGGTACTCTTTTTCCTGGTGGCAGCATTGATCAGTCTGACAACGATGACACGAATGGTAGAGGAGCAGAGAGTCCAGATCGGAACGATGAAGGCACTCGGTTACGGAAAAGCTGCAATTGCAGGGAAATACATTGGTTATGCTCTGATTGCAACGCTTGGCGGAAGTATTTTCGGAGTACTGGCCGGGGAAAAGATCCTGCCGTTTATCATTATTTATGCTTATATGATCCTGTATAAGCATCTGCCGGCGATCCTGGTACCGTACCATATGAGCTATGCACTCCAGGCTTCGGGAATCGCAGTTGCTTGCACACTGATCGCTACGATCGCATCCTGCTACAAAGAGCTGGCAGCAGAACCGGCAGAGCTGATGCGTCCGGCAGCACCGAAGCAGGGGAAGCGGATTCTTCTGGAGCGGATCGGAATTATCTGGAAGCATCTGAATTTTACATGGAAATCGACCGTGCGGAATCTGATCCGGTATAAGAAGCGATTCTTTATGACCATTTTCGGAATCGGAGGCTGTATGGCACTGATGGTAGTCGGATTCGGACTGAAGGACTGTATCTATGAGATCGTCAGCCTGCAGTATGAGAAGGTGCAGTTCTATGATGCGGCAACCTACATGAGTGACGACATATCCGAAGAGAACAGACAACAGCTCCATGATTATCTGGATCAGAATGCAGATATAAAAGAGACGATCGAAGCGCGGATGCAGAAGACCGATGTAAAATCTGCATCCGGTAAAAAGACACTTTATCTGATGGTGCCATCGGATAATGAAAAGATTGAGGACTTTTTAAGCTTCCACAGCAGGACCAATAAGGACGAGGTTTATTCACTGAAAAAAGACGAAGTGATTCTGACTGAGAAAATGGCATCCCTTCTGAATGTAAAGGTGGGAGATGAGCTTACAATCGAGGACGAGGACAGGGGAGACCAGACGGTGACGGTTGGCGCCATCTGCGAGAACTATATGAGCCATTACCTGTATCTGTCACCGGAAAAATACGAGGAATTATATGGTGTACCGGCAGAATATAACACGATCATCTACAGTGTAAAGGACGGAAAGGATGATCAGATCGAGAAGATCGGAACAAAGCTTCTGTCGATGGATGGAGTACTGAATGTAAGTTATACCAGCAGTATTGAAGGAAGGCTGGATGACATGCTGCGAAGCCTGAATCTGGTCATCGTGGTACTGATCGTATCTGCCGGAATGCTGGCATTTGTGGTACTGTACAATCTGAACAATATCAACATCACCGAGCGTCAGAGAGAGCTTGCAACCTTGAAGGTTCTGGGATTCTACGACGGAGAGGTTGCCTCTTATGTATACAGAGAGAATATCCTGCTGACGATCATTGGATCGGTTGTGGGTATGGTGCTTGGTAATCTGCTTCACCGGTATATCATCCTGACGGTTGAGGTGGAAGAGGCGATGTTCGGACGTCAGATACACTGGCAGAGTTATCTGTACAGTTTCTTGTTTACTGTAGCATTTTCTTTATTTGTAAACTGGGTAATGTTCTACAAGCTGAAGAAGATCGATATGGTGGAATCTTTGAAGAGCGTGGAGTAAAAGCTTTTGCAAGTGTATGTCAAAGATTTCTTATAGACGGTACACAAAGAATCGGAAAATATATTTCACAGAAAGTTTATATTCTTCACAGAATTATTAGCACTCTTACCAAAAGAGTGCTAATTTTCTATTGACATTTAGAAATCAGGGTATTAAGATATTTCATAGACAGAAAAATACGGTATTTGAAACCGTAAAAAGATAGAATATGAAATTTAGGAGTGATAAAAATGGCAGCAAAAAAAGGTAGTCTTTCAATCAGCAGCGAAAATATTTTCCCGATTATCAAGAAATGGGTATATTCTGATCATGATATTTTCGCAAGAGAGCTTGTTTCCAATGGATGCGACGCGATCACAAAATTAAAGAAGCTGGACATGATGGGAGAATATACACTTCCGGATGATTATAAAGGAAAGATCCAGGTTATTGTAAACCCGGAAGAGAAGACTTTGAAATTCATCGATAATGGTCTTGGTATGACTGCTGATGAAGTAGAAGAATATATCACACAGATCGCATTTTCAGGAGCAACCGAATTCCTGAACAAATACAAAGATAAGACAACAGAGGACGATATGATCGGACACTTTGGTCTTGGATTCTACTCTGCCTTCATGGTAGCTGATGAAGTTCATATTGATACCCTTTCTTATAAAGAAGGTGCAAAACCGGTACACTGGGTAAGTGAAGGCGGTACAGAGTATGAGATGGAAGAAGGGGATAAAGAGGAAGTTGGTTCTGAAATCACCTTATTCCTGAACGAAGATTGTGTAGAATTTTCAAATGAATACAGAATCCGCGAAGTCCTTGAGAAATACTGTTCATTCATGCCGGTAGAGATTTTTGTATCCAAAGCAAATGCAGAACCGGAATATGAGACGATCCCGGAGGATGAAGTCCTGGATACCGATACGGTTGTTGAACATATCCATGAAGACGCCAAGATGGAAGAAAAAGAAAATGAGAACGGTGAAAAAGAAATGGTTGAAGTTTCACCGGCATCCGATAAAGCAAAGATCGTGAAACGCCCGGTATCGATCAGTGATCCGGCACCGCTGTGGACAAAGCATCCAAACGAATGCAGCAAAGAAGATTATATTGATTTCTACCGGAAAGTATTTATGGATTACAAAGAACCTCTGTTCTGGATTCATCTGAACATGGATTATCCATTCAACTTAAAGGGTATCCTGTACTTCCCTAAGATCAATACCGAATACGATTCCATTGAAGGAACCATCAAATTGTACAACAATCAGGTATTTATCGCAGACAATATCAAAGAAGTTATTCCGGAATTCCTGATGGTATTAAAAGGAGTCATTGATTGTCCGGATCTGCCGCTTAACGTATCACGAAGCGCACTGCAGAATGATGGATTCGTACAGAAGATCTCCGAATACATTTCCAAGAAAGTTGCTGACAAGCTTTCAGGAATGTGCAAGACAGATAAAGAAAACTATGAGAAATACTGGGATGACATTAGCCCATTTATCAAATTCGGCTGCCTGAAAGATGAAAAATTCTGCGAGAAGATGAGCGATTATGTTCTGTTCAAGAACCTGGATCACAAGTATATGACACTCAAAGAATGCATCGAAAAAAACGGCGGAAAAGCAGAACCGGAGGAAAAGACCGAGGGTGAAAATGCAGAGCAGTCAGCAGAAAAGAAAGAAACAGAGAAGACAACAATCTACTATGTAACAGATGAACAGCAGCAGAGCCAGTATATCAATATGTTCAAAAAAGAGGGACTGGACGCAGTGATCTTGTCACATAATATTGATTCTCCATTTATTACTCAGATGGAGCAGAAGAACGAACATATCAAGTTCCAGAGAATCGATGCAGATCTGACTGATCACTTCAAAGAAGATGTATCTGAAGAAGAAAAAGAAGCATTCAAAGAAAAAACTGACAGTCTGGTCGAAATCTTCCGCAAAGCACTTGGCAATGACAAACTGGAAGTAAAAGTGGAAAAGATGAAAGATGAAAATGTGGCATCTATGATTACACTTTCCGAAGAATCACGCCGTATGCAGGAAATGATGAAGATGTATGGAATGTCAGGCATGGATCCGTCTATGTTCGGAACCAATGCAACCCTGATCCTGAATGCAAATCATCCGCTGGTAGAATATGTTGTAGCACATAAAGATGGCGAAAATACAGAAATGTTTTGCCATCAGTTATATGACCTGGCAATGCTGGCACACAAGCCACTCAGTCCGGAAGAGATGACAGAATTTGTGAAACGCAGTAATGAAATTATGATGAAATTGGCAAAATAATCTTGCTGTAGATACCCGGAAAAGTCTGAACCATTCAGATTCCTATTTTCGCTTATGCGAAAAGGTCTGAATGGTCAGGCTTTTTTTGCTGTATTTGGAAATACTTTTCACAAAGTGTTGGTGAACTTCCTGGTCTTTTATAGTATAATATAACAAAAGAGAGGCGGTGGATACGATGAAGAATTATTCAAAGGATATAAGCAGACAATATCATATTCAGGTGGCCAACGGGGAAGTCGGCCGTTATGTCATTCTCCCGGGAGATCCAAAGCGCTGCAAAAAAATAGCACAGTATTTTGAAGATCCGGTGATGATTGCGGATAACCGGGAATTTATCACTTATACAGGAACTTTAGATGGCGTAAAGGTAAGTGTCACATCTACCGGAATTGGGGGACCATCAGCAGCAATTGCGATGGAAGAATTAGCCAGATGTGGAGCTGATACGTTTGTACGGATTGGAACCTGCGGTGGGATACAGCCGGAAGTAAAAAGTGGGGATATAGTAGTTGCTACGGGTGCCGTCAGAATGGAAGGGACTAGCAAAGAATATGCGCCGATCGAATATCCGGCAGTGGCAGACCTTATGGTGGTGAACGCACTGGTCAGTGCTGCGAAGGAAAAGGACTGTGAATTTTATACCGGAGTGGTACAGTCAAAAGATGCATTTTACGGACAGCATGAGCCGGAGATGATGCCGGCAGGTTATGAACTGATCAATAAATGGGAAGCCTGGAAGAAACTGGGATGTCTGGCATCAGAGATGGAGACGGCAGCACTTTACATTGTGGCAGCAAAGCTTCATGTACGCGTGGGTGCGTGTTTCCTTGTAATGGCAAATCAGGAAAGAGAAAAACTGGGACTTGAAAATCCGGTAGTACATGATACAGATATGGCAGTACAGGTGGCAGTGGAAGCCATCAGAAAGTTGATCAAAGAGGAGCGGTAAATGAAAGAAACAATATATAAACGAATCTTTGTGATCGTTCTGGATTCGCTCGGAATTGGCGCAATGCCTGATTCTGAGAAATTCGGTGACAGGGATGTAGATACATTTGGTCATATTTTAGACAGAATGGGAACACTGGAGATTCCAAATCTTCAGAAGCTTGGTATGCTGAATCTGCATACCGGAGGAAAGATGTATGGAATCGAGAATCCGGTTGGAAAAATTACCAGGCTGAAAGAGGCGAGTAACGGAAAAGATACGATGACCGGACACTGGGAAATGATGGGAATTTATACAGAAAAACCATTTAAAACCTTTACCGAACATGGATTTCCACCGGAACTGATCGCAGAACTGGAAAAACGTTGTGGGAAAAAAGTGATTGGAAACCGTAGTGAGAGCGGAACAAAGATTATTGAAGAACTTGGGGAAGAAGAAATTGAAACAGGTGCAATGATTGTCTATACCTCTGCGGATTCTGTATTGCAGATTTGTGGAAATGAAGAGACATTTGATCTGGCAAATCTGTACCGGTGTTGTGAGATCGCAAGAGAGATCACGATGAAGGATGAATGGCGCGTGGGACGAGTCATTGCAAGACCGTATGTAGGAAAGAAAAAAGGTGAATTTAAAAGAACCAGCAACCGCAGGGATTATGCACTTGAGCCGACCGGAAAGACTGCACTTGACGCACTGAAAGATGCGGGAAAGGATGTGATCGCAGTCGGAAAGATCCATGATATCTTTTGCGGGGAAGGAATCACAGAATCGTATCATTCCAACAGTTCCGTGCATGGAATGGAGCAGACCATTGAGATTTGCAAAAAAGATTTTGACGGACTGTGCTTTGTAAATCTGGTTGATTTTGATGCACAGTGGGGACACCGGCGCGATCCGGTTGGCTACGGACATGAGATTGAGAGATTTGATAAAAATCTTGGAATTTTGCTGGATGATCTGCGGGAGGATGATCTTCTTATTATTACCGCCGATCATGGAAACGATCCGACCTACACAGGAACCGATCATACACGGGAATATGTACCGTTTTTGGCGTATTCCAAAAAGATGGATGAGGGTGGCGTGATTATGGAGGAAAATACCTTTGCAGTGATCGGGGCAACGGTCACAGATAATTTTGGTGTAAAAATGCCGGAAGGAACGATCGGGCATTCGATTCTGAATGAACTTATTTAGCAAGAAAAAGCAGGAAAAAAGAGAATGAAAAAAGAACAAATTAAAAAAATGATAGAAATCGCGCTTTCTCAGCTTGCATATTCTTATACCCCTTATTCTGACTTTAAAGTGGGAGCTGCGCTGCTTGGAAAGAATGGACGGATATATACGGGATGCAATATTGAAAATGCGGCTTATACACCGACAAACTGTGCGGAGCGTACCGCATTTTTCAAGGCAGTCAGCGAAGGAGTAAAAGAATTTGATGCAATCTGTATTGTAGGGGGAAAGGGCGGTGTTGTGACAGAGTATGCACCGCCGTGCGGAGTATGCAGGCAGGTCATGATGGAATTCTGCGATCCGGAGACATTTCAGATCATTCTTGCAATAGATGCAAAGCATTATGATATCTATACCTTGAAAGAAATGTTGCCAAAAGGTTTCGGACCATCTAATCTTACAGAATGAGAAAGGACTCAGACTCTAAAAGAAGATTTTTGAAGAAAAGGAAAAAGAGAAGGAATGAAAAATGACACAGGAAACCTTGAAAGAATTACCAAAGATTGAGCTTCACTGTCATCTGGACGGTTCTCTTAGCAGACCATTTATTGAAAAAAGGCTTGGAAGAACTGTAAGACCTGAAGAACTCAGTGTTTCAGAAAACTGTACAAGTCTGAATGAATATCTGGAAAAATTTGACCTTCCCGGCAGATGTATTATGGATGAAGAGGGACTTTCCGGAGCTGCGTATGATCTGCTCTCCCAGATGAACGAAGAAAATGTCTGTTATGCGGAGATCCGTTTTGCTCCACTTCTGTCAGAGACAAAAAAGATGGACTGCCGGAAGGTAATCGAAGCAGTAATCAGCGGAATGGAGCAGGGGAAAAAAGATTTTGGAATCGAGTATGGTGTGATTGTCTGTGCAATGCGGCATCACAGCACTGAGGATAATATGCGGATGATCAAGACGGCAAGAGAATATCTGGGATCCGGAGTTTGTGCGGCAGATCTTGCAGGAGCAGAAGCATTGTATCCGATGTCTGAATTTATGGATATTTTTACAGAGACAAAGAAGATGGGAATGCCATTTACACTCCATGCCGGAGAATGTGGAAATCCACAGAATGTCATAGATTCGATAAACGTGGGAGCTGGAAGGATCGGGCATGGGATCGCGATGCGTGGCAACCAGGAGATCCGGAAAATGGTCAAAAAAGCAGGTATTGGTATCGAGATGTGTCCGATCAGCAATTTACAGACCAAATCTGTAAACAGCATGGCGGAATATCCGATGCGGGAATTTCTGGATGCAGGCTTAAAAGTATCGGTCAACACAGATAACCGAACGGTGAGTAACACCAGCCTTACGAAAGAACTGGAATTTATTCAGAAAAATTATGGAATCCGGGACGAAGAAATCCTTCAGATGATGAAAAATGCAATTGATACTGCATTTGCCGATGATTCTATAAAAGATAAAATTTGCAAAATGCTGAAATAAAGAAACTACAAACAGAGAGGATTGACTCTGAAAAATAATAGAAAAGAGGAATTCTGTATGAGCAATGAAATTTATGAAAAGCTGGAAATATGCCGGAAAAGCATTCTCCAAAAAACGAATTTTAAACCGGAAGTGGCAGTGATTCTGGGCTCCGGTCTTGGCGAATACGCATCAAAAATCAAGATAGAACAGATCATTCCATATACAGAAATTGAAGGTTTTCCGGTGTCGACAGTTGTGGGACATAAAGGACAATTTGTATTTGGTTATGTAAAAGAAGTTCCGGTTGTGATCATGCAGGGACGTGTGCATTATTATGAAGGGTATCCGGTAACAGATGTGGTGCTTCCGGTGCGGCTGATGGGAATGTTAGGCGCAAAGAAGCTGATTCTTACCAATGCATCAGGCGGAATCAATACCGGATTCCATCCGGGCGATCTCATGCTCATCACAGACCAGATTATGAGTGGAATCCCTAATCCACTGATCGGTGCCAATGTCGAAGAACTTGGAACCCGTTTCCCGGATATGAGTGAAGCCTATAGTGAACGGATGCAGCAGATCATAAAGAAAGAAGCCCAAAAACTCGGCATTCCTCTGAAAGAAGGTGTATACCTTCAGCTTACCGGTCCATCTTATGAAACTCCGGCAGAAATCCGTATGTACCGCACCTGTGGGGCTGATGCCGTAGGCATGAGCACCGCCTGCGAGACGATCGCTGCCCGCCACATGGGAATCGAAGTCTGTGGCATCTCCTGTATCACCAACCTCGCCGCCGGCATGACATCACAACATCTGAACCATCAGGAAGTTCAACAAACCGCCGACCGGGTGGCTGAGCAATTCCAGGAATTACTGACAGCAATCATTACCCACATATAAGAAACGGAACATATATCTGAATTTACCCAGAACCAGGTCCAAGGTTCCGGATTTTCCGGAACCCGCCGACCGTCCTCTTGCAATTCCGAGTTGAGGCATTGTGTAAGAATTTTGCCAACGAGATAGAAAGACAAAGAGCATAAAATACCGCATACAGTATTTTATGCTCTTTGTCTCACCACTATTTTCAAAATTTTACTCAACCTCAAACGGAATCTCGTACTTCGCAAAAATCCGTTGCGCCATCTTGTCCCATGCCTGCTCCAGTGATTTGTCCAGCGTGAACAGGTTCATAGATGTTCCTGTCGTACAGCTAAGTTTTGTCCCGTCATATTTAAAATTCAGGTACAGTCCCTGCACATCTGCCGGAGCAAATGAAAGATGTTCCTGTTCGAGAAGCCGTGCAATATTCGGTGCTGACATAGAAAGAACAAAATGAAATCCCAGCGGAGTACGCTTTCCTTTGATCAGAGAAAGACAAAACTCGCGAAGTTCTTTCCAGAGAGCATATTCCCGGTCATCCAGAGCTTCTTTTTCTTCAGCACTGAAGAAATCTTTTTTCAGTCGTCCGTTAAATTGAAAGGTATTAAAAGTTGTGATATCTCCTTCAATAAATAAAAAGGAATCAAATGCAGGATGCAGTAAAAGTGCGTTCATGCATTTTTTTGTATCCAGAGAAAAAATAAGCATAGACTTCCTCCCGTCATCAGTGTAATAGTATCAGTATAGCATAAATCTTGAGATATGCATAAGAATTTGATACAATACGGAAAAGAAAAAGGATGGATAACAAGATGAAAATAGAATTAAACCGGGATCAGATCAAATACATTGCAGTGTTTACTATGCTGCTCAATCACGTTGCAAATATATTTCTGCAACCAGGAACCTTTGCCTGCGAAGCACTAAAGGATATCGGTTATTTTACAGCACCGGTCATGTGCTGGTTTCTGGTTGAAGGATACCGTTATACAAGGTCAGTAAAAAAATATGCCGGAAGACTGCTGATCTTTGCTGTCATTTCACAGCTTCCGTATTATCTGGCATTTGCGCGGAATCATCTGGCACCGTGGTATACTTTAAATATGATATTTACACTTTTTCTGTGCCTGTGTCTGATGATCGCAGAGGAAAAAATATCAGATCCGGGAAAGAAAAGTCTGGTTGTATTGGGAATTATAGCAGTAAGCAGTATCTGTGACTGGGCAATTCTGGCTCCATTGTATACGCTTTGGTTTTACCGGGCAGGAGAGGATCCAAAGCGCCGGAAAAAGGCTTTTTTTATTGCAGCACTTGTTCTGGGGATTACGGTGACAGCAGAACTTCCGGGAGCTGCAGGAATCGCAGCTGGAGCAGGGGCAATGATTGCAGTACTGGCAGCGGGAGGCTGTGTTTTGGTATTTTATAACGGAAAAAAATCACAGAAACATTTTCTTGTGAAAAAGTATTTTTTTTACGTGTTTTACCCTGCACATTTGGTGATTTTGGCATTATTAAAGATTTGACTTTTATAATAGAAGAAAGTAAAATGAATAGGTTAGAGTATTTATCACATGATTCAATGAAAATGAAACTCATATTTTAATAAAAGATAGGATGCATAGCATGAAGAAAAGAACGATGGAGAAAGAAAATCAGGCAGAAGAAAGAAGAAAAAAAATTCTGATGGAAATTGCAGGAACGGTTGTTGTACTGACTGTAATCGTAAGTATTGGTCTTTCGCATCTTGGAACAGATAAGGTGAATACATCAGCAGGAGTAAAAGCAATCAAGAAGCTGGAAAAAGCAGATGTATCTGAGGTGGAGACCAAAATTTCAAATATTGAGAAAGAAGAAAAACAGGCGACAGAGGACTGGCAGAACCGTCCGTTGTCCGAAAAATTTGCGCATGCGGTGATTCTCGGAGATTCGATCACAACCGGTTTTACCGTATATGATGTGCTTGATACTTCTAAGGTTGTAGCGGAAAAAGGAATGCACCTTGATCAGACCGGTGATCTGATCAGGACAGCAGCAGAGTTAAAGCCGGAAGTCCTCTTTCTGGCACTTGGACTGAATGACATTTCCGGAACAGATGGAGATACAGATGCATTTATTGAAAAATACAAAGCGGTACTTGCAAATGTGCGTGAGCAGATGCCCGATGCAGTGCTCTATATCAACTGTGTTCTTCCTGTTTCCGCTCAAAAAGAAGAAGAAGAGCCGGTTTATGCCAAGATTCCGGATTATAATACCGCACTTAAAGCAATGTGTGATGAAGAAGGAATTACATTTATCGATAATACAGAGATCGTAAAAGATGAGTATTATGAGCAGGATGGCGAGCATATGAAGGCGGAGTATTATCCAATCTGGGCAGAACATATGGCGGAGGTGGCCGGAATATGACAAAGAAAAAAGGGGAATTTACAGTTCTGCGTAATATCAGAGCTGGGATGGTAATTATTTTGCTTATCTATATCGGTCTGATCTTTCAGTCTAAGGGAGACAGCGATACACCGTTTGCAGATGTACAGAAAGCGGTTGTGGATGCGGCAGATGACAAGAACATGACACTTGCCGGAACCCAGGAGATCAAGAGATTCTATGGGATCAATCCAAAGGATTATGAAGATATAACACTGTATTATACGAATGAAACAATGGGAGTCAACGAGCTCCTTCTGGTGAAAACAAAGGACGAGAATGAGGCAGAGGCAGTTGAGAAAGCCGCAGAACAGCGAAAAAAGACACAGCTCGATAATTTTGAAGGATATGGGGCCGAGCAGGTAAAGCTTCTGGATGCTTCGATCATTAAGACGAAAGGTACATACGTGCTTTTTGTTATTTCACCAAAAGCTGAAACTGTAGAAAAGGCGTTTACAAAGAGCCTGAAGTAGATAAAAGGAAACGAAAAAGTTATGTTATTTAGTAGTCTGGTATTTTTGTTTACATTTTTGCCAATTACACTGTTGGTATATTATTTGGTGCCGCGTAAGGTAAAAAATGTGGTACTTTTGATCGCTTCCCTCATATTTTATGCGTGGGGAGAGCCGGTCTATATCTTCCTGATGCTGATTTCCATTCTGTTCAATTATTTTTGCGGAATGGACATTGCATTAAAAGCAGGAAGAAAATCGCAGGTGCGCAGTCTGATCTTTACGATCGTTGTAAACCTGTTTATTCTTGGATTTTTCAAATATTACGGATTTATCGTGACAAATTTAAATGCGATCCTTCCGTTCTATATTCCATATAGAAAACTGGAGCTCCCAATCGGAATTTCTTTCTATACTTTCCAGACATTGTCTTACATCATTGATGTATATAGGGGAAATGTAGACGTACAGGTAAATCTGATTGATTTCGGAACCTATGTTACAATGTTCCCACAGCTGATCGCAGGTCCGATCGTACAGTATGCAGATGTGGAGAGACAACTGCGTGAAAGAAAGGAATCACTGACGAAGTTTGGATACGGTGCCTGGTTCTTTGTGATAGGACTGGCAAAGAAGGTGCTTCTGGCGAATACGATTGGTTCGATTTATGAAAATATCGCGGCGATGGATGGAATGTCAGTAGTGACTGCATGGCTTGGATGTCTTGCCTACACTTTCCAGATTTATTTCGATTTCAGCGGTTATTCGGACATGGCAGTCGGACTTGGAAAGATGTTCGGATTTGAGTTTATGCAGAACTTCAATTATCCGTATATTTCCAAAAGTGTTACCGAGTTCTGGAGAAGATGGCATATTTCGCTGGGATCATGGTTCCGCGAGTATGTGTATATTCCGCTTGGAGGAAACAGGGTAACGGTTCCGCGGCATTTACTGAATCTTCTGATCGTATGGTTCCTGACCGGTCTCTGGCATGGGGCAAGCTGGAACTTTGTAGTATGGGGGCTCTTCTACGGAGTGATCCTCATTACTGAAAAATATTTTACAGGAAAAATACTTGCAAAGCTGCCGGAGGCAGTCCAGACACTTTACACAATGATTCTGGTCATGCTCGGCTGGGTACTGTTCTTCAGCCCGACACTCGGAAGTGCACTTACCTGGATCGGCAATATGTTCGGACAGGGTGCAACCGGATTTATGGACAGCCAGGCATTGTACCTGATCATGCGAAACTGGCTCTTCTGGGTGGCAGGGATCATAGGAAGTACACCGTTTATGCATCTGCTCGGAAAGCGGCTGGTATTTAATGAGGAAAGACCGCATACGGTTCTGGCAGGCTGCCTGATGACAGGACTGTTTGTGCTGTGTGTGGCATATCTGGTGACAGAAAGTTACAATCCATTTTTATATTTTAGATTTTAAGGAAAGACAATGGTAGAAGGAAAGAATAATAAACAAAAAAACAGAACAAAGTATTTTCTGCCAGGAGGGAAAAAACAGATCCAGGCAGTATGTGCGTTTTTATTTCTGGGAGTCCTTATTCTCAGCTGCGGAGTAAACCTTATGCATAAAGACAGGCAGATGTCAGAAAAAGAAATGCGTATGCTGGCGCAGAAACCGGAAATTTCTCTTTCCGGAATTGCTTCCGGAAGGTTTATGGAGCAGTACGAGGAGTATGTATCGGATCAGTTTGCAGGAAGAGATACCTGGGTAAGAATCAAGACATTTGCGGACAGTGTGGCGGGGAGGACAAAAGAAGGTGGTGTTTTCAAAGGAAAGGATCATTATCTGATGGAAGATGTTGCTGTGGCAGATGAAAGTGATCTGAAAGAGAATCTGGATGCAATGAAGAATTTTAAAGAGCGTTATCCGGATATCCAGATGCATATGATGCTGGTTCCGAATGCGGCAAATGTTATGGAGGACAAGCTTCCGGCATTTGCGGTGACTGCCAGTCAGAGCAGACAGATCAGCCGTGTAAAGGCAGAACTTGGAGATTCTTATGACTGGATCGATGCAGAAAAAGTACTGGATGCTCACAAGGATGAAGCAATTTATTATCACACGGATCATCACTGGACTTCTCTTGGTGCATGGTATGCATTCCAGGGAGCAAAGACACAGCTTGGACTGGATAAGAGTGAAGAAATTAAGATGAAAGCCTATGCGGTATCGGATTCTTTTAACGGAACGTTATCCGCAAAGAGTGGATATGAGACAGATTATAAGGAACCAATCTATATTTATCTGCCAAAGAGTGCGGATGCACCACAGGTTGCAGTCAATTATGTGGAAGAACAGAAAAAGAGTGCTTCTATGTATGATTCATCCAAACTGGATGAGAGAGATCAATATTCCGTATTCTTCGGTGGAAATCATGCAATGATCGATATCCAGTCAACACAGACAGAAAAACGCAGACTTCTGGTGTTCAAAGATTCATATGCAAACTGTTTTCTTCCGCTTCTGGCTCCGTATTACCGGGAAATCGTTGTGATCGACCCTCGTTATTATACCGGTAAATTAAGTTCTGTGATGTCAGATAAACAGTTTGATGATGTGCTGTTCCTGTATAATGCCAATACATTCTTTGAAGATCGGATGCTGGCGGGGGTACTGGATGAGAATTAACAGGAGAAAAACATGGCAAATAAAATAGAAAAGCAGTTTCTGGACACGGAAAATAAAGGACCGGTCCGGCTGAACAAATATTTAAGTGAAGCTGGTGTATGTTCCAGAAGGGAAGCGGACAAACTGATAGCAGCCGGACAGGTGACGGTTGACGGTGTGCGTGCAGAGACCGGAATGAAGGTAGAGCCGTGGCAGGTTGTCCGGATTGGGAAAAAGCAGGTATCCAGACAGGAAGAGATGATCGTGCTTGCGGTCAATAAGCCGCGTGGAATTGTCTGTACTGAGGAAAGACGGGAGAGAGACAGTATTGTACGTTTCCTTAACTATCCGGTACGGATTACTTATGTAGGACGTCTGGATAAGGATTCGGAAGGGCTGCTTCTGATGACGAACAACGGCGACATTATCAACCGGATGATGCGTGCGGCAAATAAACATGAAAAAGAATATAAAGTTACAGTTGATAAGCCCGTGACAGATGAATTTCTCAAGGAGATGGCAGGCGGTGTCCCGATCCTGGATACTGTCACAAGACCATGCCAGGTAGAAAAGCTTGGAAAATATAAATTTAAGATCATTCTGACACAGGGACTCAACCGGCAGATCCGCCGGATGTGTGAGGCACTTGGCTACGAGGTAAAGGAGCTGCGGAGAGTGCGGATCATGAATATCGAACTTGGTAATTTAAAGCCGGGAGAATACCGGAAGGTTACGGATCAGGAACTGAATGAACTCTATGAGCTGATCAGGGATTCAAAGTCAGAGCCGACACCGTGGAACAATAATTAAAAGTGTGGATTTGGATATGGATAAGATGAAAAGGATGCAGGAGCTGGTAGAGCTTCTGAATAAAGCCGGAAAAGCTTATTATCAGGATGCGCAGGAAATTATGAGCAATTATGAGTATGATGCGCTGTATGATGAACTGAAAGGTCTGGAAGAAGAGCTGGGAACCGTTATGGCTTCCAGTCCGACGGTGAATGTAGGATATGAAGTATTAAGTGAGCTTCCGAAAGAACGTCATGAGTCACCGATGCTTTCTCTTGACAAAACAAAAGAAGTGGCAAGGCTGAAGGAATTTGTCGGAGACCAGATGGCTGTGATCTCATGGAAGATGGATGGTCTGACGATCGTTCTGACCTATCGTGACGGCGAACTTTTTAAGGCAGTTACAAGAGGAAATGGGGAAGTCGGTGAGGTCATTACCAACAATGCGAAAGTATTTAAAAACGTGCCGCTTCATATTCCGTATAAAGGGGAACTGATCCTGCGAGGGGAAGCGGTGATCGGTTACAAAGATTTTGAGCGGATCAATGAAGAAATTGATGACGTGGATGCAAAATATAAAAATCCACGGAATCTGTGCAGTGGTTCTGTCCGCCAGCTGAACAACAAGATCACGGCACAGAGAAACGTAAAATTCTATGCATTTACCCTGGTACGTGCAGAAAATGTGGATTTCCACAATTCCAGAAAAGAACAGCTTGACTGGCTGGAACATCAGGGATTTGATGTGGTGGAGCATTATCTGGTGACAAGGGAAGAACTGGATGAGAAGGTTGCATTTTTTGCAGAAAAGATCGTAGAAAATGATTTTCCGTCAGATGGTCTGGTTCTTGTATATGATGACATTGCGTATGGGCAGTCGCTTGGGAGAACGGCAAAATTCCCACGAGATTCTTTTGCTTTCAAATGGGCAGATGAGATCCGCGAGACGCACCTTCTGGAGATTGAATGGAGTCCATCAAGAACAGGGCTTATTAATCCGGTAGCAATCTTTGAACCGGTAGAGCTGGAAGGAACAACGGTAAGCCGTGCAAGTGTACACAATTTAAGTATTATGGAGGAGCTGCATCTGGGAATCGGGGATACGATCGAAGTCTATAAAGCGAATATGATCATTCCGCAGATTGCAAAGAATCTGACCGGCAGTGATAATATTGAGATTCCGAAAGTCTGTCCGGTTTGTGGTGGAGCTACGGAGATCCGTCAGATGAATGATGCAAAGTCGTTGTATTGCACAAATCCGATGTGTCAGGCAAAAAGAATCAAATCCTTTGCATTGTTTGTCAGCAGGGATGCACTCAATATTGACGGTCTTTCTGAGGCGACACTGGAGAAATTTATTGCGAGAGGATTCATTCACAAATACAGAGATATCTTCCATCTGGATTTCTATCAGGAAGAAATTCAGACGATGGAAGGCTTTGGAGAAAAATCCTATGCGAACCTGATCGCAAGCGTGGATAAGGCGAGAAGCACAACACTTGCTAAAGTGGTATATGGACTTGGGATTGCAGGAATCGGTCTCGCAAATGCAAAACTGATCTGCCGCCATTTTAAAAATGATGTGGAAAAAATGACAGGAGCATCGGAAGAAGAACTGAGTGATATCCAGGGGGTAGGTCCGGTGCTTGCGGCGGCATTTGTAAAATATTTTATATCAGAGGAAAGAAAAAAAGAATTTAAGCTCCTTCTCGGAGAACTGGAGATCCAGCCGGAAGAGATGGCAGAGGAACAGAAATTTGCAGGTATGAGTTTCGTTATCACTGGCAGCGTGAATCATTTTGCAAACCGGAATGAGGTAAAAGAACTGGTTGAGAAGATGGGTGGAAAAGTGACCGGATCTGTAACGAAGAAGACAAATTATCTGATCAACAATGATGTAGAGTCTGCTTCTTCCAAGAACAGGAAGGCGAAAGAACTTGGAGTGCCGATCATTTCAGAGGAAGAGTTTATAGAACTTGCAGGGGTGGAAATCGAATAAGAAGAACAGAGGAATCTGTCTGAATACGACCGAAAAAAGGAGGACCAGCCAATGGCAGAAAATGACCAGAAGGACAAGACAGTTGAGAAAGTAACCGGTGAGGTAGAAAATACAGACAAAAAAGAAAATAACGAAGATCGCTATGAAAAGGTCTGCTTCATCTGTCACAGACCGGAGAGTGTGACCGGAAAGATGATCGATCTTCCGAACAATATCTGCGTGTGTCCGGACTGTATGCAAAAAAGCTTTGATGCAATGAACAATATGAATTTTGGCGGGATGGATTACAGCCAGTTTATGAACATGGGACCAATGATGGGATTTGGAGACATGGATGCACAGATCCCGAAGAGCCAGCGTGTGAAAAAGAAAAAGCCGGAAGAAGAAAAAGAACCGATCCTGAATATCAAGGATATTCCTGCTCCGCATAAGATCAAAGCGAAACTGGATGAATATGTAGTAGGACAGGAATACGCCAAGAAGGTAATGTCGGTTGCTGTATACAATCATTATAAAAGAGTGGCAACGGATACAATGGATGAGATTGAAATCGAGAAATCCAATATGCTGATGATCGGACCTACCGGCTCTGGAAAGACGTATCTGGTAAAGACACTGGCAAAACTTTTGGATGTGCCGCTTGCAATTACCGATGCGACCTCTCTTACCGAGGCCGGCTACATAGGGGATGATATTGAAAGTGTAGTATCAAAGCTCCTTGCAGCTGCGGACAACGACGTAGATAAGGCGGAACAGGGAATTATCTTTATCGATGAGATCGACAAGATTGCGAAGAAGAAGAATACCAGCCAGAGAGATGTCAGCGGAGAATCCGTACAGCAGGGAATGTTAAAGCTGTTAGAAGGCAGCGAAGTGGAAGTGCCGGTAGGAGCCAACAGTAAGAATGCGATGGTTCCGCTCACTACAGTCAATACAAAGAATATCCTTTTTATCTGTGGCGGTGCGTTCCCGGATCTTGAGCAGATCATCAAGGAAAGACTGATGAAGAATTCTTCTATCGGGTTTGGAGCGGATCTGAAAGACAAATATGATCATGATAAGAAAATACTGGAGAAGGTGACGACAGAAGATCTGCGTAACTTCGGAATGATTCCGGAATTTCTGGGACGTCTCCCGATCGTATTTACGCTTCAGGGACTGGATGAAGAGATGATGGTTCAGATATTAAAAGAGCCGAAAAATGCGATCCTCAAGCAGTATCAGAAGCTTCTGGCACTGGATGAGGTCAATCTGAAATTCGATGATGGTGCACTTCATGCGATCGCAAGAAAGGCAATGAAGAAGGATACCGGAGCCCGTGCACTGCGTGCGATCATTGAAGAATTCATGCTGGATATTATGTATGAGATTCCGAAGGATGACAGCATCGGGGAAGTGACGATCACGGAGGCATATATCGAAGGAACCGGAGGACCGCTGATCGAACTGAGAAGCCAGTCTGTACCAAGGCTTGAGCATCACTGAGTATAACAATAATCTTCATATATCAAAAAAACATGGCGGTTATACAAAAATAGAATGGGAAATATCCGTAAATTAAAGATTTACGGGTATTTTTTTGTTGAAAAATTGTATTAAAAGGTGTACATTAGACAATGTGTCTAAAAAAACAAGATATAAACAGGAGTGAGAGAGAATGGAGACTTATAAGTATTTACTGGATCTTGCAATTATTTTACTTTGTACTAAAGCACTTGGTCTTGCGACCAGAAAGGTACAGATGCCACAGGTTGTAGGGGCACTTCTTGCAGGCGTTCTTCTTGGACCGGCGATGCTTGGGATCCTGACAGAGACAAGCTTTATACATAACGTTGCAGAGATCGGTGTTATCGTGCTGATGTTTTGTGCAGGTCTGGAAACTGATATACAGGAATTGAAGGCAAGTGGAAAAGCATCCTTCGTTATTGCACTGATAGGTGTTATCGTTCCACTGATCGGCGGTTATGCGACTGCAATGTTCTTTAACCGTCCGGATGTGATCGCATCCGATGCATCCTGCAGCGTATTTTTGCAGAATATCTTTATCGGTGTTATCCTGACAGCAACTTCCGTAAGTATTACGGTAGAGACATTAAAAGAACTTGGTAAATTAAAAACCAAATCCGGAAATGCGATTCTTGGAGCTGCGATCATTGATGACGTGCTTGGTATCATTGCACTGACACTGGTAACAAGTATGGCAGATGAATCGGTAAAGATTTCAGTTGTATTACTGAAGATCGTTGCATTCTTCGCATTTGCAGGTGTGATCGGACTGATCTTTTACAAGATATTTAAAAAGTGGACAGATCAGGCGGAAAAGGGACTCAGACGTCATGCAATCATGGCATTTGTATTTTGTCTGCTGATGGCTTATGTGGCAGAGAAATTCTTCGGTGTTGCAGATATCACCGGTGCATTTATCGCCGGACTGATCATTTCCAATACAAGTAAATCTGATTTCGTGTTGAAGAAATTTGATACCATGTCTTATATGCTGCTTTCACCGGTATTTTTCGCAAGTATCGGGCTGAAGGTAGAACTTCCGAAGATGAGTGCTGCAATTGTAGGCTTTGCAGTGATTCTTACCATTGTTGCGATCCTGACAAAGATCGTTGGCTGTGCCCTTGGTGCGAAGATGTGTGGATATAAGAATTATCAGTGTGCACGAATCGGTGTCGGAATGATCTCCCGTGGTGAGGTTGCGCTGATCGTTGCCAGCAAGGGAGAAGCACTCGGTATGATGGGCGGTAATTTCCTCGGACCGGTTATCATCGTGGTAGTGATCACAACGATCATCACACCAATTCTTCTGAAAATCGTATTCAAGAGTGGTCCGAATGTAAGTACCCTGGAAAAAGGAAAAGAAGTGACTTCCTTCTACGAGGATATTGAAAAGAAACGTACCGAATAAAGAATGGATATGGAGTGCAAAATGCGTAACCGTCCAGTATCATAGTAATAAGAAAGAAAAATCCCTCATATATTTTCCAAAAGAAAGTATATGAGGGATTTTTATGCTACAGGAAGAATGTAAAGAAAAGATCCTGTCAGAAGAATACAGGGATTTTATGATGAGGGATACCGGTGCTCTTGGGAAAAACTTTCCTTTGGAAAACGGATGCCGGATACCGTTGAAATACGGTTTTGAGCTTTTTTATATTGACCAGAGTGAAGACAGAAAAAAGTCACTTGCCGATTATCCTTATACAATGGTTCCGAAGTGTTATACAACACTGGATATGGCAGCAATCCAGCAGGCGGGAATTGCTGCGGTTCAGAATATACCTGGTCTGGAACTGAGTGGTGAAGGAGTTCTGGTTGGGATCATTGATACTGGGATCAACTATCTGGATCCCATTTTCCGGAATCTGGATGGTTCGACCAGGATCCAGCGAATCTGGGATCAGGAAGAACAAAGTGGAACAGCGCCACGGGAAATCGGATATGGAAGTGAATATACGAAGGAACAAATCAATCAGGCAATCCTAAGTGAGAATCCCAAGGAAACCGTTCCGTCATTTGATACGGACGGACATGGCACTTTTGTTGCAAGTGTGGCATGCGGAGGGGCAAATCCGGAGAATCTGTTTATCGGGGCAGCGCCGGAGGCAGAGATGGTGATCGTGAAGCTGAAAGAGGCAAAAGAATATTTACGGGAGTACTATTTTGTAGACCGGGATGCCGGATGCTATCAGGAAAATGATCTGGTAGCGGCGGTTTTTTATCTGCAGAAGGTACAAGAAGAGCTGAAAAGACCATTGGTGATCTGTCTGGCAGTTGGAACAAGCTTTGGAGGACATGGAGGATATTCAATCCTGTCAGAGTATCTGCAAAATGTAGCGGCGAGCGAAGGAATCGGGATTGTGACCGGAAGTGGCAACGAGGCAGATAAAAGGCATCATTATCTGGGAATTCTGGAACAGGAAAATAATCTGCCGGTCGAGATTAATGTAGGGAATAATACCAGAGGTTTTGTGATGGAACTATGGACAGAACTTCCGAATCTTCTGGCTCTTTCTATTGCATCTCCAACAGGACAGACCGTAGGACCGATCTCGCTCAAACGGGGAATAGGAGAGTATGTGTTTGTATTCGAGCAGACCAGGGTAATATTTAATTACCGGGTTCTGGTAGAGACGACCGGGGCGCAGCTGGCATTTTTTCAGTTTGAAAGACCGGGAAGCGGAATCTGGAAGATTATACCGGAAACACTGGAGCTGGGGAATGGAATCTTTCATATCTGGCTTCCAATGGAAGAGTTTCTGACGGGAAATGTCTATTTTATCCGTGCAAATCCGGAATATACGGTGATGGAACCAGGGGATACCGGGGCGGTGGTCTGTGCAGCGTACTATAATGGAAAGGAAAATAGCATTGCAGTCAGTTCTGGAAGAGGTTATACTAGAGATAACAGAATCAAACCGGATTTTGCTGCGCCGGGGATCAATGTGACAGGGATCAATTTAAGGGGGCAGTTTGTTGCAAGATCTGGTTCCAGTATAGCAGTTGGGATCACTTCCGGAGCACTGGCACTTTTTATGGAGTGGCTGGATAGGCATGGAGTGAATCTGGATGCATCACAGATGAAGAATCTGCTGATATTGGGAGCTTCACGGAAGACAGACATGAATTATCCGAACCAGGAATGGGGATATGGAGCATTGAACCTTTACCGTACTTTTGAGCAGATCAGGCGGTTCTGAAAAATACGCAGATGCGAAAGGGGAAAAAGTAAATGAGTGATTTTTTTGATACAATAGGAAAGCGGATTTCAGATACCGTGGATGATCTTGGAAAGAAGGCAGGAGATACGATCGATATCCAGAAAAAGAAAAATGAGATCTATGGTCTGAAGCGAGACAGCGAGCGGGATATGACAGAGATCGGACGATTGGTATATGAGCGTTTCAAACAGGGGGAAGTGGTAGATACCGATTTTATCGCACTCTGCGAAGCAATCGAAAAGCGTGAAGAACAGACAGAGGTATGCGAACAGGAAATCGCGCGCATCAAAGGAGAATAATTATGGAAATCCTGAGCATTTTAACCGGAGCTTTTGTTGCCGGGTGCGATCTTGGAATTAAAAAATATACTGAAGAAAATGTAAGAGACGGGGAAGAACACCGGATTTGGAAGGGAAAAGGAATCTACCGCAAAGTCCACAACAAAGGTCTGATGATGAATCATTTGGATTCCAGACCAAAGCTGGTAAAGGGCATGTCGGCGGCAGCACTTGGAATCCTGTTTTTCTGGGAGCACCTTCTTTGGAAAGAACCAGGACGCAAACTGGCAAAGCTTGGAATATCGCTGATGCTGGGCGGAGCAGTTGGTAATACTTATGACCGTTTCAAAAGAGGTTATGTGGTCGATTATCTGTCTCTGAAAACAAAGAACAGGAAACTCTCGGATATCACTTTTAATCTCTCGGATCTGGCTCTTTTTGCAGGAGCGGTCCTGACGGTATGGAGTTCTTTATTTGGAAAAAAGAGATAAAAATGATTCAATGTATCTGAAAAAATACTTGACTGTTTTTAAAGAGTTGAGGTATTATAAATCTTGCTGATATGGCGTTGTCTGGCATATGCCATATAGAAAAAAGAATAGAATCTCGGTTATATTGGAAACGATACATTCCTCCGGAATGATGAACGAACAACACATTTTCTGTTACGCTTATTATGAAGGAGGATATTTTTATGCCAAAAAACAAATTTCAAGACGTTATTTTCACAATTATCATGGTGTTCGTGATGGTTTATACCATGATCTGTTACAACATTGCTCTCAACGTAGGAGGAATGAACAACCAGGTATTTTTAAATGCATTCCACGAGCTGGTCATTATGGGACCAATTGCATTCATTCTTGATTTCTTCCTGATTGGACCATTTGCAAAGAAAAAAGCATTTTCCATTGTTAATCTGGAAAGAGACAATGCCTTTCACCTGGTGATCGCCATTTCCGTAGTATCCGTCATAGGAATGTGTCCGCTTATGAGCTTCGCAGCAACCCTGCTCTTCAAAAATGCCGGAACCCAGTTCGTATCCGTCTGGTTCCAGACCACTGCAATCAACTTCCCGATGGCATTTTTCTGGCAGCTCTGCTTCGCCGGCCCATTAGTAAGAAAGATTTTTGCATTATTATTCCAGGAAAAAGAAACATCTAAAATCGCCGATGGTCAGGAAGCCTAATTGAGGTAAAGTGTAAATTATAAAACAATGATTTACGGCTCCAGTTCAAAATCCTGTCAAAGAAGTAAAACTCAGTCAACAACGTAAATAAAAAATAATCCCTAGTAGATGCGTCTTTGCACGATGGAAACGAGACTTAATCAATTGTGGAAGCCATTGCTGACACAATTGATGCTTTGAAAGGCTCGTTGGAATGGTTCGTGCAACTTAGCAGCTACCAGGGATTATTTTTTATGCCCTCTTGCGACTACCCCTCAAGTTCTTTCAACACTTTCCTAAACTGAAACGTAAACAAAACCGTCGTGAAGGATACAGCCAGGAAGTCTGCAATCGGTTCAGCCATATACACTGCATTGGTCTTGTTCCCGGTCAGAATATGCGGCAGCAGATAGATCAGTGGCAGCAACAGGATAAATTTACGTGTAACAGCGACAGCAATCGAAGCCTTTGCTTTTCCGAATGATGTAAATGCCATCTGGCATGCGATCTGGATTCCGAAAAGCAGCAGGCAGGCACAGTAAATCCGGAGTGCTGATTTAGTAAAACCAAGCAGTGCAGAATCGGAAGTAAACATTTCTGCAAACACCTGAGGGAAGAGCATAATAAATGCCCACAGAATTGTGGAATAACAGAGGCTTGCTGTTAAAAGAAGCCTGAAAGCTTTTTTTACACGATCTCTGTTTTTTGCACCGTAATTATAGCTCAGGACTGGTTGTGCACCCTGTCCAAGACCCTGCAGTGGCAGCATTGCGAACTGCATGACACTGGTAAGGATCGTCATGGCACCAACTGCGATATCTCCTCCGTATTTCAGCAGAGAAGAGTTGAAACATACAGAGATGATACTCTCACTAGCCTGCATGATAAATGTGGCAAGCCCGAGAGCGACACAAGGAAGAATAATCTCCGGTTTCAGGATGAGATTCTTTTTCCGGATGTGCAGGATCGTCTTTTTTCCGCAAAGGAAAGAAAGAACCCAGATGCAGGAGACTGCCTGTGACAGAATTGTGGCAAGCGCAGCACCTCTGACACCCAGATGGAATGCAAAGATAAACAGCGGATCCAGAACAATGTTCATCACTGCTCCGATCAGAACAGAGAGCATACCTGTTTTGGCAAAACCCTGTGTGGTGATAAACATATTCATGCCAAGGGTAAGCTGGACGAAAATAGTGCCGACAGCGTAAATGTTCATATAATTTACAGCGTATTCAATCGTATTTTCACTGGCACCGAAGGCAAGAAGAAAAGTACGGTTACCAAACAGCAGGATGACTGTCAGGATTATAGAAATCAGAATCTGCAGGAAAAAGCAGTTACCCAGAATATGTTCTGCAGTATTAAGATCATTTTTTCCCATTGCAATCGAAGCATGCGGTGCACCACCGCCTCCAACCAGTGCGGCAAAAGCGGAAATGATCATAATCAGTGGCATACATACACCGACTCCGGTAAGGGCAAGTGCCCCATTACCAGGAATGTGTCCAATGTAAATACGGTCAATAATGTTGTACAGCATATTGATGAGCTGTGCGGTGATCGTCGGAAGCGCCAGCCGGAACATCAGCTTTCCGACGGGTTCAGTACCCAGAAAATCTTTGTCTTTGTTCATGTCTAATAATCTCCTTTGTGATAAATAGTTGCTACGTTGGATGCCAGACGTTCATTCAGCGAGGCGAACATCTGGAATTCTTCTAATGAAAATCCGTCAAACAGATTGTGGTAAAAAGCAGACTGGAACGTGTCGATTGCTCTGGTAACATTTTCGCATGATGGCAGCAGGGAAAGATGCGTTTTCCTGCGATCCGTCTGGTCTGCTGTTTTTGAAAGAAGCCCCTTCTGACATAAAAGATCAACTGCCTGGGATACATTCCCTTTTGAGAGCATCCGTAGCTCGACGATATCACCTGCGGTATCTTTTGTGGGGTTATTATGTAAGAAAGCAATGATCTTAGCCTCGATCAGCGAGAGATCATACTGGCGGCATAATTCTTTCAACTTCTGTTCATGCATTTTACCAATTCGCTGCATTAATACAAGCAGATATGTAATGTTCATCCATACACCTCCGTTTTTTAATAAAAAAGAATGTGCCTTGACACATTCTCGTGCCGAGCGCAGTCACTTGAAAAATTGTTCTAAAAAGAACCATTTAAACAATATCTTATATCAATTGAGATAAAATGTCAATAGAACGAAAATATGCAAGTTATTTGTTAAAATATAAACGGTATAATTGTATACGAAAATACATTTTTTTACTTTAACATATTGACGTGGAGAAAATTTGCTGTTACAATAATAAACAATTTATAGACCATAGTTCAAGGAGGACATAAGTACATGCTTACAGGATTTAAAAACGCAGTAGAAGTTGATTTCACATTGGAAGAAAATAAAAAGAAAATAGAAGAAGCATTCAAACAGGCTCATGCAGAAGCAGGTGCTGTTTATCCGTTGATCATCGGTGGAAAAAAAGTTGAGACGGAAAAGAAGATCGCTTCTGTATCACCGGCTACGAAGGAAGTACTCGGATATGCATGCTCATGCAGCAAAGAACAGGCTGATGAGGCAATCAAGGCATCTTACGAAGCATTCAAAAAATGGAGCCTGACATCTGTAGAAGAAAGAGTACGTGTATTAAGAAGACTTGCAGCACTTCTGATCGAGAACCGTTTCATCATGGATGCATGGAATGTCCTTGAAAGTGGAAAGAACTGGGGAGAAGCTGACGGAGAACTTTGCGAGCAGCTTGACTTTATCAATTCTTATGTAATGCATATCCAGAATCTGGAAAAAGGAAAAGAGCTGGTTCCTACAGATGAACTTACAAAATGCGTTTACATCCCGCTCGGTGTAGGTGTGGCTGTTTCTCCATGGAACTTCCCACTCTCACTGTTTGGTGGAATGATCGTATCTGCAGTTGTTACCGGTAACACGATCTGCTGCAAACCATCTTCAGACGCTCCGATCGTTGCATACAAATTCGTAGAACTCTGCCAGAAAGCCGGTATTCCGGCTGACGTAGTAAGTTACATTCCTGGATCAGGATCAGAGATTGGTGACTTCATCGTAGAACATCCGCTTACAAGATTTGTAAACTTCACAGGATCAAAAGCAGTTGGATGCAGAATCAATGAACATGCAGCCAAGATCGCTGACGGACAGAGATGGATCAAACGTGTTGTGGCTGAGATGGGTGGAAAGAATGCAATTATCGTAGATTCAACAGCAGACATCAAGAAAGCAGCAAATGGAGTTGCAAGCTCTGCATTTACATTCCAGGGACAGAAATGCTCTGCATGCTCAAGAGCAATTGTTCTGGCAGATGTATATGATGAGTTTGTAGATGAAGTTGTAAAATGCGCAGCAGAACTGAAGGCGAACCAGGGATCGGGCGAAAGCAATGCAGCGATGGGACCGGTTATCAACCAGGGCGCTTATAACAGCATTACCAATTACATCGAGATCGGACGTAAAGAAGGAAATGTTGTATTCGGTGGTACATACAGTGACGCAGAAGGATATTATATTGATCCTACTGTAATCCGCGATATCAAGAGAGATGCAAGAATTGCCAATGAAGAAATCTTTGGACCAGTCCTTGCTGTTATCAAAGTAGATTCTTTTGATGAAGCACTTGATGTAGCAAACCAGACAGAATATGGTCTGACAGGATCTGTATACAGTGAGACACGTGAAAATATCCAGAGAGCAAAAGTAGAATTCCAGGTAGGTAACTTATACTTTAATAGAAAATCTACAGCAGCAGTTGTACTTCAGCATCCATTTGGTGGATTTAACATGTCCGGAACAGATGCGAAGACTGGTACAGCAGATTATCTGACAAACTTCATGAACCTTAAATCAATCACAGAAGATCTGAATTCATAGGAAGAGCCGGACTTAAAAAGGACAGGGAATCAGAGTGTGTATAAAAGCGAAGTATTGGCTTGGCAGATTATAGAAAAACCGGAGGCTTGTGTAAAAAGACACATGAGCCTCCGGTTTTTATTATCAGAAATTCTATTTTTGATGCAAAGTGTCCAACAAGTGATACGGATGATTTGCTTAGCTGTCTGAAAAAGCTGACCGCAATTTACTCATCTTTAAATCCTTCACCCACTACATCATTCGATTCCATGATTACAAGGAAGGATTTTGGATCAATCGTTTTGATCAGCTTGCGGATTCCGTACATCTGCTTATTGTTGCAGGCGCACATTATGATGTGCTTATCATCTTTGGAATAACTTCCCATACCATTTAAAATTGTAGAGCCGCGTCCGAGAACCTCATCGATTTTGAAGCAGATTTCAGTGCTGTGCTCGGGATCGGTTACGATCAGGGCAAGCTTTCCTTCATCAATTCCGTACATAACTTTATCCATAACAAGAGAGAGCAGATAGCTGACGATCAGACCGTAGATCAGACTGTCCACGTCACGGGATACAATTACGGTTCCGAGGATCACAATTACTGCATCCAGTGCAAATGCAATATTTCCAAGGGAAAGGTGAGGGTTCAGTGCTTTGATCGACATCATGATAAAGTCAGAGCCGCCGGTTGAAGAATCACGCATATAGATCATTGCATAACCAAGTCCGGAAAGGACACCGCAGCAGATGGCAGAAAGAAGTCTGTCACCCTGATAAACCGGGAACAGCGGTGCGATCACGTCCATGATTATGGAAGTAATAATGATCGTCCGGACTGAATTCAGGAAAAATCTGCGTCCCAGAAGCCGAAAACAACAGATGGCGATCGGGATGTTAAGGATCAAGGCAACAGTACCGATCGGCAGTCCAAACAACTGGTAAAAGATCAGGGCGATTCCGTTTACCCCTACCATCGGAAATTTTGCGGCGGCAGCAAAATTATAGACACCGACAGCGATCAGGATTCCTCCGATAATGTCAGTTGCGATATCTTTTGTAAGTTCCAAAGCTTTGTTCTGATTCATGATAATAACCTCCTTGATGTTGATGGAATGTGATTTATAAAAAGCAAAGGCTTGCCAGAAAGACCAAAAAAAACACCTGCTAATTATATCTGGATATAATCGCAAATGCTCTTCATTTCTTTAGTATACGCGCCATAGGATAAGGATGTCAACGGTTGTTTAGGTTGTATTCGTAAAATAAATTTGTTATGATAATGAACAGAAAAAGTTGCAAATTACAGTGATAAAGTGAGGAACAGATTATGAAAATAGTTTTTTTGGATGTAAAAACAATTGGAGAAGATATTGATCTTTCTGGATTTGACAGGTTAGGTGAAGTCGTAAAATACGATTTTTCTACATCAGAAGAAGTACCGGAAAGAGTTCAGGATGCAGATGTGATTATTTTAAATAAAGTACAGGTCAATGAGCAGACGATTGGAAAAGCAGAGAATTTAAAGCTGGTATGTGTGACGGCAACGGGGACCAACAATCTGGATAAAGAATATCTGGAAAAAAGAGGAGTTGCATGGAGAAATGTAGCTGGCTATTCGACAGAAACGGTGGCACAGCACACTTTTGCAATGCTTCTCTATCTGCTGGAAAAGATACGTTATTACGATGATTATGTAAAAGAAGAGCGTTACATCAATGATACAATATTTACGCATTTTGCAGAGCATTTTACGGAGATCAGTGGAAAAACGTGGGGGATCATAGGTCTGGGAACAATTGGACGGAGAGTTGCGGATATCGCAAAAGCATTTGGAGCACAGATTATTTATTACTCTGCATCAGGGCGTTCGGCGCAGGAAGGTTACGAACAGGTAGATCTGGATACAGTGCTTGCAAAATCTGACATTATATCCATTCATGCACCGTTAAATGAACATACAGAGGGCTTAATGGATAAAGCAGCATTTGCAAAAATGAAAAAAACCTGTATTTTCCTGAATCTCGGACGTGGTCCGATCGTAGTCGAGCAGGATCTGTATGAGGCACTGGAAAATGACGAGATAGCTGCAGCCGGACTTGATGTACTTTGTCAGGAGCCGATGAGTGAGACGAATCCGCTGCGAAAAATAAAAGACAGCAAAAAACTGCTGATTACACCACATGTAGCATGGGCGAGTGTAGAAGCAAGGACAAAGTTGATGGGGATAATACTGGGACAGATAAAAGAATATTTTCAAATTTAAGAAACCGGAGTTGTCGCATGGATTTTAGTGATATGCGGCAACTCCGGTTTTGCTTAAAATATTTGTTTACTTGTTAAATCGGATTAAAGACGAAAGACAACCCTTTACATCTCCGCGTATAATTTCACAAGCTCAACTGCGATATCCACAGCCTTGTCCATTCCTTCTGCCGTGATGTGTTCATATGGTCCATGGAATGCATGTCCCCCTGTTCCAAGGTTTGGGCAAGGAAGCCCCATAAAGCTGAGCTGGCATCCGTCTGTGCCGCCACGGATCGGAAGCACAAGCGGTGCAACACCCGCATTTTCACAGGCTTTCTTTGCATTCTCAATCAGATGCATGCATCCGGCAATAATCTCAGCCATATTCTGGTACTGGTCAGTAATCATAAGCTTCACAGTGCCTTCTCCCCATTTTTCATTGAGATTTTTTTCGATATGGCGAAGAGTTTCTTTTCTGGCTTCAAACAGATTCTTGTCGTGATCCCTTACAATGTAATGAAGCTTTGCTTGTGCCACATCTCCACTCATACCGGTCAGATGGTAGAATCCTTCATAATCCTCCGTTTCACGCGGGATTTCAAGTCCTGGAAGCATGTTATTGATTTCAGCGGCAACCAGGCACGCATTGATCATCGTATCCTTGCTGGAACCCGGATGCACAGCAAAGCCGGTAATTTCAAAATCTGCCTTGCATGCATTGAAGTTTTCATACTGAATTTCTCCTTCGGTATCGCCATCCAGAGTGTAGGCAAACTGTGCAGCAAATTTTTCTACGTTAAAATGATCAGTTCCACCACCGACTTCTTCATCTGGTGTAAAAGCGATTGAGATCGGTCCATGAGGAATATTTTCTTTGATCAGTGCTTCAGCCATGGTCATGATCTCGGCAACTCCGGCTTTATCATCGGCACCAAGAACAGTTGTACCGTCTGTTGTGATCAGGGTGCGTCCGGCAAGAGATGGAAGATGCGGGAAATCTTTTACGGTAAGGGTACGTCCACTTGTGCCAAGCGGCAGATCACCGCCATCGTAGTTCTTGTGTACGACCGGGATGATGTCATGGTCACAGTAATCGGAAACGGTATCCATGTGTGCGATAAATCCGATAGATGGTTTATTCTCATATCCTGGTGTGGCAGGAATCTTTCCATATACATAGCAGAATTCATCCAGACTTACGTCAGAAATCCCGAGGGCAGTCATCTCATCTGCCAGAATACGTGCCAGGTCGAACTGACACTGGGAAGAAGGAGAAGTCGTACTGTGTTCATCACTTGGAGTACGGACTACTACATAATTTAAAAGTCGTTCATATGCTCTCATAATCAAACCTCTTTTCATTAACATTTCTTATCCGAGTATAGCATTTTGCAGGTGAATATGCAATTGTGGCAGCAGGTTCTCTTTTGGGTGCGGCATTGCATAAAGGAACTTCTTTTCCGGTCGGAAAGGTAGAGTTTATGGATCTTTATCCATTGACATTTCAGGAATTTTTGTGCGCATTAGGAGAGGAACGCTTCGTAAATATTCTTCAGGGAACGGATACCGATATGGTGACAACATTCAAATCTAAATATATAGACCGATTACGCGAATATTATTATGTAGGTGGCATGCCGGAAGTAGTACAGACGTATGTAGAAACGAAGGATTTTAATCAGGTCAGAGAGATACAGAAGAACCTGTTGAATTATTATCAACAGGATTTTTCAAAACACGCCGAGACTTCATTGGTTCCAAGACTGAATCTTGTATGGAATTCGATTCCGATGCAGCTGGCGAAGAAAAATAAAAAATATATCTATGGACAGGTGAGAAAAGGATCAAGGGCAAAAGATTTTGAGCTGGCAATACAATGGCTTTTAGACTGTGGACTGATTCATAAGGTACAAAGAGCAGGGAAGAACTTCGATTATTCCGTTGGAAGTGAAAGCGGAGGAAAATTTGAGGGCAAAAAGCCTGAAAGCGTTCTGTGAAAAATATAAGCCTAAATATGCCGTAAGAACGTCAATGTCAGATTACCGGGAACAGGAATGGATGACAAATATTCCTTTGTATAATATCGACAGGATCAAAGAATATCTGGAACAATAAAAAGCTGAAAATATGAAAAATTATGGAAATCTATAAGAGATGAAAAATAAAAAAATTGCACAAAACAAAGAAAAAAGTTTGAAAAACAGCAAAAATATTGATCAAAAAAGATGTGATTTTGGTTAATCTTGATAATCCATGAGTGCTATAATACAGCTGTAACAAGGAAATAGGTACTTTACCAGAAGTCAGTGATTGGAGGAAAAGATAAATGAATACTTTAAAAGCTGAAAAAAGAAACATGCAGACAAAAGCCAAAAAACTCAGAAGAGAAGGTTATGTAACCGGCAATGTATTCGGACGTGAGATTGAAGGCTCCATTCCGGTACAGATGACACAGAAAGAAGCGGAAAAGTTCCTGAAAGCTAATGGCAAAGGAAGCCAGATCATGTTGGATTTGGACGGAGAGCAGATGGATGTGCTGGTAAAAGAAGTCGATTATGATTCTATGGGTTCAAAAGTACTTGAAATAGATTTTCAGGCACTGGTAAGTGGAGAAATGGTACATTCCGTAGCAGAAGTTGTGATCCACAATCAGTCAAAGGTTGTCACAGGTGTTGTAGAGGAACTGCTTGATGAAATTGAATACAAAGCACTTCCATCTGCACTTGTTGAAAAAGTAATTGTTGACGTTGGAGATTTGAAGGTTGGAGAAACCATTAAAGTCAAAGACCTTGACATCGCAAAGGATAAAGATGTCAAACTGATCACAGATCCGGAAGCAGATGTAGCAGGTGTGGCTGCCGTTCATAATGATGTTCCGGAAACAGATGAGGAAGAAGCAGCAGTTGAATAAAAAGATTTTGTAAAAAAGGCGGACGCTTTGCAGAAAGAACTGCAAAGTGCCCGTTTTTTGCTTCATAGAAAATCCCGAAGGAACTTCCTATGAAACAAAAGGCACTGCGTGCCGGAGATGCACATTCTTTCTATTTAATGAAATTCCTAATCCCATTTTTCAGCAGGAAATCATAACGGAATATTTACATAAAATCAGGAATCTTTATACAATCTTTATACTAAAAATACTATCATTGATTTACAAAACAGGAGAGGAAAAACAGTGAGAGGAAGGAAAGGTTATGTTCGAGATTGAGAGTATTATTTTATTTACAGGGATCCTGAGCTTTCTGCTGATCGCCGGATTGCATCTGATGCGTGAACTCGACATTTTTCTGAAGAAGGATAAAAAAGAGAGAGAGGAAGAAAGATATAGAGGAGAAAGGAAACGAAACAAATGACAGTAATATATAAAAAGATGACACAGACACAGATGATTGTTGTCGGGTATTTGTTGTTGATCCTTTTGGGAAGTATTCTCTTAATGCTTCCGGTTTCATCAAGGGATGGAAATATGACATCTTTTGCAGATGCATTATTTACCTCGACATCCGCATCCTGTGTGACTGGGCTGGTTGTACAGGATACATATCTGCACTGGTCTTTTTTTGGACAGCTTATCATTTTGATCCTGATCCAGATCGGCGGTATGGGATTTATGACAATTGGTGTCTGTGTGGCGATTCTGTTAAGAAGAAAGATAGGGCTTAAAGTCCGTGGAATTTTGCAGGAGAGTATCAATAGTATTCAAATTGGTGGAATTGTAAAGCTTACGAAGAAGATTATAAAAGGAACACTTTTTTTTGAAAGCATTGGAGCTGTATTGCTGATGATCCGGTTTATTCCGGAATTCGGAATAGGAAGAGGAATCTGGTACGGGATTTTTCATTCTATATCAGCCTTTTGCAACGCCGGGTTTGACCTTATGGGAGAAAATGGTGCCTATCAGTCACTGATCAGATATTCGGATGACTGGCTGGTAAATACAGTGATCATGCTGCTGATTATAATCGGTGGAATCGGTTTTTTAGTGTGGGATGATCTGTCTGTGAAAAAATTTCAATGGAAAAAATATCATCTGCATACAAAGATTGTATTATCAACAACAGGTTTTCTGATTATAGGAGGAGCAGTTTTATTCCTGATACTGGAAAAAAATAATGTACTGGCAGGGATGCCTGTGAAAGAACAGATACTCTGTTCTTTATTTCACTCGGTGACAGCCAGAACGGCAGGATTTAATACAACCGATACAGGAGCATTGACGGAAGGCAGTAAACTTGTTACTATGATTCTGATGTTCATAGGAGGAAGCCCGGGATCTACAGCAGGTGGAATTAAGACGACAACCGTAGTGGTTCTTATTGTATTTGTGCGTGCAAATCTGATGGAAGCAGCCGGTTGTAATGTATTTAACAGAAGACTGGATGAAACTGCGATCAGAAAGGCCAGTGTTGTAATGTGTACGAATTTGTTCCTTATACTAACAGGAACGATCTTCATGGAAATTATGCAGCCGTTTTCTTTGTCGGATGTGATGTTTGAAGTCTTTTCTGCAATGGGAACAGTGGGAATGTCTGCGGGAATCACAAGAGATGTATGTATGGCATCAAGAATGGTGCTGGTATTTCTGATGTTTTGCGGAAGAATAGGAAGTCTGACATTTGCACTTTCACTGAAAGGGCACAGACATGGAGCACCGATCCGGAAACCGGTAGAAGAAATTACGATAGGATAGAACAAGGAGTAGAAAATGAAATCAGTATTGATTATAGGAATTGGAAGATTTGGCCATCATCTGTGTATTGATATGGCAAATCGGGGAAATGAGGTAATGATCATCGATAAAGATGAGAAAAAGACAACGGATTTGCTGGAATACGCAACAGCAGTACGGGTAGGGGACTGTACAAATGAAGAAGTATTAAGAAGTCTTGGAGTAGGAAATTTCGATCTTTGCTTTGTGTGCATCGGATCAAATTTCCAGAGCAGTCTGGAGATAACAAGCCTGGTAAAAGAGCTTGGAGCCAAACATGTTGTCAGTAAGGCAAACAGGGATATTCATGCAAAATTCTTATTGAGAAATGGAGCGGATGAAGTCTTTTATCCGGATCGGGATATTGCAGAACGACTGGCTGTAAAATACAGTGCAAATCATGTTTTTGACTATTTTGAACTCAGTAAGGATTATTCGATTTTTGAAATCCAGCCGAAGGCTGCATGGATCGGGCGGACGATAGAAGAAGCGGATATAAGGGCAAACTATCATATAAATGTATTTGGAATAAAGAAAAATACAGAGCTGGTGGTCCTTCCGAGAGCGGATTATGTGATGCATGAGAAGGATCATCTGCTTGTAGTAGGTCTTACAAAGGATATTGACCGTCTGCTTGCAAGTATAAAATGATGAATGATGGGGGAAAGAAAATGACAAAAGAGAGAGTAAAATATATGGTGCAGTCGATTGCGATCATGGCGATTGCAACATTTTTGTCTTTTTTTCTCCAGAGTTATGGAATTCGAAAAGAAAATATTCTGATGATCTATATTGTGGGTGTACTGGTCATAACAGTTACAACTACCGGTTATCTGTATGGAATGATGGCTTCTGTATGCAGTGTGCTGCTGTTTAATTATTTTTTTACAGTGCCGGTGCACACATTTGCGATGACGGATCAGAATGATGTGGTACTTCTTGTATTTTTCCTTATCGCAGGATTCATTTCCGCAAGTATTATGGTACGATTTCATAATCAGGTGCGTATTGCAGAGGAAACAAGGGCACAGATGGAAAGAGAAAAGCTGAAAAGCAATATGCTGAGAAGTATATCCCATGATTTCAGGACACCTTTGACCGGAATTATGGGAGCTGCAGGACTCTTAAAAGAGGCGGATGAGTTGGATGCCGGAGTCAGAAAGGAACTGGCAGGAGAGATACAGGAGCAGTCTGTATGGCTGATGCGCCTGATGGAAAATATTTTGAATATGACAAAGCTGGAAAGTGAAGAATTTGAGATCCGGAAAAACCAGGAAGTAGTGGATGATCTGATCTATGAAGCCGTATCACATATCATAGGACTCCGGGAAAAGAGGAGATTTGAAATTAAACTTCCGTCGGAGCTGATTGTTGTAAATGTAGATGGAAAACTGATGGTCCAGGTGCTGGTCAATCTTCTGGATAATGCGATGAAGCATACAGGGGAAAATGGATGGATCTGTATAGAAGCCAGATATGATGCAGGGAAAGTGTGGATCAGTGTAGAAGATGACGGAGACGGGATTCAGGAAGATCTGAAAGAAAATATTTTTGACGAATTTGTTACAAGGTCAGATGAAAAAGGGGACAGACAAAGAGGAATTGGACTGGGATTGGCTATATGTAAAGCGGTAGTAAATGCACATGGTGGAAATATTTGTGCAGAGAACAGAAAAGAAGGCGGAGCAAGGTTCATGTTCTGGTTGGAGGCAAGGCAGGTAAGTACAGATGGCAGATAAGCATAAAATTTTAATTGTGGAAGACGATAAATATATTATTAACTTTATCTCGATGAGTCTTAAGAAAGAAGACTATGATTATGTGATTGCGAAGACATGTGGAGAAGCAAATGCACTGTTCTATGCAAACAGACCAGATATGATCATTCTGGATCTTGGACTTCCGGATGGTGACGGGATTGAGATTATAAAAAATGTAAGAGAAATCTCAAAGATACCGATCATTGTGGTCAGTGCAAGACAGGAAGAGGAAGAAAAAATACAGGCACTGGATCTGGGGGCAGATGATTATGTGACAAAACCGTTTTATATGGGCGAACTGCTGGCCAGAATCCGTGTGGCGCTCAGAAAGAGTAACCAGATTCCGGAGGAAAAGAAAGAAAAAATCTTTCAGTGTGATTATCTGAAAGTGGACTGGGAAAAACATCAGGTATCGATAGATGGGAAAGAAGTTCATCTGACTCCGATGGAATATAAAATTTTGAAACTATTGATCGACAACAGGGGAAAGGTACTGACACATAATTATATTCTCGGTCAGATCTGGGGCAGTGCACAGGGAGTAGAAGCAGCCAACCTGAGGGTATTTATGGCAGCACTGCGAAGGAAGATAGAAAAGGATCCCGGAAATTGCAGATTTATTCTGACAGAAGTCGGAGTAGGGTACCGGTTTAGAGAGACTGCGGAATAAAACAATTTGCAGGCGAGGAAATTAGTTAGAAAAAACGAATGTTATTCTTGAATGACTACCTACAGGACTGATATGATAATGATATAAATTATCAATAAATGGTTTTGCCAAAGGAGACAGATAGAGGAATGACATTAAAAGAATTACAAGTCGGAAAGACAGCTACGATTCTTTCCGTAGGAGGAAATGGTGCACTCAGGCAGCATTTTCTGGATATGGGATTGATCCAGGGAACAGAAGTAACGATTGTAAAGTATGCGCCGATGGGAGATCCGGTTGAGATCAGGATCCATGGTTATGAACTTACGATTCGTCTGGAGGATGCCGGACAGATTGAAATTACGCCGGCCCATGAGCCACATTATAAGAAGAAGGAAGGCAGACAACCGTTAGGAGATGCACAGCATCCGGGGTATGGAGAAGCAGGCATTTTTCATGAGAAGAAAACAGAGCATCCGTTACCGGAGAATACGACACTTACGTTTGCATTGGTTGGAAATCAGAATTGTGGAAAAACAACGCTGTTCAACCAGCTGACCGGATCGAATCAGCATGTGGGAAATTTCCCAGGTGTTACGGTTGACAGAAAAGACGGTGTGATCAAGGAACATCCCAATACCCGTATTACCGATCTTCCGGGAATTTATTCTATGTCTCCGTATAGCAGTGAGGAAATTGTTACAAGAGAATTTCTGCTTCAGGATAAACCGAAAGGAATCATCAATATTGTAGATGCAACCAATATTGAACGGAATATGTATCTGACGATGCAGCTTATGGAACTTGAGATCCCAATGGTTGTTGCGCTGAATATGATGGATGAGATGCGTGTGAACGGTGGCTCTGTGCGTGTGAATGAGCTGGAAGCATTTCTCGGAGTACCGGTTGTACCAATCTCGGCAGCAAAGGGAGAAGGAATTGCGGAACTGGTAGAACATGCACTGCATGTCGCAAAATATCAGGAAGCACCGGAGGAAGTGGATTTCTGCTCTGCTGAAGGTCAGGAAAGTGCGGTTCACAGATGCATTCATGCGATCATGCATCTGATTGAAGATCATGCAAAGGAAGCAGGGATCCCGGTCAGATTTGCAGCAAGCAAACTGGCAGAGAATGATGAGCTTGTCCTGGAAAAATTAAAGCTGAGCCAGAATGAAAAGGAACTTCTGGAACATATCAATCTGCAGATGGAAGAAGAATGCAAGGTAGACCGTTCATCAGCAGTAGCGGGAATGCGTTTTAACTATATCCAGCGTGCCTGTGAAGATACGGTCTTAAAGCCACATGAGAGCAGGGAGCGGGTGCGAAGCAGGAAGATTGATCAGGTTCTGACAGGAAAATATACCGGGATTCCGGCATTTATCGCAATTATGGGACTGGTATTCTGGCTCACATTTAATGTGATCGGAGCATTTTTGCAGGATCTTCTGCAACAGGGAATTGACCAGGTGATTGTAGCCTGCAGTCAGGCACTGGATGCGGCAGGAGTCAATGGCGTATTAAAGTCACTGATTGTAGATGGAATCTTTCAGGGGGTTGGAAGCGTGCTGAGTTTCCTGCCGATCATTGTTACACTGTTCTTTTTCCTTTCGATGCTGGAGGACAGTGGATATATGGCAAGGGTTGCGTTTATTATGGATAAACTTTTGCGAAAGATTGGTCTTTCCGGAAGAAGTATTGTACCGATGCTGATCGGATTTGGATGTACAGTACCGGGAGTTATGGCGAGCCGGACACTTTCTTCAGAGCGTGATCGTAAAATGACGATTATGCTGACTCCGTTTATGAGTTGTTCAGCAAAACTTCCGATCTATGCATTCTTTACAGCGGCGTTTTTCCCGGGGAAGGGTGCAATTGTAATGATTGGTCTCTATTTCTTCGGAATCCTGATGGGAATCCTTACTGCACTTGCAATGAAAGGGACGATGTTTAAAGGAGAACCTGTTCCGTTTGTTATGGAGCTTCCGAATTATCGTATGCCGGGAGCGAAAAATGTTGGTCAGCTTCTCTGGGAAAAAGCAAAGGACTTCCTGCAGAGAGCATTTACCGTTATTTTTGGTGCAACGATCGTGATCTGGTTCCTGCAGAGCTTTGATCTGCATCTGAATATGGTGACAGATTCACAGACAAGTATCCTTGCAACGGTAGCAGGTATGATCGCACCTGTATTCATTCCACTTGGATTTGGTGATTGGAGAATATCAACGGCACTGATTTCCGGATTTATGGCAAAAGAGAGTGTCGTCTCCACTCTTTCGATTTTGTTTGGGTCAACAGCAGCACTGACAGCGGTGATAAATACAGCCGGTGCAGCAGCACTTTTGATTTTCTGTCTTTTGTATACACCGTGTGTGGCAGCGATTGCTTCTATTAAAAGAGAACTTGGTGGTAAATGGGCGATCGGTGTTGTGATCTTTCAGTGCGTGATTGCATGGGCTGCTGCATTTATTGTGCATGGAATTGTATGTTTGTTTTAAAACAAAAACTTCTGGAAACAGGAAAACTGCTTCCAGAAGTTTTTTATTGCAGATATTTTTTCAAGGCATCCAGATAAGTTGTCCCTAATCTGCTTAACATCCTTTTTTTATGTGTAATATACCCAATCCGCATATCACTTTCGTCAGCAAGAGGAACGGCAATAATATCTTTTCCATTCAACTTTTTGTCAATTACACCACTGCATACTGTGTAGCCATTTAGCCCGATCAGAAGATTAAATAAGGTGGCACGATCCCGTACACGGATATTTTTTTTGCGTTCAGATACAGAAAAGATTTCTTCTGAAAAATAAAAGGAGTTGTGTTCACCCTGTTCAAAGGAAAGATATGGATAATCGTCCAGTTCTTCATTGGTGATTATTTTGTGATCGGCGAGAGGGTGACGTCTGCTGATAAATACATGTGGTTTTGCAACAAACAGCTGATGAAAAATAAGCCCGTTGGATTTTAAAATTTTTTCCAGAACCGTTTCATTAAAATTATTTAAGAAAAGAATTCCAATCTCGCTGCGCATTTTTGCTACATCTTCGATGATTTCGTATGTCTGGGTTTCGCGGAGACTGAAATCATATTCATCCTGTCCGTAGGTTTTGATCAGATCGACAAAGGCATTGACAGCGAAAGAATAGTGTTGCGTGGATACACAGAATTTCTTTTTCCCGCCAGAAGTTCCTTTGTATTTATCTTCGAGAATAGCGGCCTGTTCCAGCACCTGTCTGGCGTATCCTAAGAAATCTTCGCCTTCTTTTGAAAGGATGATCCCTTTATTAGTCCGGAGAAAAATGGTAATCTTCATTTCTTTTTCCAGTTCACGGATTGCGTTTGTCAGGCTTGGCTGGGAAATATAAAGACGATTTGCGGCTTCGGTAATTGTTCCTGTTTCAGCAACAGTTACGACATATTTTAATTGTTGAAGAGTCATATTTTTCACTTTCTATAAAGAATATTGTTTTTGGGTTTGAGATATCAGAAAAGTATCTGGAAAATGTATCTTAGCGGAAAATACTTCTGGTCAGATATCCTGGTAATATTGTAGCATGGAAGCAGAGAGCGTGAAACATTTTTTTGATATTGCTATAGTTTTAAACTATGGCAAACTGCATTTTTTTTGTATTTTTCAGATGCAGAATACTCTGCTATACTTTCAAACATAAAAGACAGACAGTACGAAAGAGAAAAGGAGAGCTATATTATGAGTAAAAATACACCATTTCGTTATGACTATGTAGGAAGCTTTTTAAGACCGGAAACACTGAAAAAAGCAAGGAGAGATTTTGAAGAAGGAAAAATTTCTAAAGAAGAACTGACAAAGGTTGAGGATGATGCAATTCTTGATCTGGTAGAGAAGCAGAAAAAAGCCGGATATCATGTGATCACAGACGGCGAGTTCAGAAGAGCAACCTGGCATCTGGATTTTATGTGGGGATTTAATGGGGTGGGACATGAGCCGACCAAGACTGGGTTACCATTTCACGGAGAAGCTGCAATGATCGATGATACGTATCTTACCGGAAAGATTTCCGTAGATCAGCATCCGTTTGTAGAGCATTTCAAATTTGTAAAGGCACTGGAAGATGAAAGTACAGTAGCAAAGCAGACAATCCCGGCACCGGCACAGTTCCTGGAACAGTTTATTATGCCAATGTCCCTTCCAAATACCAATCAGTATTATCCGGATGTGGAAGAACTGGCAGAAGATATCGCAAATGGATATAAGAAAGTTATTCGTGACCTGTATGATGCGGGCTGTAGAAGCATTCAGTTGGATGACTGTTCATGGGGAATGTGTGTAGATCCACATGCTGCAGCAATTTTCGGAACCGATGAAGCCGGACTTCAGAAAATCATGGAACAGCTTCTTGCTATCAATAACCGTGCAATTGAGGGAGCGCCGGAAGATCTGGTGATCAACACTCATGTATGCCGTGGAAATTTCCATTCTACTTATGCAAGCAGTGGTGCATATGACCGTGTGGCAGAAGCTTTATTCGCCCGTGAAAATGTAAGTGCATATTATCTGGAATTTGATGATGCACGTTCTGGTGGATTTGAGCCGTTGAAGAGTGTAAGTGGTGATAAAAAAGTGGTTCTCGGTCTGATCACAACCAAGTCACCAAAGCTGGAAGATAAAGAAGACGTAATTAAGAGAATCCATGAAGCAGCGAAATATGTCCCGCTCGACAGACTGTATTTGAGTCCACAGTGTGGATTTGCTTCCTGTGAAATCGGAAATAAACTGACAGAAGAAGAACAGTGGAAGAAGCTTGCACTGGTAAAAGAAATCGCGGAAGAAGTATGGGGCGAAGAAAAATAAGCCAGATATAAAAATTTAATAAATAAGATACATACAGCTCCTTTCAAATCGTGCTACAATAGAAGCAGATTTGAAAGGAGCTGAAAATTTATGAATGAAGTAATCAAAAATATGGAAGAACGCAGAAGTGTCCGTGGATACAAACCGGATATGATCAGAAAAGAGGATCTGGATACGATCATTGAGGCCGGAACTTATGCGGCAACGGGAATGGGAATGCAGTCACCGATCATCGTGGCAGTGACGGATAAAGCAACAAGAGATCAGCTTTCAGCAATGAATGCAAAAATTATGGGAACCGATACAGATCCGTTTTATGGTGCACCGGTAGTTCTTATTGTACTTGCAGATAAGGCAAGACCGACATATCTTTATGATGGAAGTCTTGTGATGGGAAATCTGATGAATGCAGCGCATTCGCTTGGAATCGGAAGCTGCTGGATCCACCGGGCAAAAGAAGAATTTGAATCCGAGGAAGGAAAGGCTCTTCTGAAAAAATGGGGAATCGAAGGAGACTATGAAGGAATCGGTCATTGCGTACTTGGATATGCGGCAGCAGAACTTCCTGCAGCAAAACCAAGAAAAGAAAATTATGTCTATTATGTAGAAGCATAGGAGTGTGACATATGGATTACGAAGGACAGATTTGCCGGGCCCCGATGGAAAGAAGCTCTTTCATGCTTCCGGTTATGGTTGGATGCTCATATAATCAGTGTAAATTCTGTAATTTATTCCGGCATCTGAAGTATCGGGAACTTCCGATGGAACAGATTGAAGCGGAACTAAAGAGAGTGCGGGAACTGCATGGGAAGCCGAAGAAGATCTTTCTGGGGGATGGTAATGCATTTGGTCTGAAGACAGAAAAATTGTATGAGATTCTGGATCTGATCGCATATTACTTCCCGGAATGTGAAGGGATTAATATGGATGCGACTGTTACGAGTGTTTTACATAAAAGCCAGGAAGAGTTGGAAATGCTTGCTAGAAAAAAGGTAAAGCATCTGTATCTTGGAATCGAGAGCGGACTGGATGATGTGCTGAAATTTATGAAAAAAGATCATGATCTGGCACAGGCATATCAGGCAATCGACAGGCTTCATGAAGCAGGACTGATTTATGATGCACATATTATGACCGGAGTCGCAGGAAAAGGAAGAGGAATGGAAAATGCAGAAGCACTGGCGCAGTTCCTGAACAGGACCAATCCGGCGCATGTAGTGAATTTTTCCATGTTTCTGCATAAAGAAGTTCCGTTGTATCAAGATATACGGCAAGGTACTTTTGTTCCGGCAGATGAGCTGGAAACAATTCGGGAAGAATATCATCTGATCGAGAGGATCGCACCGGAAAAAGCAGGAGCAAATATTTTATATGATGGTTTTCATGACTTTATCCATGTGAGAGTCAGAGGACATCTTCCGGGTGATAAAGAAAAAATGCTTGCCAAATTAAATGGTATCATTCAGGAATATGAAGGAAAAGAACCGGTTTATTCCTTTGTACAGGGGGAATGCCCGGATCTGGAATACTGTGATGATGGTAAGGCAGTATGGGATATGGACCGGAAGACTTCATAGAATCCGCTGTACTATGAATCAGCAGAAATTGAGCGCGTCAGCAGGCGCGCTCTTGAACTTTGGAACAGAAAATATGTCATAAAAAATCCACTGTATCTGATCTTTCAGCTACAGTGGATTTTAATTTGATCCATCCATTGGATTATCCTCCTTATTCACTTCTTATCTATCTGAAACTATTATCTCAAATAGTTTTTTCTATGTAAATTTCAATAATTATTATGCCATTGGTCTGCACCTCTTGATTTCATTGATTTGATATTGTATAAATTATCTTGCCATTGGTCTGTACCTCTTGCTTTCATCAGATTTATTCTGGTTTTAAATTATGTTCCTTTTGGTCCATACCTCTTACTTTCATTAGATTTGTTCTGGTTTTAAATTAAGTTTCCGGTGGTCTGTACCTCTTACTTTCATTAGATTTTGTTCTGGTTTTAAATTATGTTCCTTTTGGTCCGTACCTCTTACTTTCATTAGATTTGTCCGAGTTTTAAATTAAGTGTCCTTTGGTCCATACCTCTTACTTTCTTAGACTTTGGAGTTAAGATTAAGTTTCTGGTGGTCCGTCCTCCTTTTGTTTTGTTGATATTATAATATCTCATAAAATGCAAAATGTCAATAAAAATTCTGAAAAAAATAAAATAATTTTAAATATATGAAATAAATAAGGAATACATATAAAAATGGGAAAATATATACGATAAACAAATAAATATACAGAAAAAAACAGAAGGCGCAGTCCGAATTTCGACTACAGGAAATGAAATGACGATGTGGATATGCGGAATCCGCAGATCATCGAGACGGTATGGGGAGTCGGATCCCGGTTTAACCGGTTGTAAAAACGATTGGTGTTATATAATATCTTTATGGATAAAATCCCAATTGTAAGTTCATGGTTGGCATGATAAGATGATACCATGAATTTACAAAGGAGAGGACTATGAATCACTATACTGGATATGAATTACTGTGGCTCTTTTTTATTTATTCTTTTGGTGGCTGGGTATTGGAAACGATATCGGCAACTTTGAAGCAGAGAAAGTTTGCTAACCGAGGTCTGGTAAATGGACCGTTCTGTGTGCTCTATGGTCTGACCGCAATTGCGATGACAGTGGGATTACAGGAACTTCGGGGAATCTGGCTATTTATCTTTGCAACGGTCTATGCAACAGTTGCAGAATGGGTCAGTGGACATCTGATCGAAAAAGCATTCAAGGCAAGATGGTGGGATTATTCAAATATCAAATGGAACCTGGATGGATATATTTGTCTTCCGGCTTCACTATTTTGGGGTGTGCTCGGTTATCTGGCAGTGAGATGGTGCAATGGGGTCACGTTGATTTTATTACATATTCTGCCGAAGCTTCTGATGCATATTGTGCTGCTGACACTGATCGGTGTACTTTTTGTGGATATCTTTGGTTCCTTTATGCTTCTTACCGGAAAGAGTAAGAAGCCGGAGCGCTGGATTGCAACGGATGCCGGGATGGATAAGATCAGCACAAAAATTGCGGGAAAGATTGCCGGAAGTCTGGAAAAGCGTCTGAAAAAAGCATATCCAAAGGCAAGAAAAATCGAAGAGGAAATCCGGGAAGAGAACGAAGAAAAGGTATTTGCAAAAGGGTGCGGCTTTTATAAGATCGTGATGCTGTTTATGATCGGTGCTTTTCTGGGAGATATCACAGAAACGATTTTCTGTCGTGTGACGGCTGGAGTATGGATGAGCAGAAGCAGTGTGGTCTGGGGACCGTTCAGCATTGTCTGGGGGCTTGCAATTGCGCTTGTCACAGCACTTTTGTACAAATATAAGGATAAAGGGGATCGTTTTCTTTTCCTTACAGGAACATTGCTTGGTGGTGCTTATGAGTATTTCTGCAGTGTGTTTACGGAACTTGTATTTGGAAAAGTGTTCTGGGATTACAGTAAGATCCCGTTTAACCTGGGAGGTCGAATCAATCTGCTTTACTGCTTTTTCTGGGGAATTGCTGCGGTTGTGTGGTTTAAAATATTATTTCCACCTGTGGAAAAATGGATAGAAAAAATACCGGCAGTTGCAGGAAAGCTTTTGACCTGGTTTTTATTAGTATTTATGGTTTGCAATATTCTGGTATCCTGTGTGGCACTGGTAAGATACGATGAAAGAGGAAATGGTGTACAGGCGACGAATGTTGTCCAGAAGTGGGTGGATGTGCATTATGATGATGCGAAGATGAAGAAAATCTATCCAAATGCGAAGGGGATAAATTAGAAAAAAAGCGGGAACATATTGACAAAATTCTATATGAAGAGTAAGATGTAGTTAGAAAACCGGTGTGAGAAATAGATTGCACCGGTTAAAAAATGAAAAATATATAGAAATATTTCTATATTTCTATGGGAAGGGAGAGAGAATGAAAATCATAAAAAACGGATGGGATTTCTTTCAGGACCAGATTCTTGGAATGCACTGGCTGAAAGATCTGATCGGAAAACTTCTTGTTAAAGCCGGATTGGGAGAGGGAAGGTTTCCAGGAGAATTTCTTCACTTTTTCCTGTATGATATCATAAAAATTTTTGTGCTGCTTGCGGTGCTGATCTTTGTGATATCCTATATTCAAAGCTATTTTCCGCCAGAGAAAAGCAGAAAGATTATGGGAAGATTTCATGGAATCTGGGCGAATCTGATCGGAGCACTTCTAGGAACAGTGACTCCGTTCTGCTCCTGCTCATCGATTCCGATCTTTATGGGATTCACCAGTGCAGGATTGCCGCTGGGAGTTACTTTCTCGTTTCTGATTTCATCTCCGATGGTGGATTTGGGATCTCTGGTTCTTCTGATGAGTGTCTTTGGAGGGAAGATCGCATTTGCTTATGTGATTGTTGGACTTGTCATAGCTGTTATAGGGGGAACGATCATTGAGCGGCTGCATATGGAAGACCAGGTGGCAGATTTTATCCGGCAGGCGCCGAATGTGGAGGTAGCTTCGCCGTCGCTTACAATAGCAGACCGTATGGATTATGCAAAAAATCAGGTTGTGGTTACCGTCAAAAAGGTTGCTCCGTATATCGTTGTCGGAGTCATCATCGGGGCAGCTATCCACAATCTGATCCCAGAGTATATCGTCCGAAGCATTCTTGGAAAACAGACCTGGTACGCCGTGCCACTGGCGACAGCAGTAGGCGTTCCCATGTATGCGGATATTTTCGGAACCATCCCGGTTGCAGAAAGCCTGCTGGCAAAAGGTGCAGGACTTGGAACGATTCTTTCGTTTATGATGGCAGTGACAACCCTTTCACTTCCATCCATGGTAATGCTGTCCAAAGCAATCAAGAAAAAACTGCTTGGAACATTCATTGGAATCGTGTGTATCGGAATCATCATTGTGGGGTATGTGTTTAATGTGATAATATAGGGTAGCAAACTCATATGCCGTTCGTGCTTGCACGAAAAGGCATATGAATTTGCTACCCGCCGGCCATGAGGAAGGAGCGATTTACGAAGGAAATGCAGATAGACTATGAAAAATATGCCCGTATATTCAAAGTGATGTCGGATCCGAAACGCCTGAAGATCATCGACATGTTATCCGAAGGAGAATTATGTGCCTGTAAGATCCTGGAGGAATTTCACATCACACAGCCAACCTTATCACACGATATGAAGCTGATGTGCGATCTGGGAATCGTAAAGGCGCGCAAAGAAGGAAAATGGATGCAGTATTCTCTGGACATAGACGTAATGAATGAGGTTTACAAGACGGTTGGGCGGCTGATGATCCCGGGAGATTATGCAGGGCTTTTAAATTGCAATTGTAATACAGAAAAAGAAGAAAAATAAGTTGCAGCGGCAGCAGAGCAAATCAGGGTGCAGTTGCAGTATAGAAAAAGGAGAAATGAATCATGAGTAAGATTAAATTGTATTTTTTGACGGGATTTCTGGGATCCGGCAAGACGACGATCCTCCGGAATCTTCTGGAAAATATGGAAGGAACAAAGGTTGGAGTGATCCAGAATGAACTGGGAAAGATCAGTATTGATGGAACCGTGCTTCAGAATAATGATATTCAGATGGTAGAACTGAACCGGGGATCGATTTTCTGCAGCTGTCTGAGATTATCCTTTGTGGATGCGCTGGTTCAGATGTCCAGAAAAGGTCTGGAATACGTGTTTGTAGAGAGCTCAGGGTTTGGAGATCCGTCCAATGCGGAAGAAATTCTTGCGGCGACGGAAGTGATGGCTCCGGATGCATATGATTTCAAAGGCTGTATCTGTCTGGTGGACTGCTATAATTTTCTGGATCAGATCGGGGATTCAGAGACAATTGATCGTCAGCTTAAACACTGCAATCTTGCGGTTCTGACAAAGGTTGATCTGGTGGACAGCGAGCAGATTGAACAGGTGAAAGACAAAGTGCGTGAAATTAATCCGGTATGCCCAATTACAGAGAGTGCCAATGGAAATATTGACCGTTCGTTTTATGATATGGATCTGATGCTGTATAAATGGGCAGAATGTGAGGATACTACGAATTCATCGAAAAATAAACCAAAAACATTTTCCATGGATTTTACAGGAGAGATCCAGAAGGAAAAGCTGGAAGCTTTCCTTGCAAAGATTGAACCGGATGTTTTCCGTGTAAAGGGATTCTTTAAAGTGGAAAAAGAAGGATGGGAAAAAGTTGATGTAGTCGGAAAGAAACGGGATTATGCGCCTTACGAACCACAGCCGAAGTCTCAGCTTGTATTTATTTCCAAAATCGGAATTGCACTGATCCGGGAGATCGCGGCGGCGTGGGAAGAGTGTGTGGGACTTCCTATGAAACTGAACAATTAAATCTGGAGGCGGGATATGAATATAAAAGTAATTGGAAGCGGCTGTGAGAACTGTGATAAGACAAATGCGGTTGTGAAGGAGTGTCTTGAAGAGCTCGGGATGGATACGGAAATCGAGAGAGTGACAGACCTGGTTGAGATCGTAAAGCTGGGAGTGATGACGGCTCCTTCGGTGATGATTGACGGGAAACTAGTTGTTGCAGGTCAGGTGCCATCAAAAAAACAGATGATGAAGATATTGAAAAAATGAGGTAAAAACAATGGCAAACAAATTTCATGATTTTGATGAACCGATCAATCGTATTGGAACAGATTCTTTCAAATGGGATTATGAAGGAGAAAATGGAAAGTATATTCCGCTTGGAGTAGCAGATACAGACTTCAAAGCACCGGAAGAAGCAATTGCAGCAGTTCGTAAACGTACAGAATTTGGTGTGTATGCATATGGTGCACTGCCACAGGAAAGATTTGCAGCATCAATCTGTAACTGGTATAAAAAGAGATATGGTCTTACTGTTGACCCGGAAACAATCCGTCATTCACAGGGACTAATGACAGGTGCTTTATGGATGATCCTGAATGCATATACCCGTCCGGGCGATAAAGTGCTGATCCAGGCTCCGGTTTACCATACATTCAGCATCGTAATCAAAGGTGCAGGACGTTTTGTTGAAAGCAATGATCTGGTACTCGAAGATGGCCGTTATGAGATGAATTTTGAAGATCTTGAGAAGAAAGTAGCAGATCCAAGAGTAAGAATCATGCTGATCTGTAACCCACACAATCCGGTAGGACGTGTATGGACAAAAGAAGAACTTATCAAAGTTGCAGAAATCTGTAAGAAAAACAATACAATTCTTGTTGGTGATGAGATTCACGGAGATATTGTATACGGAGAACACAAACATACTCCATTATTCTCACTTTCAGATGACCTTACAGACAATATCGTTGTAATGGGATCACCAAGTAAGACATTCAATCTTGCATGCTTCTATTCTGCATATGTTGTAATCAAGAATAAAGCGCTTCGCGACCAGTACAATGTGGTATATGATGATTTCCACTTTGACTATAACTATCTTGGAATCGAAGCACTTATGGCATGCTACAACGAGTGCGATTACTATGTAGACCAGCAGAATGAATATTTCTGGAAGAATATCGGTGTAGTAAGAGATTTCCTTGCGGAGAATATGCCGGAAGTTAAGATGATTGAACCAGAAGGAACTTACCTGCTGTGGATTGATTTCAGTGCATGGAATATGGAACAGGATGATCTGATGAATGCATTTGCAGAAGCAGGTGTTCGTTTGAACAGTGGAACAAACTATGGTGAATGCGGAAAAGGATATGTTCGTCTGAATGTGGCAACACAGACCGCAGTATTAAAGAAAGGTCTGGAGTGCATTAAAGTAGCACGTGACAGCCATATGGCATAACAGAAAGAAGGAGCAAAAGATATGGCAACAAGACCAAGAACGGAGAATAATCCTTTTGCATATGGAATGCGCCTTTTAGCTGTTTTTTATAATGAAATGGAAAAGAATAAAGACAAAATTTCATTTATAAAAAGTTATCAGGAAATAGAAAAGATTTTTTATAAGAATGTCCTCCGGCTCTATAAAGATATTTTGTAAATAGTTGATCATAAATACAGGGCGCATCTGGGATAAGCTGGATGCGCCCTTCCTCCGTTATGGAGGGGGATGTACTTAGAGAAGATAGTAATGTGGAATGATGTCTTCATAAGTTCCATCCGGCATCCGGAAACCGCCGGGTATTGTGCCGAGTTTTTTGAATCCAATTCGTTCATAAAGATGTAATGCTGGGGTGTTGGTAGCAACAACCGCATTAAACTGCAGAATGCGGAACTGGTTTTCTTTTGCTTTCTGCAGACAATCAAGAACCAGTTTTTCACCTATATGCAATCCACGGATATTTTTACGGACAGCATAGCTGGCATTACAGATGTGCCCACATCTTCCAACATTATTAGGATGAAGGATATAAAGGCCAAGAATTTCGTGAGTGTCCGCATTTTCTGCAATACCGGTATAAGTCTGTTCCTGAAAAAATAAGTTGGCAACGTTAGCTGTCATTTCGGTATCCTGTGGAAATGCATTTCCGTCTGTTACAACCTCATTCCATATCTGTGCTGCAGAGGCAGCATCTTTACTCTGATAAGCTCTGATTTGAATATTCATATTATAAAACCTCCTTTCTATTTCCTGTTGAAATTATTTTAAAATACACCTACAATAAAGTAAAACTATGAATTATTCAAAATAAGAATAGTATTACTTAAAATAAATATTTAAATTAAGAGGTGAACAGATGTGGAAAGTGCCAGATGTAAAGCTTTTATGTATGCTGCAGATACTGGGAGCTTTACAAAAGCAGCAGAGAGATTAAATTATACACCGTCAGGAGTCAGTCAGCTTGTTGGAGCTTTGGAGAACGAAACAGGTCTTACCTTACTCAGACGAACGAGGAAAGGGGTTACCCTAACACCGGATGGGGAAATTCTTTTGCCTGCAGTCAGAGAATTTCTTGAAAAAGAAAATCGAATCTATGAGCTCGCAGCAGAAGTAAAGGGACTTCTTGTAGGCAGTGTGACGATTGCAGCATATTCCAGTATTTCTACGCACTGGCTTCCGGAGGTGATCCGGGACTTTGAACAGGATTATCCGCAGATTGAGATCCGGCTTATGGAGGGAATCCGGCAGGAAGTGACAAGATGGCTGGATGAAAAAAAGGCGGATATCGGATTTTTAAGTTATCAGGAGCCAATGCCGTATGAGTGGACACCACTGGACTATGATGAAATGCTGGCAGTTTTGCCAAAAGATCATCCGTATGCATCAAAAGAAAGTTATCCGTTAATCAATTGTGAGACCGATTCGTTTATTATGCCGGCACTTGGACGGGATGATGATGTGGTTTCGCTGTTTGAGCGAAATGGAATCAAACTGAATATTCATTTTACAACTCTGGAAAATTTTGCGACAATGGCAATGATTGAAAAGGGACTTGGAATGAGTGTGATGAACAATCTGATCACGGAAAAGTGGAATTGTGATGTAGTGAAGATTCCGGTAGATCCACCATCAAGGATCACACTTGGACTTGCAGTTCCGTCGTATAAACAGGCATCACCAGCGGTAAAAAGATTTATCAAATATGCGGTTGAGAGACTGAAAAAGATAGAATAGAGGAGAACAGAAAATGGCAGATTTATTTCATCGCGTAAGTATCAGAAAATATCAGGACAGACCAGTGGAGAGGGAAAAGATTGTGGAAATCCTTCGCGCGGCAATGGCAGCACCGTCTGCAAAGAACCAGCAGCCGTGGGAATTCTATGTAATTACCAAAAAAGATACACTGGAGAAATTATCAAAGGCAAGTCCGTATGCAGGGATGACGGCGAATGCACCGGTGGCAATCATATCTGCATATCGGAAAGATTGTGATGTCCCATGTTATGCGGACATCGATATGAGTATTGCAATGGAGAACTTATGGCTTAAGACAGATGAAATCGGACTTGGCGGAGTCTGGCTTGGAATTGCTCCGATCGAAGAGCGGATGAAGGAAGTGGAAGAGATCGTTGGGATTCCGGAAGATCAGAGAGCATTCGCAATCTTTCCACTTGGATATCCGGCGGAGGAAAGAGCGCAGCAGGACCGGTTTGATGAGAGCAGGATTCATTTTGATGCGTAGAAGTTCTGTGAAAATGTTTAGGTAAAGCATAAGAAAACAGGACAGATATTTGATATCATTTTTATCAGAAAATGAGGAAAGTGATATCAAATATCTGTCCTGTTTTTGTGTATACGATGTGCAAAATGCAGATTTATGTTTGCATAAGGATTTGTATTTGGAAAAAGTACATCACCTGGCTGTTAAGCAAGATGGTACACAAGCTGAGCAGGAGCAGCCTGCTCGATTATTACGACACAGCCGGCGTCAGAAACTCTTTAATATAATAAAGTGCCGCACCAATCGCAGGAGTATACTGTCCATGATTTCCCACCAGAAGCTGGCTTTCGTCCATCTGGAAAAGGGAACTTTCATTGATCTTGCTTAAAAGATACTGCATATCTGCTTCCTGAAAATATGGTGCAAGATATCCGCTGATGATCACCGGACTGTCGATCACAAGATTCAGGTTACGGATTGCAAAGGCAAGGTGGTCAAGATAGTCTCTCCAGATTTGTGTGAGATTCAGAGCATGTGTCTGATGCAGGAGGTAAAAAAATTCTTTGACCGGCATACCGGAAGCTGCTTTCAGGGCATTTGCAGAACAGTAAGTTTCCAGACACCCGTGATTGCCGCAATAACATTTCGGACCATTTGGATCAATGCAGATGTGTTCAATCAGACCACTACGCATATGATCGCCCTGGTGAACTTCATGTCCGGTGATGATCGCACCGCCAAGGTTAGGATTCAGAAGAAAAATCAGGGCACTGTCAAATTGTGGATGATTCCAGAGTTCCAGATCTGCAGCGGCTTTTGAATCGTGTTCCAGATGACATGGATACGGAAGTCTGGAAGAAAAATCAGACAGCTGCATGTTTGCATTTCCCATGATATCGCCGTAAGTAACAACATTTCCGTCCGGGGAGATGACGCCCTGTGTGGCAATCGAAATTCCCTCAATTTTTTCAGGAGCGTAATGATTCTTCTGGATAAAGAGCTCTACATTTGCAGCAAGGGCAGTGTAGTAAGCATCGCTGTTCTCATATGGGAGTTCAATTGTCTCTGTTGCAACTGCATCTCCATATAAATTCACGGCTACAATATGAAACATATCTTTTAAAATCCCAAGTCCGATCGAAATACGGAAATCTTCAACAATTTTTATAATCTGGGCCTTTCGTCCGCCGGTTGATTCAAAATATCCATTCCGGCTGATCAGACCGTCATTTTCCAGCTCATTTAAATTCTGGCTGACAGTAGAAAGTCCCATCTGCAGATCCTGAACGATCTGGAGTTTGGATGTTTCTTTTTGCTGATAAATATATTGGTACACTTTTTCCCGATTGATTTTTTTCAGGGTAATCGTGGTCATTCCTTTTTCTTTCATGATATTCTCCTTTACTTATGCGTGAATCATACACACAAGATATGAACTTATTCTAATATAGATGTGCGGATAAAACAAGAGCTTTCCGATTCACTTTGTGAAAAATAGATAAAAATAGAATTGTAAAATTGTATTTTTTGTCAATAGACAACTCACTTTTGTGGTTATATACTACACTTACAACTTAGATATAAGCGTAAGTCAAAAACATAACTAAAAAGAAAAAGTAAAACGGGAGGTAACAAAATGAAGTTAACAATCGAAGGAATCAAAGACCGTGCGGCATGGGAGAAGGCAGGAATTGCACTTCCGGGATATGATGTGGAGAAGATATCTGAAAAAGCAAAAGAAGAACCGGGATGGGTTCATTTTGGAATCGGTAATATTTTCCGTATTTTTATCGGTGGAATTGCAGACGGACTTCTGGAAGAAGGTGTACTGGACAGAGGAATCACCTGTGTAGAGACATTTGACTATGACGTAGTAGATAAAATTTATGATCCATATGACAATCTGGGACTGAGCGTAATTCTGCATGGGGACGGAACACGTGAATATAAAGTACTCGGATCCCTTGCAGAAGCAGTAAAAGCACAGTCTTCTGATTTGGCACAGTGGAACCGCCTGAAAGAGATCTTTACAAGCAAATCTCTTCAGATGGTATCCTTTACAATTACCGAAAAAGGATATGCTCTGCAGAAAGCAGACGGAACCTGGTTTCCATTCGTGGAAGCGGACATTAAGAACGGACCGGACAAAGCGACAGGAGCCATGGCAGTACTGGTAGCAATGCTTTATGAAAGATTCAAAGCAGGAAGATATCCAATTGCACTGGTATCTATGGATAACTGTTCCAAGAATGGTGCAAAACTCCGTGAATCTGTTCTTACAATGGCAGAAGAGTGGAAGAAGCAGGGATTTGTAGATGATGATTTCATTACATATGTAAGTGATGAAAAAGTCGTTGCCTTCCCATGGACCATGATCGACAAGATCACTCCACGTCCGAGCGAACAGATTGCAGATGATCTTGAAGCTCTCGGTGTGGAAAAAATGCAGCCGGTCATCACTGGAAAGAAGACTTACATTGCTCCATTTGTAAATGCAGAAAAACCGCAATATTTGGTCATTGAAGACAGTTTTCCGAACGGACGCCCGGCACTGGAAAAAGGATTTGGAGTTTATATGGCGGACAGAAATACAGTAAATCTTTCGGAACGAATGAAAGTAACGGTATGCTTAAATCCGGTTCATTCAGCCACAGGTCCGCTTGGTGTCGTACTTGGATATGATCTGTTCGCACATATGCTTAATACCAATGAAGATATGATGAAGATGGCAAGAATGGTTGCTTATGACGAAGGACTTCCGGTAGTGGCAGATCCTGGAATCCTTTCTCCACAGGCATTTGTGGATGAACTTTTTAATGACCGTTTTCCGAATGAATATCTGGGAGATACAAATCTCCGTCTTGCAGTTGATGTGTCACAGATGGTTGGTATCCGTTTTGGCGAGACGGTAAAAGCTTATGTGGCAAAATACGGAGATGCATCAAAACTGACAGCAATTCCGCTTGGTATTGCAGGCTGGCTCAGATATATGCTGGCAGTTGATGATGAAGGAAACAAATTCGAACTGGCACCGGATCCGATGAATGAAGAAATCGGAGAACAGCTTGGTGACATCGTAGTTGGAAAGCCGGAGACATTGAAAGACCAGCTGAAACCGATCCTGTCCAATGAACGTCTGTTCTTTACCGATCTTTACAAAGATGGTGTCGGTGAAAAGATTGAAGAAATGTTTCGTGAAATGATCGCAGGACCAGGTGCTGTAAAAGCAACGATCCACAAATATGTTCACTAATCAGGAAGAATACGGGAGGAAATGAAAATATCAGAAACAGTATTTGCAGCAGATCCGACAAGACTGCTGATCGCTGCGGCAGCGGGAATCGTCTTATTATTACTGCTGATCATAAAATTTAAATTTCATCCGGTATTGTCTCTGTTGATTTCTGCTCTGTTGATCGGACTCGGAGCCGGGATGCCGGTTCCGACTCTGGTAAATACGGTAGAAAAAGGTGCAGGAGAAACCTTACAGGGAATTGTACTGCTGATTGGTCTGGGTTCCCTGTTCGGAGGTATATTGGAAGTGTCGGGTGGCGCACAGTGTGTTGCACAGACACTGGTTAACAGGTTTGGTGAAAAAAAGCAGGGATTGCCCTTGGAATTACCGGACTTGTAGTTGGAACGACTGTTTTCTTTGAGGCAGGAGTTGTAATCTTAATTCCGCTTGCTTTCGGACTGGCAAAGAAAACAAAAAAATCAACTTTGTATTATGTGATTCCGCTTCTTGCAGGTCTTGCAACCGGATTTGCCTTTATCCCACCGTCAGCTGGATCGGTTCTGGTTGCCAATATGCTTGGAGTAGATCTTGGAATTATGATCGCAGTTGGTGTGCCGATTGGAATTTTATCACTTATTTTTGCCGGAATTTTATGGTCAAAATTTATCGGGACAAAGATCCATACCGGACTTCCAACTACAGTTTCAGAAGTAAGGGAAGAGGAAGAAGCAAATCTTCCCAAATTTTCAACTGTCATTGCGATCATCCTTGTTCCGCTGGTACTCATTCTGTGCAGCACACTTTCGGAATATATTCCGGCACTTGATGGAATACGACCGGTACTGGAATTTGTGGGAACACCATTTGTAGCGCTGATCATTGCAGTTCTGTGTGCAATGTATTTTCTTGGAAAGAAGCAGGGATATGACGGGGAACAGCTGAAAAGGATCATGGACAGATCTCTCCGACCGACAGGACAGATCCTTCTGGTTATTACCGGAGGCGGAATCATTCGTTGGGTGCTTCAGGACTGCGGGATGGGAGACATCATCGGACCGGCACTGGAAAAGAGCGGTCTTCCGTTAATCTTAGTTGCATTTCTGATCGCAGCTCTGGTAAGAGCATCGGTTGGAGCGGCAGTGGTTGCGATGACGATGGCAGCCGGAATTATGGCATCCATGCCGGCGGTTGCAGGACTTTCGCCATTATACCTTGCAGCGATGGTCTGTGCGATTACCGGTGGTGCAACGGCATTCAGTCATGTGAATGATTCTGGTTTCTGGCTGGTAAGCTCCTTGCTGGAAATTGATGAAAAGACAACCTTAAAATCATGGACGATGATGGAGACGATTATCGGATTTACCGGTCTTATCTGTGCCCTGATTATCAGCATATTTGCTTAGGAGGAAAAAATGATTGCGAAAGTAATATTGGGAACCATGACAAATGCACGGAAACTGGTTAGCATTGCAGAGCGGATTTCCTGTGACGTAGAGCTTTGCAGTGGCAGATATGTGGTCAATGCGAAATCCATGCTCGGTGTTTTAAGTATGCCTGAATTTGAATACGGAGAACTGCATATCCACACGGACGAAGAAAATGAATGCAACCAGGTTCTGGAGAGACTGCTTGAAGAAGGACTTCTTGCAGATACCAATGATGCGGCAAAACGGTCGCTTTACGACATTACAACATTTGGTGAGATCCTGATCGATTTTACCTGGCAGGGAGTAAATGAAGACGGGCAGACACTATTTGCCCAGAATCCGGGTGGCGCTCCTGCAAATGTTGCAGTTGCGGTGGCAAAACTTGGTGGACATACCGCTTTTATCGGGAAGGCAGGAAAGGATATGCATGGAGAGTTTTTGAAATCTGTGCTGGAAAAAGAAAACGTGGAAACGGAAGGAATGCTTCTGGATGAAAAATATTTTACGACTCTTGCGTTTGTAAATATTGATGAGAATGGAGAGAGAACATTTTCTTTTGCAAGAAAACCGGGAGCAGATACCAGAATGGAAAAAGAAGAAATCGATGTTGATATTCTGGATAAGACACATATTTTCCATGTCGGTTCTCTGTCACTTACGGAACAGCCGGCAAGAGATACCACACATTATGCGATCCGGCGCGCAAAAGAAAAAGGAAGTATTATCTCGTATGATCCGAATTACAGAGCCTCTTTATGGAAGGATGAGGAGACTGCAAAGAAACAGATGAGAAGTCTGGTTCCTTACGTGGATATCATGAAAATTTCAGATGAAGAAACGAAGCTTCTGACAGACAAAGAAAGTCCGGAAGAAGCGACAGAAATTTTATTTCGGAAGGGTGTCAAGATCGTTGCAGTCACGCTGGGAAGCGATGGAGCATATCTGTACTGCAAAGAAGGCGGTGTACATATTCCGGGATTTGTGAGCAAAGCGGTGGCAAGCCTTTGTGTAGAGAGGAAAGGCGCGATCCCTGCAATGCCGGAACTTGCACAGGTTGAAGAAAGGATGGGACGTTAAGATGGATTTGAAAACATATACAACAGGGATTCAGCATATCGGGATTCCGACAAATGATATTGAAAAAACAATTGCTTTTTATCAGAAACTGGGATTTGAGATTGCACTTCAGACGGTGAATGAAGAAGCAGACGAAAAGGTTGCATTTCTGGAACTGGAAACGCTTGTGATCGAGACTTATGAAAATAAGGCTGCAAAGATGGAGAGCGGAGCAATTGATCATGTGGCGATCAATGTGAAAGATATCGAAGAAGTGTATCGGTATATTGAAGCCGAAAAAATGAACACAACGAAGGATACCATTCATTTCCTTCCGTTCTGGGATAACGGCGTGCGTTTCTTTACGATTGAAGGACCGAATAAGGAGAAGGTAGAGTTCAGTCAGTATTTATAAAATTGTAGATTTTTCGATGGCTTATTATGAGCGGATGGATGAAGCAGTGAGATATGGACCGGTTTGCAGAAGAGATATCCGTCTTTATAGTGAACAGGAACAACAAATTTATAAATATGTATTGGAAAATGGCTTTATTACTACTGCTGAAACAGTAGAGATTTTAAGACAGATGTAAAACATCGTAGAGCCAGAGCTGTTTTGCTGAATATGGTTAAGGACGGTTATTTGAGAAAAGAGGGTGCGGCATGAAGCACTATTTATATAAAAAATACAGAAGAGAGATAATGCAGCATGGATACAGAAAAAGTAATTACTGTAAACGGATCATCCGCAGATTTGTCGTAAAATGTGGTCAAATCAAGAAACCTCCGTGCGAAAGCAAGTGAAAAATCCCTGTGAAGCTGAGAGATACGCCATGCACAGCTCGGGAAAGAATTCCCTCGCTGCCGGGCTGTCGCCCTATAAAATAGCAAAAATGGACGCCTTTGCAAGTAAACTTGCAGGGCGTTTATTTTCACCATTTTGCATGGCTCGTAGCGTTCACAAAATTTTCACAAAAGAATTAGCACTCACCTATTGACAGTGCTAATAATAAGTGTTATATTACAGCTAGAACAAAGGAAGGGGAACAAAAAGAGATGATAAAGATTCCACCGACCGGTGTTTGAGATGACAACAACACTTCAGAGTAAATCCGAATGTGCTAAATAAATTAATAAATGTCTTTTGAAAGGAGATATGACTTATGTTAATGCCTAGTATTTTTGGAGAGAACTTATTGGATGATTTCTTTGGAGAACCATTTGGAGGATATGATTACAGTGAATCCGGACTTATGACAACGGATGTAAAAGATACCGATAAAGGCTATGAAGTAACGATGAACATGCCTGGAGTTAAAAAAGAAGATGTAAAAGCAGAACTGAAAGATGGTTATCTGACAGTCAGTGCTGAGACGAACACGAAGAAAGATGAAAAAGCTGAAGATGGCAAGTACATCCGCCGTGAACGTTACAGTGGATCCTGCAGCAGAAGCTTTTATGTAGGCGACGGTGTCAAACAGGAAGACATCAAAGCCAAATTTGAAGACGGTACATTGAAACTGTTCGTACCGAAAGAAGCAGCAAAACCTGCTGTAGAACAGAAGAAATACATTTCCATTGAGGGATAATCAGAATGCGGATTGTAAGCGTCCGGTTACAAGGCTGCCAGATGAGGCAGCCGCTTAAAAAGAAAGTTAGCTAAATTCAGATAGATTTATAAGGAGGAACGACTTATGTTAATGCCTAGTATTTTTAATGATAACTTATTTGATGATTTCTTTGATTTTCCATTTTATGATGATAAAGCAGATCGTAAGATCCAAAGAAAACTGTATGGACATCATGCAGGCAATCTGATGAAGACAGATATCAAAGAGAAAAAAGATGGATACGAACTGGAGATTGATCTTCCGGGATTCAAGAAAGATGAAGTTACAGCAGAACTGAATGACGGATATCTGACAGTCAGCGCTGCCAAAGGACTGGATCAGGATGAGCAGGAGAAAGAAACTGGTAAGTACATCCGTCGTGAACGTTACGCAGGAGCCTGCCAGAGAAGTTATTATGTAGGTGAAGATATCACGGAAGAAGATATCAAGGCTGAGTTTAAGCATGGTATCCTGAAACTCTTTGTCCCGAAGAAAGAAGTAAAACCGGCAGTAGAAGAGAAGAAATATATCAGTATCGAAGGATAATGACAACACGTTAAAAACTTTCAAATACACCATATGATGAGGGCAGCATACAGGAGCAAAATCCTGTATGCTGCCCTTTTTGCCATCTATATAAATGGAAATTTGAGAAAGTCTGGATAGTATAATGAAATTAGGATTTGATCTGTATTTCGAGATGTGGAAAAAGGGAGAAATATCCATCAGAAAAGTTGTGTAGTAGTGGTGAATCGAAAAATAAAATCTGAGAGAGTTTTCGAATGTGGGAATCGGAGAATTACAGATAATGAAAAATCAACCATGGGAAAGGGAATGTTTAGTGTTATGGCATGGACATTCCCTTTTCTGGACATAAGGATAATAAGAGGAACAGTTTGCTGGCATCGGCAAGCTGTATTATAGAAAAAGCCCTGCTTTATGCAAGGCTTTTGAAGTATGAGAAAGATTTTCATTTACCAGATTCCAAGCACATGCTGCATGGAAAGACTGGCGATCGTGATACCGATCCAACAGCAGAAACCAAGAGCGAGTGGTTTGCCGCCGGTTTTGATCAGTTTGATGATATTCGTATTCAGACCGACTGCACTCATGGCGAGGACGATGAAGAACTTGCTGAGTGTCTTCAGCGGAGTAAATACATCTGCGGATACGCCGGCTGAGGTTGCGATCGTTGTGATTACGGAAGCGAGAACAAAGTAGAGGATGAACATCGGGAAAATCTTTTTAAATTCCACTTTCTTTCCTTCGGCTTTGGAGCTGCGTGTCCGGATAAATGCGAGAACCAGTGTGATCGGGATGATCGCGAGCGTTCTGGTAAGTTTGACCGTAACTGCCTTATCCAGTGTGGCAGAACCGAGAGCGTAGAGCGAATCCCAGGTGGAAGCTGCTGCAGTTACGGAAGAGGTATCGTTGATCGCAGTTCCGGCAAAGATACCGAAGGCTTCCCCGCTTTTGGTTGAAAATCCAAGCAGTGCACCAAGTGATGGGAAGAACAGTGCGGCGAGCATGTTGAAAAAGAAGATAACAGAGATTGCCTGTGCAACTTCTTCATCATCCGCATCAATGACCGGTGCTGTTGCGGCAATTGCAGAGCCTCCGCAGATGGAAGATCCGACACCGACCAGTGTGGAAATATTTCCCGGTACGTGCATAACTTTATGTAACAGATATGCAATGATCAGGGACGTTGAAATCGTCGTTACGATAATTGGCAGTGACTGTTTTCCGGTTTCCAGAATCACGGAGAGATTCAGTCCGAAACCGAGAAGGATTACAGCGTACTGAAGAACCTTCTTTGACACAAAAGTAATACCGTTCTGAAACATGGATTTGTCTTTTAATAATAAAGTAATGATCATTCCGGCAAGGATACCGAATACCGGTCCGCCGATGATTGGAAATGTCTGTCCGAGGAACCAGCATGGAACGGCGATGACCAGACAAAGTAAGATGCCTTTCCAGCTTTTTGTTATAAAATTCATAGAAATACCCCTTTCAAGTGAAATAAATAAGTTACTCTCATAACAATCTGTCCTATCATAGCATAAAAACAGCAGAATAAAAAGATGAAGGAAGGAAAATTCCCAAAGTAATTTGAGAATAAGGTGGAAATAACGAAAGATTCCCGATATAATAATATATGATTTTGGGGACAAGGAGGTAAAGTGTGATAAAACGGGGAATCCGGACATTGCACAAAAGAAAGTGATGCATACACTGAAAAAATTTGTAAAATATTATGCGCCGTACAGGACAGTATTCTTTCTGGATCTGATCTGTGCGGCGATCATCAGTCTGGTGGATCTTGCATTTCCACAGATTTTAAGATCACTGACAAAGACTTTATTTACAGAGGATCCGTCACAGATCCTTGGAGCACTTCTGCCGATCGGACTGGCTTTGCTTGTGATGTATATCATACAGACATTTTGTAAATATTATGTCAGTTATCAGGGCCATATGATGGGGGCACATATGGAACGGGATATGCGCCAGAAGTTATTTGATCATTATGAGAGACTTTCTTTTTCTTATTATGACCAGAATAATTCCGGACAGATGATGAGCAAGCTGGTGTCGGATCTGTTTGATATTTCCGAGTTTGCGCACCATGGACCGGAGAATTTATTTATATCCGTAATTAAAATCGTTGGTTCGTTTACATTTTTGTTTCTTATTAACTGGAGACTGGCGATTCCGCTGCTTGTGATGGTTGTATTTATGCTGATCTTTTCTTATAAGCAGAACCGTCAGATGCAGGAGACTTTTATGGACAACCGGAGAAAGATCGGGGATGTCAATTCCAGTCTGCAGGATACACTTGCGGGAATCCGTGTGGTGCAGTCTTTTGCAAATGAAAAGATTGAACGGGAGAAATTCGAGAAAAGCAATGAAGGATTTCTGGTATCCAAGGATGCAAACTATCATTGTATGGGAAGCTTTATGAGTGGCAATCTTTTCTTCCAGGGAATGATGTATCTGATCACATTAGTGTTCGGCGGATGGCTGATTGCACATGGGAAAATGGAAGCTGCCGATCTTGCCATGTATGCGCTTTACATCGGAATTTTTATCAGCCCGATCCAGATTCTTGTGGAACTTACCGAGATGATGCAGAAAGGTCTTTCCGGTTTCCGGCGCTTTCTGGATGTTGTGGAGACGGAGCCGGAGATTGTAAATGCACCGGATGCGGAGCCACTTGAAAATGTAAAGGGTGAAGTGGAATATAAAAATGTTTCTTTCCATTACAGCGATGATGATACGCCGGTACTGGATCGGGTATCTTTTAAGATCCCGGCTGGCAGATCCATTGCCCTTGTGGGACCGTCGGGAAGTGGAAAGACGACGATCTGTTCCCTGCTTCCAAGATTTTATGATGTGACCGGAGGTGTGATCACGATCGACGGGCAGGATGTAAGAAAGCTGACACTGGAAAGTCTGAGAAGCCAGATCGGACTGGTACAGCAGGATGTCTATCTGTTCTGTGGATCGATCAGGGAAAATATTGCTTATGGAAAACCGGGGGCATCGATGGAAGAAATTATCGATGCGGCGAAGAAGGCAAATATCCATGAATTTATCATGTCCCTGCCGGATGGATATGACAGCTTTGTAGGAGAACGAGGAACCCGTCTGTCGGGTGGACAGAAGCAGAGAATTTCGATTGCAAGAGTATTTCTTAAGAACCCGCCGATATTGATTTTGGACGAGGCGACCAGTGCGCTTGACAATGAGAGTGAGCGCTGGATCCAGCAGAGCCTGGAAGAGCTTGCGAAGAACCGGACCACGATCACGATCGCACACCGGCTTTCTACGATCCGCAATGCGGATGAGATTCTTGTGGTTGCAAATAATGGAATCGCTGAACGGGGAAATCATGATGAATTGCTTGAGCAGGGTGGAATTTATGCACATTATTATGAGATGTCATAATAGTAAGTGAGAAAATCAAAATAAGTAAACAAAAAAGCTTCTTTTCAGAAAAACAGGAGGGCCGTTTCTGAAAAAGAAGCTTTTTATATCGTAAAATTGTAAGCAGTGTGTGCTGGTCTATATTTGCAAAACATTACACAGCTTAATCACACATATGGCAGGCTGCGCATGCAGACGGTGTCGTTGCGCATCCGCCGAGAGCTGTCTCCCGAAGCTCTGCCGGAAGACGCTTTCCTACAGTGTACACCGCTTCCAGCATTTCATCGAATGGAATCAGCTGTCGTACTCCGGAAAGGGCGATTTCTGCAGCGATCGTTGCATTTGCCACACCGGCAGCATTACGGTTCTGGCAAGGATATTCGACCAGCCCGCCGACCGGATCGCAGACCAGACCGAGCATATTCATAAGAACAGTGGATGCTGCGGCAAGGGATTGTTCCGGGGATCCGCCCATCAGTTCAACGGTTGCAGATGCCGCCATTGCAGATGCGATTCCGACTTCTGCCTGACATCCACCGACTGCTCCGGCGACAGTTGCATTGCGCATAGCAAGATAACCGATCGCGCTGGCATTATAAAGTCCCTGCTTGATCTGTTCATCGGAAAGATCATAGGTTTCCTGGAGGGCAAGCAGAAGTCCCGGAACGATACCGGCAGATCCGGCAGTCGGGGAAGCTACGATCACACCCATGGAAGCATTGGTTTCCAGAGTTGCCATCGCGTAAATGACAGCTCTTTCCAGAAGATCTCCGCAAAGACCTTTTCCGGTATCTTTGTGATCTGAGATCTTTTTTGCTTCGCCACCGATCAGTCCACCCATGGATTTGACCGGGGTATGGATCGGAGTAGAAGCGGCTGATTTCATGATCTCAAGAACACGATCCATTTTGCGGTCTGTCTCTTCCGGATCCTGTTCTCCCTCTGTGAGCTCTCTCTGAAGCATCACAGCAGAAATTGAAAGGCCTTGTTCCTGACAGACTTTTAATAATTCTTTTGCATTTCTAAAATCCATAATCTGTATTCTCCTTCCAATTACATCTGAACAACCATAACGTTGTATACATTTTTGTTTCTTCTGATTGTATCTGCGATATCTTCCGGTACCAGATCATCGGATTCTACGATGGTATAAGCGGTATTTCCTTTGGATTCGCGGAACAGACGCATGAATGCGATATTGATTCCAAGTTCACTGAGGCATTTGGTAATGTAAGCAACAACGCCCGGTGCATCTTTCTGGACGACGACGATCGAGCTGTATTCTCCGGTAAAATCAACCTCCACACCATTGATCCGGCACAGGCGGGCTTTTCCGCCACCGAGAGATTCTCCGCGGATCGTCATCTCCTGCCCTTCTTCATTTACCATCAGGATATCAACGGTATTCGGGTGTACGTCGGTTTCTACGTTGTTCGGAATGAAAGAATATTCGATTCCGTTGTCTGTCGCGATCTGGAAGGAATCGCGGATGCGCACGTCATCGGTGGCAAATCCCATAATACCGCCGAGAAGAGCACGGTCCGTACCATGACCATGATAGGTTTTGGCAAAAGATCCATAAAGGGTAAATTCTACTTTTTTAAGAGAACCGGTGAGAAGCTTTCTTGCAAGCAGAGCAATTCTGGCGGCTCCTGCAGTATGGGAGCTTGATGGTCCGATCATATTCGGTCCCATGACATCAAAAACACTGATAAAGGACATAGTAAACCTCCTGTAAAATAATTGTTTTACGTAAGTAAAAAGGATTGACGTCTTATTAGTTATATTGTACCATCAACTTATGAGTGAAACAAATTCATAGATTTTATGAAGACGTTGAAAATTTTTCATAATGGAGTCAGAAGATGGAATTACGTCAATTACAGACTTTTACACAGATCGCGCAGATGCAGAGCTTTTCCAGAACGGCAGAGATGCTGGGGTATTCGCAGTCGGCAGTGACGGTTCAGATCCGCCAGCTGGAAAACGAACTTGGGAAAAGGCTGTTCGACAGGACAGGAAAGAAAGTGGTGCTTACCCCGCAGGGGGAAGAATTTCTGGAGCATGCCAACCGGATCCTTTATGATGTTCATCAGGCGAAAGCATCCATGAATGATACGGATGAATTGAAAAATCCACTTCACATTGGGACGATCGAGTCTCTGTGTACGGTGAAATTTCCAAAGATCATAAGGAAATTCAGGGAACAGTATCCCAGGGTTTCTATCCGGATTACGGTAGATTCTCCGGAAAAGCTGATCCAGATGATGGAACATAATGAACTGGATCTGATCTATATTCTGGATACACCAAGATGGGACAGCAACTGGATCAAGGTGATGGAGAAGGCAGAACCGGTTATGTTTGTGACATCAGTCAGTCACCGGCTGGCAAAAGAAAGAAATTTATTGCTTGATGATCTGCTGAAAGAGTCTTTTTATCTTACAGAGCGCAATGCCAATTACAGGCAGGCACTTGATGGTCAGCTGGCGTTAAGAAGAAAAGAGCTTTCTCCGATGCTGGAGATCAGTGATACTGCATTTATCAAAAAAATGCTGATGCGTGGGGGAGGCGTTTCATTCCTGCCACGTTTTGCAGTAGAAGATGATATTGAGAAAAAGAAACTCACACTTTTGGATGTGAAAGATATAGAAATTACGATGTATCGTCAGATTTTCTATCATAAAAATAAGTTCAAGACAAAAGAGATGGAGAAATTTGCAGAGTTTGCACTGGAGGACAACTAAGAGAAAATACGGCTATGGATAAGAAAAATACTGATTTTGGCTTGGATGTATTACGAAAATTTATCTGAAGAACAGGGAGAGCATAATATTTTCTACGTCATCTTGCGAAGTCTCAAAAAAGGATTTATACTAAAAATTAGCAGAAAATCATAAGAGGAAAGAAGGAAATAAAAGATGGAAAATTTCACATTTTATGCACCGACTTATTTTGCTTTTGGTAAGGATACAGAAAATGATACCGGAAAGTATGTAAAACGTTTTGGCGGCAGTCGTGTACTACTCCATTATGGCGGAGGTTCTGTCATTCGTTCCGGACTTTTGGATCGTGTTAAGAAATCTCTGGACAGAGAAGGGGTTTCTTATGTAGAATTAGGCGGCGTAAAGCCAAATCCGAGAAGTGGTCTTGTATATGAAGGAATCGATCTGTGCCGGAAAGAAAAAGTAGATTTTGTACTGGCAGTCGGAGGCGGAAGTACAATTGATTCCGCAAAGGCAATTGCGGCAGGTGCAGTATACGATGGAGATTTTTGGGATTATTATGAAGGAAAGCTTGTCGAGGAAGCACTTCCGATCGGAACAGTTATTACGATTTCAGCTGCAGGAAGTGAAGGATCACCGGACTCTGTTATTACAAAAGAAGAAGGAATGTTCAAAAGAGGGGCAACCGGAGAAGCATTCCGTCCGAAATTCACGATCATGAACCCGGCACTTACGCAGACACTTCCGGCATATCAGACAGCTTGCGGAATTACAGATATTATGGCACATCTGTATGAGCGTTATCTGACCAATACCGAAGAAGTAGAAGTGACAGACCGTATGATCGAAGGGCTTCTTCTGACGATGATCCATGAAGGACCGAGAGTCATTGCAGACCCGGATAATTATCAGGCAAGAGCAAACATCATGTGGGCAGGTATGATGGCACACAATAATTCCTGCGGAGTAGGACGTACACAGGACTGGACAAGCCATAACATCGAGCACGAATTATCTGCATTGTATGACTGCGCGCACGGTGCAGGGCTTGCGGTTGTTATGCCGGCTGTATTTACTTATACACTGGAACACAATGTGATGCGTTTTGCACAGGCTGCAGTCCGTGTCTGGGGCTGTCAGATGGATTTTGCAGATCCAAAGAGAACGGCACTGGAAGGAATTGAGGCACTTCGAAACTTTTTAATTTCGATTGGGATGCCAAAGAATTTTGCAGAGCTTGGAGCCAAAGAAGAAGATATTGAAAAGCTGGCACATACCTGCTGTTATGGAGATGTAAATACTGGTACAGTGGAAGGATTTGCAACTCTTGATCAGAAAGATGTGGAAAATATTTATAAACTGATGGTATTTTAGAAAAGGAATATCGGAAAACAGGAAATTTGGAAGAGGGAGTGCGTGACTTAAACTCAAGTCATACACTCCCTCTTTTTGAAACGTCTATTTCCAACAGGCTATGCATTTTCATAAATCGGTTCGAAATCATCTGCGCCGTGTCCACAGAGCGGGCAGGTAAATTCTTCCGGAAGATTGCTTCCTTCGTATACATAATTGCAGATCTTACAGCGCCATCCGATAATCTTCTTATCCTCTTTTTTCTGTTCTGGTTTTGGCTTTACATGTGCCTGATAATCTGCGTAAGTCAGAGGCGGATTGTCACTTAAAAGTTTCGCATCGGTTACTTCAGCAATAAAAAGGGTATGTGTTCCAAGATCCTGTCTGGAAACTACTTTTGCGCTGAGAACAGAACAGGTCTGCCATCCGAGGTAAGGAACTGCATTTTCATCTGCAGGTGCAGTGATATTTGCGAATTTATCAACATCTCTGCCGGACTGGAAACCGAAATGCCGGATCGTTTCAAAAGAGCAGGTCTTGTCAAGCAGGCTTAACGTAAAAATGCCGCTCTCTTTGATCAGATCACAGGTATAGTTGCTATTCAGCACAGAGATTGCGATCCGTACCGGATTATTCGCAACCTGGATGCAGGTGTTGGTAATACATCCGTTTACTACATTCCCAGAGCGTGTTGCAAGCATAAATACTCCATAAGATAAATTGTAAAGTGCTTTTTTATCCATATGACATTCCTCCTGACTTTCAAAACTTGATAATAAGAATCGTTACTATAATTAAAGAATACATGATAAAAGAAAAATTGTCAATTACAAAATCAAGATTTCCGGAAAATCAGAATCACAAAAAATGTGATGATTTCCGATCCTAAGAAAGAAAGCCAGATTCCATTCAGCCCCAGAATCTGTGAGAACAGGATTGCACAGAAAGCAATTGCGATAATGCCGCGCATAACAGAACCAAGGACGGCAGGACATGCTCTGTCGATTGCGGAAAAATAGGCAACCAGCACAATATTGATACCGGCGACTAAAAAGCCCAGGAAATAAAGCCTAAGACCAGTATGGGCGTAAGCAAGCAGCTGGAGATTATGTTCGCTGTTAAAGATACTGATAAAGGTATCCGTAAATCCGTAGATCAGTACAACGATCACAAGCTCGATCAGAAGTGCTGCAGCAAGAGACCAGTTGAGAAATTTACGGACTAGATCATGTTCACCCTTTCCGTAACTCTGGCTGATCAGCGGCTGTGCACCCTGGGCAAGTCCGTTTAGGATTGCCATTGCGACCAGTGAAATATTTGCAACTACGCCGTAGGCTGCGATCCCGATATTTCCCGCAATGCGCAGGATCAGCATGTTAAATATAATCGTAATGACAGCGGAAGAAATTTCAGCAAAAAATGCAGAAACACCAAGCTGGCAGCATCCGATGATCCGGCGAAGAGAGGGCTTGCGCCAGTGAAACTCTACATGGTTATTCTTTCCAAGATAATGTGTCGAACATACCAGCATCGTCACAACCGGTGAAAGAGCGGTTGCAAGTGCAGCCCCCAGAAATCCAAGATTCAAAGGGAACATGAAAATATAGTCAAATAAAATATTAAAGAAGCTTCCGGAAATGGAACCGATCATGGCGATAGAAGTCGCATGGTCATTCCTCGCAAATGCCGTGAAGGTATAGTTTGACATAAAAAACGGGGTAAAGAGCAGGACGATACGCATATAATTACGTCCAAGCCGGATGAGCCCGGCATCTGCCCCTAAAAGTGCAAGTGCTTTATGCGGAATGAAGATTCCGGTGAGCATAAAAGGAATGCTGCATATGAGACACCAGAAGATGGACTGGGTAAAATAGTAGTCCGAAGGTGAACCTTTGGCTGTGCTGATATTGTATCGTGTGGCGGAGCCGATTCCGATCATCGAACCGATTGCGAAGACCAGACCGAACACCGGCAGGATCAGATTCAGGGCAGCAAGTCCATCTGCACCGCATTTGTAAGAGATAAAAAAGGTATCTGCCAGAATGTAGACGGAGACACCGATCATTCCGGAAATACTCTGGGAAATGTATTTTAAAAATTTATGAAACATGTTTTTGAATTCCTCGTCTTTCTTAAAGCCAGATTAAATGAAATAACCATCTGTACCAGCCTGGTAATAAGCGGACTCTGATATCTCCATATAAGAATAGCATAAACATACGGGTTTGTCGAAAAAATAATCTTGCAATTACTGCTGTAACGTGCTATAGTAAGTTTAGTAAAACCAAATAATGCTTCAGGGCGGGGCGAAATTCCCCACCGGCGGTAAAGCCCGCGAGCCGTAAGGCATGAACTGGTGAGATTCCAGTGCCGACAGTAAAGTCTGGATGGAAGAAGTTGAATCGTTGCTGATAAAAGCGGTTTCTATCATATATGCAGGAATAAAAAGTAAAACGCTCTGGAATGGGAATCATTCCAGAGTTTTTATTTTCCGGAAAATAAAATGCCGAGGCCGGATTCGATGAGAAAATGGTATTTCCGAGAAGTATGACAGAGCGTACAGCGATATAACTGAGAAAGAAAGCCCTGACAGGTAAGAGAATCTGTCAGGGCTTTTCCTATATGCCAAAGCACATTTTTGAAAAGAGACTTATCCGGCAACATATCTAAAATGTTTAGCAGAGTACATTTACCGGAGAACGTTTCCGGGAGAGATGAGAAAGGAGAAAAAATGACAGATGAATTTTACATGCGTCGTGCAATTGAACTGGCAAAAAAAGGACGTGGATGGACAAATCCAAACCCGATGGTTGGTGCCGTGATCGTAAAGGACGGAAGCATTATCGGGGAAGGATATCACGAAAAATGTGGTGAGCTTCATGCAGAACGGAACGCAATCGCATCCCTGACAGAAAGCGCCGAGGGAGCAACACTTTATGTGACGCTGGAGCCGTGCTGCCATTATGGGAAGACACCACCATGTACGGAAGCGATTCTGGAACAGAAGATCGCACGGGTTGTGATCGGATCGAGAGATCCGAATCCGAAAGTGTCCGGCAAAGGAGCAAAGATTTTACGCGAGGCAGGCGTCCGGGTGGAAGAGGATTTCCTGCGCGAAGAATGTGATGCGTTAAATCCGGTCTTTTTCCACTATATCACAACAGGGCTGCCCTATGTGGTGATGAAATACGCAATGACGGCAGACGGAAAGATTGCGACAAAAACAGGAGCATCAAAATGGATATCCGGTGAGGAAGCAAGAAGTCTGGTACATGAGATGCGCCATGACTATATGGCGATCATGGCAGGAATCGGAACGGTTCTGGCAGATGATCCGATGCTGAATGTGCGTCTGGAGGGAAAGAAAAGTCCGGTCAGAATTATCTGTGACAGTATGCTCAGGATCCCACTGGACAGTCAGATCTGCCAGACAGCAGGGAGATACCGGACGATCGTTGCATATGCCGGTGAAAAGGGAAATGCGATTTGTTTAGAAGAGAAAAAACACAGTCTGGAAAAGCTTGGAGTCGTGCTTCTCAGCGTTCCTTCGGAAAAAGGGGAGATCAATCTGCAGCTTCTGATGAGAAAGCTTGGAGAGCTGGGAATTGACAGTGTACTTATTGAAGGCGGTGGAACTTTAAATGAGGATGCCCTGCAATCCGGTATCGTAAATGAGGTGAAAGCTTTTATCGCACCGAAAATTTTTGGCGGAAGAGGCGGAAAGACTCCGGTGGAAGGCTTTGGAGTTGAGAAAGTAGACGATGCCATCAAGCTACAGCTTATGAGAATCTCGCAAGTTGGAGAAGATATTCTGGCAGAGTATAAGGTTTTGGAGGAAATGTAAATGTTTACAGGAATTGTAGAAGAAACCGGATCTATCCGGTCACTCCGACTTTCTGGATCATCCGGGAAGATTGCGATCCGGGCAAAAAAAGTACTCGGCGGAACCAGGATCGGAGACAGTATTGCGGTAAATGGTGTCTGCCTGACGGTGGTTTCTCTGGAAAAGGATGGATTTACCGCAGATGTGATGGCGGAAACAGTGAGAAGAACCAACCTTGGTGATACGAAGATTGGTGAGAAAGTGAATCTGGAACGCGCGATGGCGGCAGATGGCAGATTCGGTGGACATATCGTTGCAGGGCATATTGACGGGACCGGAATGATTGAAGAACTCAGAAAGGAAGAAAATGCGGTATGGGTAAAAATCCGGACAACGCCGGAGATTCTGGAACTGATCGTAGAAAAAGGTTCAATCTGTATTGACGGGATCAGTCTGACAGTGGCAGAAGTAAGTGAAAAAAGCTTTCAGGTATCAGTCATTCCTCATACCGGAGAGGAGACCACACTGCTGAAGAAAAAAGCTGGGGACAGGGTGAATCTGGAAAATGATATTGTAGGGAAGTATATTAAAAAGTTTCTTACACCATCGGAACCGGCTGGAAAATGTGGTGGACTTACCATGGAATTATTAGAGGAGTATGGAATTTGATGCGAAGAAATTCCGGGACCGGAATGGAAAGCATACAGAAGAACAGGATAAAAATAAGTTATAGATCGGACAGGAGGAAGTAACAAATGGAGAAACAGTATCAATACAATAGCGTAGAAGAGGCACTTGAAGAATTGCGCCGTGGAAGGATCGTTCTGGTAACGGATGATCCGGACCGGGAAAATGAAGGAGATATGATCTGTGCGGCGGAATTTGCAACTCAGGAGAATATCAATTTTATGGCATGCCATGCGAAAGGGCTGATCTGCACACCGATGAGTGCAGCGCTGGCCGGACGGCTTGGGCTTTCACAGATGGTCTCCGAAAATACAGATAACCATTCGACTGCATTTACGGTATCCGTTGACCATGTGGATACGACAACGGGAATTTCAGCAGCAGAGCGCGGATATACTATGCGCAGCTTGACAGAAGAAGGAACGAAACCGCAGGACCTTCGAAGACCGGGGCATGTATTTCCGCTGGTGGCAAGGCATGGAGGTGTGTTGGTAAGAAATGGTCATACCGAGGCAACGGTTGATCTGATGCGTCTTGCCGGACTGAAAGAATGTGGAATCTGCTGTGAAATTATGGAAGAGGACGGAACGATGATGCGGACAGAGAATCTCTGGAAGCTGGCGAAGAAGTACGACCTGAAATTTATTACGATCAAAGATCTGCAGGATTACTGCAGGATCCATGAAAAACATGTCGTAAGGGAAGCATGTGCAAAGATGCCAACCCAGTATGGAGAATTTCAGATTTATGGGTATGTGAATGACATCACCGGTGAACATCATGTGGCATTGGTGAAAGGTGAGATTGGCGATGGGGAAGATGTTCTGTGCCGTGTACATTCCGAGTGCCTGACCGGCGATACTTTCGGATCTCTCCGCTGCGATTGTGGAAAGCAGCTGCAGTCGGCGATGCAGCAGATCGAGAGAGAAGGAAGAGGAGTTCTTCTGTATATGCGACAGGAGGGAAGGGGAATCGGTCTGATCAACAAGCTGAAAGCGTATGAACTTCAGGAACAGGGATACGATACCGTGGAAGCCAACATCCGTCTGGGATTTGCACCGGATCTTAGGGAATACTGGGTAGGGGCTCAGATTCTATCGGATCTGGGAGTAAAATCACTCCGGCTTCTTACAAATAATCCGGAGAAGGTATATGGACTTTCCGGTTTCGGGCTTGCAATCCATGAGAGAGTACCGATTGAAATAGCACCGCAGAAATTTGATGCATTTTATATGAAGACGAAGCAGGAAAAGATGGGACATATCTTTAAAGAAATCAAATTTCAGTAAAAAGAGAATAAACAGTATTTATCATAGAAGAAACACTTTAATTACAGGAGGAAAAAAACATGAGACAGATCAATGTATTAGAAGGAAAAGTAGTAGCACCAGAAGGAATGAAAGTAGGAATTGTTGCTTCAAGATTTAATGAGATTATTGTTAATAAACTACTTGGTGGTGCGGTAGACGGGCTGGTACGCCATGGCGTGGAGGATGAAAACATAACGGCAGCATGGGTACCGGGAGCATTTGAGATTCCGACAGCAGCTTCTAAAATGGCGGCATCCGGAAAGTATGATGCGGTGATCTGTGTGGGAGCAGTGATCCGTGGAGACACAACGCATTATGATTATGTCTGCAATGAGGTATCCAAAGGAATCGCACAGGTCGGACTTGCAACCGGAGTGCCGGTATTATTTGGTGTGATCACGACTGAAAATATCGAGCAGGCAATTTCAAGAGCCGGAAGTAAAGGCGGAAATAAGGGATATGACTGTGCACTTTCTGCAATCGAAATGGTAAATCTTCTGAGACAGATGTAATTTCCGGCTGACGGTTACAAAAAGAATCCCGTTTTCCGGCAGAAAAAGGGCAGATGCCGGGATTTACTGGACATTTATGCAGGAAAAAGGTATCATATCTGATAAGAGAAATCTGTAAAAGAAATAGTAAAGTTTCAATTCAGAGATAATGAAGGAGAAAATGAATTATGTATACAGCATCATCTGAGAGATATGATACCATGGTATATAACCGTTGTGGGAAAAGCGGGCTTTTGCTGCCGGCAGTTTCTTTAGGACTCTGGCACAATTTTGGAACCAATGCGGATCCGGAGAATATGAAGGCAATGTTGAGGACAGCATTTGATCTGGGAATCACCCATTTCGATCTTGCGAATAACTATGGACCGGAATACGGAAGTGCTGAGAAGAATTTTGGGAAGATTTTAAAAGAAGACTTTGCACCATACAGGGACGAGATGATCATCAGTACCAAGGCAGGCTATGATATGTGGCCGGGACCTTACGGGAACTGGGGAAGCAGAAAGTATCTGCTCGCAAGCCTTGACCAGAGCCTGAAGAGAATGGAGATGGATTATGTAGATATCTTCTATCATCACAGAATGGATCCGAATACCCCACTGGAAGAAACCATGGGAGCACTCGATTCCATCGTAAAGAGTGGGAAGGCACTTTATGTCGGAATTTCTAACTATGATGGTCCGACAATGGTACGTGCAGCGGAGATTCTGGAAGATCTGAAATGTCCGTTTGTCATTAACCAGAACCGGTATTCCATTTTTGACCGGACGATTGAACAGAACGGCTTGAAAAAGACGGCGAACCAGATGGGAAAAGGAATCATTGCATTTAGTCCGCTGGCACAGGGGCTTCTGACAGATAAATATCTGCACGGAATACCGTCAGACAGCCGGATTGCTGTGGATGGAAGGTTTCTACATGCCGATGCATTGACGAAAGAAAAGCTTGCGCAGATCGAGGCTCTGAACAAGATGGCAGGTGAGAGAGGACAGTCTCTTGCACAGATGGCACTGAGCTGGATCCTGAAAGATGAGGATGTGACCAGTGTGCTGATCGGAGCGTCCAGACCGGAGCAGATCATTCAGAATGTGGAGATTGTGCAGAATACGAAGTTCACCCGGGAAGAACTGAAAAAGATCGATCAGATCAGCAGGGGCAATCTGTAAGTGAAACCTGTGCGAAGAAATTATTTGCAAAGGACGCAAAGGAAATATTGAATAAATGATTGACAGGAAGCAGCCATTGTGTTATTATAGTCCATGGTTGCTTCAGCAATCAACAATTTCATATAGGGGATTGGTCAAATGGTATGACAGGAGTCTCCAAAACTCTTAGCGGCAGTTCGATTCTGTCATCCCCTGTAACTTGAAGGACTCAGTTTGAGTCCTTTTTTTATCTAATGGACCAAGTGCGGAATGGTGATAGCGCAAGTCCAAATCAACTCTTCATTTCCAAAACAAAATAATCATCCCGCTAGATATATATATTCGACATAGTCACTATACATAGTGCATAAAAATAAAAGAAAATAATTGTAAAAAATGCCAAAAATTCAACTGCACAAAAGCACAAAATCCGTCAAAAAAGAATCTCGAATGCTACAAACTAAAAAAAGTGTCAAAAAATAGAAGTAAAAACAGCTAAAGAAAATAAAAGAAAAACAGATGAAGATAGTGAAAATAGATAAAAAAATTGGTTTTTTTACTGTACAATCTACAAAAGCTGAAAATATTGACAAAGAAAAAGTGTGAGCGTAATATAAGCATGACTTTTAGAGGACGCTCTGAAAAGTACTATAAAATAAGAATAAATAAAACGAAAGGGAGGGAGCGATACGGAACATTTAACAGAGACTCTGTTAGAAGAGCTGAACTGCGAGACAGTGTTTACGATCCCGATATTCGGCGGAATACCGGTAAAAGAGTCGGTCGTAGTTACCTGGATCATCATGGCGGTAATCGTAGGACTTTGTATCATATTTGTCCGAAGCTTGAGCGTCGAAAATCCGGGAAAGGTTCAGCTTTTATTGGAATCCGCAATAGGAAAAGGACTGGACTTCTTTGAAGACATCATGGGAAAAGAAAACAGGAAATATATTCCGTATCTGATTACAGTGCTTATCTATATTGGGATAGCCAATATCATTGGTCTGTTCGGATTTAAGTCACCGACAAAAGACCTCAATGTAACAGCAGCACTTGCGATCATGAGTATGTGCCTGATTGAATTTTCCGGAATCCGGAAGAATGGATTTAAGCACTGGGCGGCGCATTTTGCAAAGCCGGTACCATTCGTAGCACCAATTATGGTTCTGGAGATTGTGATCAGACCATTATCACTTTGCATGCGTCTGTTCGGTAATGTATTGGGAGCGTTTGTTATCATGGAGCTTTTAAAAGCAGTGGCTCCGGTTCTTATCCCGATACCATTTAGTTTTTACTTCGATATTTTCGATGGATTCCTGCAGGCATATGTATTCGTATTCCTGACAGCACTTTTCATGAATGAGGAGCAGGAATAATCCCGAAATGACAGAAGAAACACAAATCTATAAGAAAAAAGGAGATTAAGATTATGTTAGTAGCAATTGGAGCAGCAGTAGCAGTTTTAACAGGTTTAGGAGCAGGACTTGGAATCAGCCTTGCAACAGGTAAAGCAGTAGACGCGATCGCAAGACAGCCGGAAGCAGAAAGCAAGATCAGCAAGAACCTGATCCTGGGTTGTGCACTTGCAGAGGCAACCGCTATTTACGGTTTCATTATCGGACTTCTTATCATCTTAATGCTGAAATAAGAAAAGTAAAATGAAGAAAGGCAGGTGGGACAGGTGATACAGTTTAATGTAAGCCTTCTCTTTACGATCATCAACCTGATTGTCTTTTATCTTTTGCTGAAAAAATTCTTATTCAAACCAGTAATGGGAATTATGGAAAAACGTGAAAAAATGATTGCTGACGGACTGAAAAATGCCAGTGATAGTCAGGAAGAAGCGGCGAGACTGAAAGCGGAATATGAAAAGGCTCTGGAAGGAGCAAAGGCAGAATCCATTCAGATCGTGGAAAAAGCTAAGAAAACTGCAGCCGGAGAATCAGAGCGTATCCTTCAGGAAGCCAATACGGAAGCCGTAGGAATCCTGAAAGATGCCAGAAAGACGATTGAAAATGAACGCAAACAGACCATGAATGATCTGCAAAGTGAGATCGCAGGACTGGCAATGCAGGCAGCACGTAAGATTGTGGATGACACAAAAGGAAATCAGGATATATATGATCAGTTTCTGAAAGGTGCAGGTGATGCTCATGTCAATAAAGAGGTTAAATAAAGAGTATTGCTGTAGCCCTTCGGCAAAACAGTATGCACATGTTTTATATGAGCTTGGAATTTCAAAAGAAGCGGTAGGAGAGACTGAAAAGCTTTTTGAAGAAGTACCGGTGCTTGAAGAAACATTTGCAAGTCCGGTGGTACCGATGCGGGAAAAATTAAGTTCGATCGACAAGATTTTCCCGGAAGAAATAAAAAACTTTCTCAAGGTTGTATGCCGTAATCAGAGAATGAGCGAGATCAGTCAGATTCTTTTTGCTTATGACAGATACTGTAAAATGCAGGAAGGAATCCAGATGGCAACGCTTACCTGTGTGGAAGCACCAGATGAAAAGCGGCTTGAGAAAATCAGAGAATTTCTTTGTGAGAAGTACCATAAGACAGATGTGAAGATCGAGATAGTCAAAGATCCGGCATTACTTGGTGGATTTATCTTAAAGACCGGTGATGATGAATATGACTGGAGTCTGAAAGGAAGATTATCGAGATTAGAGCAAAAATTGACCTGGAGGTGAACAAAGTGAGTTCAATTAGCTCAGATGAAATTATTTCTATTCTGAAAAATGAAATAGAGAACTTTGATCAGATCAGTAAAGACAGCGAGGTCGGTACGGTTGTCTCTGTCGGTGACGGAATTGCAAATATCTATGGAATAGAGCATGCAATGTACGGAGAAATCGTGACATTTGAAAATGGACTGAAAGGTATGGTTCAGGACATTCAGAAAGATACGATCGGCTGCATCCTGTTCGGATCAGATGTAGAGATCAAAGAAGGTACGAAAGTGATGCGTACCAAAAAGAAAGCCGGAGTACCGGTTGGCGATAAATTTATCGGACGTGTCGTAAATGCACTTGGAGCTCCGATTGACGGAGCGGGAGAAATCGAAGCAGAAGATTACAGACCGATTGAAAATGAAGCACCAGGAATTGTAGACCGTAAATCCGTCAGCGTTCCAATGGAAACAGGAATCCTTTCTATCGATTCTATGTTCCCGATCGGACGTGGACAGAGAGAGTTGATCATTGGAGACCGTCAGACAGGAAAGACTTCCATTGCTACAGACACGATTTTGAATCAGAAGGGTAAGGATGTCATCTGTATCTATGTAGCAATCGGTCAGAAAGCATCAACGATCGCAAAGGTTGTCAATACTTTTAAAAACGGCGGCGCAATGGATTACACCATCGTAGTAGCATCAACAGCAAGTGACTGTGCACCGCTTCAGTATATTGCACCATATGCAGGAACCGCGATTGCAGAACATTTCATGCATAAAGGAAAAGATGTCCTGATCGTTTACGATGATCTTTCAAAGCACGCAGTTGCATACCGTGCGCTGTCCCTGCTTCTTGGACGTTCACCGGGACGTGAAGCTTATCCTGGAGATGTTTTCTATCTGCATTCAAGACTGCTTGAGAGATCAAGCCGTTTAAGCGATGAAATGGGAGGCGGTTCGATCACAGCACTTCCAATCATCGAGACACAGGCAGGAGATGTATCTGCATACATTCCGACCAACGTCATTTCCATTACAGATGGACAGATCTTCCTGGAAAGTGATCTGTTCTTCTCAGGAATGAGACCGGCGGTTAACGTAGGTCTTTCCGTATCCCGTGTTGGTGGTGCAGCACAGACAAAGGCAATGAAGAAGGCAGCCGGAAGTATCCGTATCGATCTTGCACAGTATCGTGAGATGGAAGTATTCACACAGTTCAGTTCCGATCTGGATGCAGCAACAAAGGAACAGCTGGAATATGGATCTGGTCTGATGGAACTTCTGAAACAGCCACTCGGACATCCAATGTCCATGCATGAGATGGTCATCACCCTCTGCGCAGCACGAAATAAAGTGCTTCTGGGAATTCCGGTAAAAGAGGTTAAGAAATTCCAGATGGATATGCTGAATTATTTTGCAACAGTTCATCCGGAAATCAGTGAAGAGATTGAGCAGACAAAGGCTCTGTCCGATGAACTGGCTGCAAAGATTGTGGAAACAGCGAAGGAATTCAAAGACAGCAGGTGTTAATATGGCAAATATCAGAGAAATACAGACTCGAATCAACAGCGTCAAAGATACGATGAAGATCACGAACGCCATGTATATGATCTCGTCTACCAAGATGAGACAGGCGAAGAAAAAGCTGACAGATTCAGAGCCGTACTTTTACGGACTTCAGGGAGAGATTTCCAGAATCCTGAGGCATATTCCTGAGATCGAGCACCGGTATTTTGATGTGCGGGAAGAGATTCCAAAAGAGAAACGAAAGATAGGTTCCATTGTCATTACTGCGGATAAAGGACTTGCAGGAGCTTACAACCACAACATTGTCAAGGTGGAGGATGAGATCCTGGAGGAACCGGGAGAGCATAAGCTGTTCGTAGTCGGTGAGCTTGGCAGACACTATTATGCGAATAAGGGTGTGGAAATTGACACCAATTTCCTTTATACTGTGCAGAAACCGACCATGCACAGGGCAAGAGATATCGCGGAAGTGATTCTTTCCCAGTATGAGAGAGGTGAACTGGACGAGGTCTACATCGTTTACACCAGAATGGAAAATTCGATGCTGACAACGGTTGAAAAAATGAAGATCCTGCCGCTTGAGAGATCTTCATTTAATGAAATGAAAATGCCGCTTAACATCCATAGAGAGGCGATCGCGCTTTATCCATCAGCAGAGGCTGTTCTGGACAGCATCGTACCAAACTACGTGGTTGGTATGATCTATGGATGTCTGGTAGAGGCATATGCAAGCGAACACAATGCGCGAATGACAGCAATGCAATCAGCAACAGACAGCGCGCAGGAAATCATCAAAGATCTTTCTATTATATATAACAGGGCAAGGCAGGCTGCGATCACACAGGAAATTACTGAGGTTTGTGCAGGTGCCAAAGCCCAGAAACGGAAAAGGAAGTGAAAACAGGTATGAATAAAGGACGTATTGTACAGGTCATGGGACCAGTTGTTGACGTTGTATTTGAAGACGGAAATCTGCCGTGCATCAAAGATGCCCTGCAGGTGGAGAACAACGGAAAAACCTGTATTATGGAAGTTGCGCAGCATCTGGGAAATGATGAGGTTCGTTGTCTGATGCTGGCAGCAAGTGAAGGACTTTGCAAGGACATGGAAGTAACCGCTACCGGTTCTGGAATTAAAGTACCGGTTGGAGAGCAGACCCTTGGACGTCTGTTCAACGTACTTGGAGAAACCATCGACAATGGCGAAGAAATCAAAGAAGATACCGAACACTGGGTGATCCACAGAGATCCGCCGTCATTTGAAGACCAGAGCCCGGTTGTAGAAATCCTGGAAACCGGAATCAAGGTTATCGACCTGCTTGCACCTTATGCAAAAGGTGGTAAGATCGGTCTGTTCGGCGGTGCCGGTGTAGGTAAGACTGTACTGATCCAGGAACTGATCCGTAACGTAGCCACAGAGCACGGCGGATATTCCATCTTTACCGGTGTTGGAGAACGTTCCCGTGAAGGTAACGACCTCTGGACAGAAATGAAAGCATCCGGAGTTCTGGATAAGACAGCCTTAGTGTTTGGTCAGATGAACGAACCACCTGGAGCACGTATGCGTGTCGCTGAGACAGGACTTACAATGGCTGAATATTTCCGTGATAAAGAACATCAGAATGTGCTTCTTTTCATTGATAATATTTTCCGTTTTACACAGGCAGGTTCCGAAGTATCCGCACTTCTTGGACGTATGCCATCAGCCGTAGGTTATCAGCCGACACTGGCAACTGAAATGGGTGAACTGCAGGAGAGGATCGCATCTACAAAGAATGGTTCTGTCACATCCGTACAGGCTGTTTATGTCCCTGCCGATGACCTTACAGACCCGGCACCGGCAACTACATTTGCTCATCTGGATGCAACAACCGTACTCTCCCGTAAGGTTGTAGAACAGGGTATTTACCCGGCAGTTGATCCACTGGAATCTAACTCCCGTATTCTGGAGGCGGATATTGTCGGAGAAGAACATTATGAAGTTGCAAACCGTGTAACAGAGGTTCTGCAGAAATACAAAGAGCTGCAGGATATCATCGCAATTCTTGGTATGGAAGAGCTTTCCGATGAAGACAAGGCAACGGTTATGAGAGCAAGAAAGATTCAGAAATTCCTCTCCCAGCCATTCTTCGTTGCAGAGACATTTACCGGAGTTCCGGGAAAATATGTACCTCTGAAAGAGACGATCCGAGGATTTAAGATGATCCTCGACGGAGAAATGGATGAGTATCCGGAGAATGCATTCTTCAATGTAGGAACGATTGATGAAGTCATCGAGAAGGCAAAGGCTGAAAAAGCAGAATAGAGGTGCCAGGTATGGATACATTTGGACTTAAAATCATTTCCAGTGACCGGGTATTCTATGAAGGACGTTGCAGAAAGATGATCGTGCCGGTACCGGACGGCGGTGGAATGGAAATTCTTCCGCACCATGAAGATATGGTGATCGCTGTGGTGATCGGTGAGGCAATGCTTCAGTTTGAAGAAGGCGAATGGGTGAACCTTGCGGTCGGAGCCGGATTCCTTGAGATCGTCAACAACCGTGTGACGATGCTGGTGCAGACGGCAGAGAAACCGGAGGATATCGATGCCAGACATGCCCAGGAGCAGATGGAGTATGCAGAAGAAAAGCTTCGTCAGAAACAGAGTATACAGGAATATTACCGGACACAGGCTTCGCTTTCAAGGGCGATGAACCGGTTGAAGGTGTCGAAGCGAAAAAAATGGTAAATAGGAAACAAATTTATGTGGAAGCGCGTAATCTACTACAGATTGCGCGCTTTTTCAATACGGAATTTTTGACAAAATTTATTGGGAAAAATGGTACAATCTTTTACAAAATAAAAGTTCCGATACAGGGTAGTTTGTGGTAGAATATATAACAGTGTGCGTGTACTGAGAAAAAGGATTTTTAGGTGTTCAAATAGAGTGTATTTCATCATAGAAGGAGCAAAAACGTGGAAAAAGAGGAGCTTACGCAATTATTTAATTTCTTTCGGGAGATTGATAAGGAAAAATTTATTGGAAGGCAGACATATCTGACGGATGGGGTGCGTAAGGAGAATGACGCGGAGCATGCGTGGCATATGGCAATCATGACGGTTCTGCTTGCGGGATATGCCGATGAGAAGATCGATGTTCTTAAGACAGTGACGATGCTTTTGATCCATGATATTGTAGAAATTGATGCGGGGGATACCTATGCCTATGATGAAGATGCGAAGAAGACGCAGAGAGAACGGGAAGTGAAGGCTGCGGACCGGATTTTCGGACTTCTTCCGGAAAAGCAGGGAAAGGAATTTCGGGCGCTCTGGGAGGAATTTGAGGCACAGGAGACTGCTGAGTCGAAGTTTGCCCGGACGATGGACAATATCCAGCCGATCATGTTAAATGCGGCTACAGACGGCAAAGCGTGGGAGGAACACGATGTTCATATTGAACAGATCCTGAACCGTAACCGGAATACGGCAAAAGGCTCAGAAGCGATCTGGGAGTATGCGAAAGAAGAATTCTTAAGACCGAATCTGGAAAATGGCAAGATAAAAAAATAACATAAAAAAAACAAAAATCCCCCTTTTCATTTTCGTGAATATGGGGTATCATATACTACAGAGCGCAAAATATAGTGGAGAAACTTAAAAGTGACACTATATTTTGTGGAGCGATGGAACAAAGTTAGGAGAAAGTTGGGATGGATTTGGAAGTAAAGACGAGAGTAATCAAAAGAAACGGTGAGGAAGTAGACTTCCGGCTGGAGAAGATTGTGAATGCGATCAAAAAAGCGAATGAAGAGGTTGAGAACATCCACAGGATGAATGACTTTCAGATCATTGCAATTGCGGAGAAGATTGCACAGCAGGCAGAGGAATTTACGCATGCAGTGAATGTGGAGGACATCCAGGATATGGTTGAGACCGGCATTATGGAGATGCGTGGTTATGAGGTTGCCCAGAAGTATGTCCGCTATCGCTATAAGAGAGAATTAACCAGAAAGTCGAATACAACGGATAACGGAATTCTTGCATTGATCGATCATATGAACGAGGAAGTAAAGCAGGAGAACTCCAATAAGAATCCTGTGATCAATTCTACACAGAGAGATTACATGGCAGGAGAGGTCAGCAAGGACCTTACCAAGAGAGTCCTTCTTCCGGAGGAAATCGTCCGTGCACACGAAGAAGGAATCATTCATTTTCATGATATGGACTATTTTGCGCAAAAAGAGCACAACTGTGATCTGATCAACCTGGAGGATATGCTCCAGAACGGAACTGTCATCAGCGAGACGATGATCGAGAAACCACATAGTTTCTTTACCGCGTGTAATGTGACCACACAGATCGTTGCACAGGTTGCAAGTAACCAGTATGGCGGACAGTCATTTACGCTGTCACATCTTGCACCATTCGTAGATGTAAGCCGTCAGAAGCTCCGCAAGAGTGTCATTGAAGAAAGAATAGAATCCGGAGAGGTTCTGGATGATGCGATCATCGACAAGATCACAGAGAGAAGGCTTCGTACTGAAGTACAGAGCGGAATCCAGACGATCCAGTATCAGCTGATCACACTGATGACCTGTAACGGACAGGCACCTTTCGTAACGGTATTCATGTATCTGGATGAGGTTCCGGAAGGAAGAACCAGGGATGACCTTGCGATGATCATCGAAGAAGTGATGAAGCAGCGTATGCAGGGTGTTAAGAATGAAAAGGGTGTATGGATCACACCGGCGTTCCCGAAGCTGATCTATGTACTGGATGAAGATAATATTACCGAGGATTCCAAATACTGGTATCTGACTGAGCTGGCTGCAAAATGTACGGCAAAGCGTATGGTGCCGGATTATATTTCTGCAAAGATCATGAAAGAACTGAAAAACGGAGATGTTTATCCGTGCATGGGGTGCCGCTCATTCCTTACCGTAGAAGATTCCCAGAGAAATGCAGACGGAAGTCATAAGTTCTATGGACGTTTCAATCAGGGGGTTGTAACGATCAACCTGGTTGACGTGGCATGTTCAGCAGAGGGCAATATGGAACGTTTTTGGGAAATCCTGGATGAGAGACTGGAGCTTTGTCACAGAGCACTTCGGTGCAGACATGAACGCCTTCTCGGAACCGTTTCAGATGTTGCACCAATCCTGTGGCAGAACGGGGCACTTGCCCGTCTGAAAAAGGGTGAGACGATTGACAAGCTGTTATTTGACGGATATTCCACCATTTCTCTTGGCTATGCAGGACTTTATGAGATGTGTATGCGGATGCTTGGCAAATCCCATACAGATCCGGAGGCGAAGCCATTTGCACTGGCAGTTATGCAGCGCCTGAATGATAAATGTAAAGAATGGAAAGAAGCAGAAAATATCAGCTATTCCGTATACGGCACACCGATGGAATCTACCACATACAAGTTTGCAAAATGTCTGCAGAAGCGTTTCGGAATCATTCCGGGCGTTACAGATAAGAACTATATTACCAACAGTTATCATGTACATGTTACCGAAAAAATTGATGCGTTCAGCAAATTGAAATTTGAATCGGAATTTCAGAAGCTTTCACCGGGTGGGGCGATCAGCTATATCGAAGTACCGAATATGCAGACCAATATTCCGGCGGTACTTTCCGTATTACAGTACATTTATGAGAATATCATGTATGCAGAGCTGAATACCAAGAGTGATTTCTGTGAAGTCTGCGGCTATGACGGAGAGATTAAGATCATCGAGGACGAGACCGGAAAGCTGGTATGGGAATGCCCGAACTGTGGCAACCGGGATCAGGATAAGCTCTTTGTAGCGAGAAGAACCTGTGGATATATCGGAACCCAGTTCTGGAATCAGGGAAGGACCCAGGAGATTAAGGACAGGGTACTGCATCTGTAAGGATGGAAATGTTTTTGAAAAAATAGTGAGAAGATATAATAAAGGACACGGCTTTCGCTTGGCGAAGCCGTGTCCTTTATTATAAATTATTTAAAATTAATTGGATAAACGTCTTTTATCAAACCATCCTGGTCATAAGAAAAATATATTTTTTCGACTACTTCCTCCTTATCGACTAAAAAAGTAACAAGAACAGTTTCGGAATCATCTGTTTTGGAGTCAAGCGAAATATCTTTTACAGCTATTTTGGTATTATTAACAGCTGCCTCTGACAGATAGGTCTGACCATAGGTTGAAACAAAATATTCTAATCGGTCGTTCTCAAAATATTTTCCTACAAGCTTGTTCCAGTTCTCAAGAATTTTCTCAGAATTGGCGAAAGCATCATCAGAATTTGCATCAGTATTTTCACCGATTACATTAGAAGCATCCGGAGAGTATAATTCTTCATTTGGTGCAGTAAACATTGCAGTAATTACTGCTTCGGCTTCCGGACTTACGGCTGATTCAGATGCCTTTTTGTCTGAGCAGCCAGTAAGCATAATAAACAAAAGTAACAGAATAAAATAAATTTTTGGCGCTGCTTTTTTCGTCATGAGAATCCCTCCTTTGCTTGTGGGGGCAGTTAAAATAGTTTTCCTGCCATTGGATTGATCTACCTTTCACATTTTGGGTGTTTATAAGTATAGTATAATGGATCTGGCTGTAAAACGCTAATATTATTTTTGCAAAAAAGCAGTTGCTTGGGCGACCGTATGCGGACAAATCGTAGTAGCACTTATCACAGCATTTGGAGGAGTCAAAAGACCGCCGGAGCGGTTGGAATCGTGCTTTACCGGAGGACAATAGTAGTTGATTTTCAGGTGTGATTTGCTATAATTGATAAGAAGAGTAAGAATGGACAGCAGAGTAGTACTGCTATAATGAGAAAAAGGGAAGTATAAAGATATGAATTACGGAACAATCAAAAATTACGATATCGCAAATGGAACCGGCGTCAGGGTCAGCCTTTTCGTATCCGGCTGCCGGCATCATTGCAAAGGATGCTTCAATTCCGAGACCTGGGATTTCAATTACGGCAATCCATATACCAAAGAAGTAGAAGCAGAGATCCTGGAAGCACTTAAACCGGCATATATCCAGGGATTTTCCCTCCTCGGTGGAGAACCCTTTGAGCCGGAGAATCAGAAAGAACTCGCAGGACTCCTGCAAAAGATCAAAGAAAGCTACCCGGAGAAAAATGTCTGGTGCTACACCGGATATCTCTATGATGTAGACCTCATCCCCGGCGGAAAAGTCTACACCGAATACACTGACAAGATGCTCGCCTGTATCGATACCCTCGTAGACGGCGAGTTCATCGAAGCCGAAAAAGATCTCACCCTGGAATTCCGCGGAAGCCGCAACCAGAGAATCCTGCATCTTAATGAAATGCGAAAAAATGCGAAAAACTAAAATAATTCATTGACAAAAAAAGACCACTGTGCTATAAATAACAAGTGGTCTTTTTTAGATCATAAAATCAAATAGGGGATTGGTCAAATGGTATGACAGGAGTCTCCAAAACTCTTAGCGGCAGTTCGATTCTGTCATCCCCTGTAGAAACCTCTCGGAAGTAGTTCCGGGAGATTTTTTATATTCTATAATTCCCACCAGATTCAATTGTTTGCACAAAGAATCTGGTGGGAATTATTTTTGTCTGATGTTGACACAACCTATATTTTTGTAAATCAATATATTTCTTTAGAAATTAAAATAAAGTTCGTATACCTTAACCGGCCGCCCCTTCGCATTGGTCGTCTGCGTATAAGCGAGCTTCGCGACTCCTCCATTTTCCAGATTCTGAATAATCCGGTTCGCATTTCTCACCGTACTTCCCATACGTTCGGCAAGCTCGTGCGTTGTAATCTTATTTGATCCGGCAGCATGCGTACTGGCAAGGACTTTCTTGATCGTAACCGGTGAAAGATTACACTGCTTTGCAATCTTTCCAAGATTCTGCACATACTGATTCTGGATCACTCTTCGGTCGGATGAACCAAGGGGTCCGATCATATCCCCGTTTTCATTCTGGATAAAACTTTTTCCAAACTGAACAGCCTCTTTGCGGGCATTTACAGAATTACGGATCGCATTGTCAAAATTTGCCCCGATTCCGTATCCTACAGCACATTCAAAATGCAGTTTGCCGGTGAGAAATTCATTCAGTTCGCAGACCTTGTTATTGTGTGTAATATGCTGCAGCATTTCCACAGTGGTCAGGGCACTGCAGTGATTATCCACTTTCTGAGAGATACAATTCATCAGATTCTTTTTAAAGAAATCTTCCATACAGACATAGATCTGCTGGATATTTTCCGGTGTGTTATCTGTCGAACTACGGGGAGATACATTGATGATAACCGGAAGGTTGGAACGCATGTGCTCCAGCTCAATCGTGGACAGAAGTTCATTTGCAAGATCCCGGATATGGCTGACACTTGGCAGCGGATAGATTGTCGGGATCCCGTGCGCACGAAGCTCCGGCAGGATATTACTGTACTGACAGAGAACCATATCCATTTCATTGTTGTTCCACATACGGATCAGCTCTGAAAGGACATGATTTTCAATCGTACTGATACTGGTGCGGGTCAGTGCCTTGGTCCAGTTGTTAATATGTGGTGGAACTGTATCAATGTCCAGCTCCTTAAGGAAAGCGGTTGCAGTACAGCCACCATCGATCGGAATCAGGAAATCCAGAATAATCCGGTCCATATCCAGATCCCGGTTGGAAATCAGCAGATTCAAAAGAGCACGGTACAGACCGGCTATATCAATTTCAAAGGATACAATCGGACGGTTATAAGCGTGCGCAGTTGACTCAATGGCAGCTTTTGCGATCTTACCACTGATAAGAAATCCGTCAGTGTCCCCGGCGTAAGAATCGTAAACTTCTGATATTGTGTCAAATTTGTTGTAGGAAACCACCTGGATGTCGCAGTTTAGTTTTAGTTCTGAGACGATCTGCGAGATAGGTTCCTTTAAGTACTGGCTGGTAATAGCCACAATTTTTCTTCTCATTTTCTTTCACCTCTCAAAAAGTATCATATAAAATTATCTTCCATAAATCAACCATAATATTCTGAAAATTAAAAAAATAACGATTAAATAGGTAAAAACAACGAAAATCAAGAATATTCTGTAATATTATTGACTAAAATTTTAGAAGTTGGTATTATGTAATCATGATAACTATTCTGTAAATATTCCAAAAACTAATAAAAATGTTCTGTAAATATTCTAAAAGTAGAACAGTATTTTTAATGTAAATGGCAGGAACAAAGTTAAAGGAGGGCTTAGTATGAATTACTATGAAAGAGCATTGGAATTAAAGGATGAAACAATTGCAAACCGCAGACACATCCACAAAAATGCTGAAACTGGTCTGGATCTTCCAAAGACCAAAGCTTATGTTATGGAAAAGCTGACAGAATACGGACTTGAGCCGAAGGATTGTGGCTACGGGGTAACAGCTACACTCGGCAAAGGGGGAAAGGTTCTTCTTCTGAGAGCAGATATGGATGCACTTCCGATGCCGGAAGAAAGCGGAGAAGAATTTGCATGTCCTACAGGAAAAGAAGCACATACATGCGGACATGATTTCCACGCTGCAATGCTTCTTACAGCAGCAAAGATGCTGAAAGAAAAAGAAGATACACTGGAAGGAACTATCAAATTCATGTTCCAGCCGGCAGAAGAGACTTTTGAAGGAAGCAAGAATATGATCGAGAATGGTATTCTTGAGAATCCTCCGGTTGATGCAGCACTTGCATACCATGTATCACCGGGAAAAATGCCAATCGGACTTTTTATGTACAATGATAAGGATACGATGATGTATTCTGTAGATGGATTTAAGATCACCATCCATGGAAAAGGATCCCATGGTGCTTATCCACATGTAGGAGTTGACCCGATCAACATCGGAGTTCATATCCATCTTGCATTGCAGGAACTGATCGCAAGAGAAAGTGATCCGACACATTCCTGTGTACTTACAATCGGACAGTTTGCAGGCGGAACTGCAGCAAACATCATTCCTGAGACCGCTGTTCTCCAGGGAACGATCCGTACCAATAAGCCGGAAGCAAGAGAACTTCTGGTCCGCAGAATGAAAGAAGTCGCTGAAAAGACAGCAGCTGTATATAACGGAACCGTTGATATTGAGATGATCTCAGAAGTTCCTCCGCTGATCTGCAATCCGAAGCTTACCGACGAAGTGGTTGGATATATGCAGGAGCTTGGAATTCCGGGACTCACACCATATCCGGGAATTTCTGCAAGTGCTTCTGAAGATTTCGCAGTGATCGCTGAAAAGGTTCCAAGTACATTTATGTATCTGTCAGCAGGATATCTGGATGAAAGAGGACAGTATCCGGCACATCATCCGAAAGCACAGTTTAATGAAGATGTTTGCCCGATCGGAGCAGCTTGTCTTGCCCATTGCGCTTCACAGTGGCTTAAAAATAACAAATAGAGAGTAAAGGTTTCTTTAAGAACAGGAGGAAAAGAATATGAGTAAAGAACAGCAGGCTCAGGAACAGCCACAGGTTGCGATTCCGCTTCCGAAGGCAAAGAAAAACTTGGTTCAGATCGGATGTATCTGCATGATGCTTTCTGTAGCAATGTATGGACTGGTATTTGCAACGTTAACAGCACCTATCCTTGAAAAAGTTGATGCGATGGGATATGTAGGACTCTTCTCTATCGTAGGTGCGATCGGTGTATCGATTATGACTCCGATCGGAGGAAAATTAGGTGACCTTATTGGTAGAAGAAACATTGTAGTGATTCCTGGAATTATCTGTGCACTTGCAGGTTTTGCATTTGCATTTGTGAGATCTCTGATTCCACTGATGATCCTCAGACTGATTGTCAGCCTTGCACAGGGCGCATTTACAGCAGCACCATACATTATCGCAGGTCTTATCAATGAAAGAAAAGATGTACCAAAGGCAATGGGTATGCTTGCAACCGCAATCGCTGTTGGTGGATTTGGAGGAAGTATCATCGCAGGTATTTTAACAGATATGGGATTATTGACTGTGGCAATCCTTATGCCGGCAATTCCACTTATTCTTGGTATAGTACTGATTGGAATGAACATGCCGAATCAGAAAAGAGAAGGAAAGGTTACGATTGATGTTCCGGGGATGATCGCACTCATCATATCACTTTGCGGAATTCTGCTTGCACTGAACTTTGGATCTTCTATGGGATGGACAAATCCAATGATTCTTGCAGGTCTTGTAATTGGTATCATTGCTCTTATTGCACTTGTTAAGATTGAAAATAAAGCTGCAGAGCCGTTGATTCCAATGAAATTATTTAAAAATAAAAACTACACAGTACTCCTTATTGTAGGATTTATCTGCTATTTCTATCAGAATGCCATGAACTATTATGCACCGATCGGTGCCATGCAGGTTATGGGAGCATCCACGAGTGCAGCAGGTGCACTGCAGATGCCTCGTACACTGATTACAATCATTCTTCCTACTATCGCAGGTGCATGGGTAGGAAAGAAAGCTGCCAATGCATGGAAAGCAATGGTAATTGGTACAAGTCTTGCAATGATCCCGATGGCTGTGATGGCGTTGGTAACAAATTCAGGTGCTTCGATCATGATTTATTTTGTAGCACTTGCAGTTACAGGTATTGCTGAAAGCTTCCGTGCTGTATCCATTACGCCAACAGCACAGGCAATGCTGGCACCGGAAGATATGGGAATCGGAACTTCTCTGGTTAACTTCGCAAACTCACTTTCAGGAACAATTGCAGTTGCAGTATTTGCAGTCGCATATAATGCAAGTACATCAGCTGATCCGACCAATGTAGCACTGATCCAGAATGGTGTAAAATCTGTATTCTGGACAGCAGCAGTCGTTACTCTGATTGGACTTCTTCTGGTAATCTTCATTGTAAAACCGGAGATGAGCAAGAAAGCAGCAGAAAGCAAATAGAATATTGAAATTCATGTGAACATGTGAATAAGAAGTCGGGGCGGATGTGAAAAAGCATCTGCCCCGGTTGTTATCTGGAGAAGTCTTTTATAGATCTGCCGGATACAGGGATGAGAATGGAAATGACATATGTTTCAGGTAAATGCAGATTGCATTTCAGAAAATCAAGAGTATAATAAGAAATAGTGAAAAGAAGAAAGGCAGACATATATCTGTCTTTTTATAATTATAGAGACAATTTTAAAGATATAAGAAATAATATGATTTACCGGAGGAAAAGAATGCTTGGAAACTATCTGGATGAAGTACGAAAAAAAGCACCACTGATACACAATATCACAAATTATGTGACGATCAATGATGTGGCAAATATGGTTCTTGCCTGCGGTGCAAGTCCGATTATGTCAGATGAGCCGACTGATATTGAAGAGATCACATCCATCTGTCAGGGACTGAATATCAATATGGGAATGTTAAATCCGCGCAAGATTGAAAGTATGCAAAAAGCAGGAAAGAAATCCAACGAGCTGCATCATAAAGTGTTGCTGGATCCGGTCGGAGCAGGATCGAGTTCGTTCCGAACAGAGGCGGCACTGAATCTGATACGTGATATTCAGTTTGATGTGATCCGGGGAAATATTTCTGAGATCAAGACCTTAGCAGCAGGACATGGTACAACGAGTGGTGTGGATGCAGACGAGGCAGATACACTGACGGAGCAGAATCTGGAGAAAATGATTCCGTTTATAAAGGATTTTTCCAGAAGGACAGGTTCCGTGATTGCTGTGACTGGAGGAATAGACCTTGTAAGTGATGCAAAGAGGTGCTTTGTGATCCGGAACGGACGGCCGGAGATGGGACGGATCACCGGAACCGGGTGTCAGCTTTCCGGGATGATGACGGCATTCCTTGCGGCGAATCCGGAGAATAATCTGGAAGCAGCGGCAGCAGCGGTCTGTGCCATGGGGCTTGCCGGTGAGACTGGCTGGAAATATATGCAGCCGGGAGATGGAAATGCAACCTACCGTAATCGGATCATCGATGCGATTTATAATATGGAAGGAAAAGAATTGGAAGAAGGTGCAAAATATGAGATTAGATAAGAAAGATATGGTTCTGTATGCGGTAACAGACCGTCACTGGCTGAATGGAGAAAGCCTGTACAGCCAGGTGGAAAAAGCGCTGAAAGGCGGGGCTACATTTATCCAGCTCAGGGAAAAAAATCTGGGTGAGGAAGAGTTTCTGGCAGAAGCAAAAGAGATTGCCAGACTCTGTAAATCCTACCATGTACCATTTGTGATCAATGACAATGTTGAGATTGCAAAGAAGGTAGATGCCGATGGTGTGCATGTGGGGCAGAGCGATATGGAAGCTCTTGATGTGCGGAAAACACTGGGTGAGGACAAGATCATCGGTGTTACGGCAAAGACGGTGGAGCAGGCGCTAAAGGCGCAGGCACATGGAGCCGATTATCTGGGAGTCGGTGCAGTCTTTGGCACGACATCAAAGGCAGATGCAACAAAGCTGGATCATAAGATTTTGAAAGAAATCTGTGAGAAGGTGGAGATTCCGGTTGTGGCAATTGGGGGAATCACGGAAGAGAATGTGACAGAGCTTGCCGGAAACGGAATCTGTGGAGTTGCCGTGATCAGTGCAGTTTTTGGACAGCCGGATATTGAGCAGGCTACAAAAGAATTAAAAGAGAAAGTAGAGGGTATGTTGAAATGATTTTGTTTACTAGCGATTACACAGAAGGGGCACATCCGAGAATTATCGAGAAGCTTGCCGAGACCAATATGGAGCAGACAGTAGGATATGGGGAAGATCCTTACTGTGAAGAAGCGAGAGAAGCAATTAAGAAGGTGTGTGAAGCACCGGAGGCAGATGTTCATTTTCTGGTGGGAGGAACCCAGACGAATTTTACAGTAATTTCTTCTATTCTGCGTCCATTTCAGGGAGTGCTCTGCGCAGACAGCGGACATATCAATGTCCATGAGACCGGGGCTGTAGAAGCGACCGGACACAAAGTTCTGGCACTTCCTTCAAAGGAAGGAAAAATTACAGGACAGCAGATCAAGGAATATTACGACCTGCACTGGAGTGATGAGTCTCGTGAACATATTGTACAGCCAAAGATGGTTTATATTTCACATCCGACAGAGGTAGGAACATTGTATACAAAGAATGAACTTGAAAATATTTCTACTGTATGTAAGGAATGTGGACTTTATCTTTTCCTGGATGGGGCAAGAATGGGTTATGGGCTGATGGCACCGGGAACAGATGTGACACTTCCGGATATTGCAAAGTGTTGTGATGTATTCTATATTGGAGGAACAAAGGTCGGTGCATTGTTCGGAGAAGCTGTGGTTATCACAAATCCATGTCTAAAGCAAGATTTTCGTTACTGCATTAAACAAAAAGGTGGAATGCTTGCAAAAGGAAGACTGCTTGGCGTTCAGTTCCTGGAGCTTTTTAAAGATGGTCTTTATTTTGAAATCTCCAAACATGCGATTGATATGGCAATGCTTTTGAAAGACGGACTGAAAGAAAAAGGATATGAATTCTTCATGGACAGCAATACCAACCAGCAGTTCATTATTGTGGAAGATGCCAAATTGCAGGAAATCCGTCAAAAATATGGCGTAACTTATCAGGAAAGGTACGATGAGACCCATAGTGTGATCCGATTATGCACTTCCTGGGCGACAAAAGAGGAAAATGTGAAGGCATTCCTGCAAGATATGTAATTTGTGAAAAATTGAATAAAGCTTTACAGGTAAGGCAGATATGGTAAATGATAAGGACTTTTTTGCACAGAAAATGGCAGAAGAGTCCTTTTTTGATTTTCGTAGTGTTTTAATATGAGAAAATAATAATTAGGCATTTAATTATTTGTTTGTGAAAAATATTATAAAAATATAAATTATTGAGAATAAATGTTGACTTATATGTGTGATACGCATAAAATAACGATTAGACTTCTAATGAATAGACATCTAATTAAATTGCGGGAGGTGAAAGGGTGAAGTCGGATAAATTTGAGTGTGGGGATTTTACCAGGGAGAATATGCCGGTACAACTTCTTCTTGCACAGGTCGGACATATGTATAAATGGTATGTGACGAACCAGATGAAGGATACAGAGCTGAAAGCCGGACAGGCAGGAATTCTTGCAATATTGCAGATGGTAGGACCGATGTCACAGAGAGAGCTTGCAGATCATATTCACATTACGCCGCCATCGGTGAATGTAGCAGTTCAGAAACTTGAAAAGCTCGGATATATTAGAAAAGAGCAGGACGAAAAAGACCAGCGGATGACAAGGATCCATCTGACAGAACGTGGAGAGAAGATTCTTGGCAACATGCATGAGATTCTCCGAAGCACGGAAAATACACTCCTGAAGAATATGAGCACAGAAGAGAAAATACTGTGTAGAAGACTGCTTTTACAGATGAGTGACAATCTTTTCCAGGAAAAAGAATTCCGTGATATGCCATGTAAAAACCCATTTGAGGAATAAAAATAGTTACTAAGAAAGGAAATAATTGCTATATGAGAAAGCTATTCAAACATTTGAAGCCTTATGCAGCAACTATAGCAGCGATTGTTGTTATCCTGATCGTTCAGGCGTACTGCGATCTGTCATTGCCTTCTTATACTTCAGACATTGTCAATGTCGGAATCCAGCAGGGAGGAATTGATGAGAAGATTCCGGATGCAATCGCAGAGGAAGAGATGAATAAGCTGTTGCTTTTTGTGGCAGAAGAAGACCAGCAGACAGTGCTGGATGCATATGAGAAAAAGGAATCCGATTCGGATTATAAGTATGATGGAGCAATTTATGTTCTGAAGGATTCCGTGAAAAAAGATGAAGAAAAGTCAGGAAAGGTATTTGACATCCTTGGAAAGCCGATGCTTCTGACTTATGGATTTGAATCTGGAAGCGATACAACAAAGAAGATGGAAGAATCCATGAAAGAAAACATGATTTCTTCTATAAAGGAACAGGCTGAGAAACAGGCAGAGAGTATGCAGTCCCAGATGACAGATGAGCAGAAAGCAGCACTTGCGGCAAATCCGGAGCTTGCCAAGAAACAGCAGGATGAAATGCAGAAAAACATTGATGAACAGGTGAAAAAGATCGAAAATGCAGATATCTTTGAGATCCTGAACATGATACCGGATGAACAGAGAGCAGACGTTATTGATAAAATATCAGAAAAAATGGACGATATGCCGGATACTATGCTGGAACAGGCAGCAACTTCATATATTAAAGAAACCTACAGTGTTCTGGGCGTGAATACAGATAAGATCCAGAACAGATATATTTTAACAACTGGCGGTAAGATGCTTGCACTTGCATTTCTTGGAATGCTCGCAAGTGTTACCGTAGGACTTCTTGCTTCCAGAGTGGCAGCAAGTACGGGACGTGATCTGAGAGGAAAGGTATTTAAAAAAGTTGTTGGATTTTCCAATGCAGAATTTGACAAGTTTTCAACTGCATCACTGATCACAAGAAGTACCAATGATATCCAGCAGATCCAGATGCTTGCAGTTATGCTTTTGAGAATGGTGATGTATGCACCAATCATGGCAATTGGAGGTATTTTTAAGGTTCTCCATACGAATGTCAGCATGTCATGGATCATCGTACTTGGGGTAATCCTGATCGTGATGGTTGTTGCTGTATTATTTATTGTGGCAATACCAAAATTTAAGATTCTGCAGAATCTGGTTGACAGACTGAACCTTGTTACTCGTGAGATCCTTACCGGACTTTCGGTTATCCGTGCATTCAGTACAGAAAAGCATGAAGAAGAACGATTTGATAAAGCGAACAGAGATCTGACAAGAACCAACTTATTTGTAAACCGTGCCATGACATTTATGATGCCGATGATGATGCTGATCATGAACGGAATTACCATACTGATTGTATGGAGTGGCGCACATGGTGTCAGTGACGGGCAGATGCAGGTTGGTGATATGATGGCATTTATCCAGTATACAATGCAGATCATCATGTCCTTCCTTATGATCTGTATGATTTCTATTATGCTTCCAAGAGCAGCTGTTGCAGCAGACCGTGTGGATGAAATTCTGACCAGCGAGACAGCAATCGAAGATAGGAAGACACCGGAAAAACTGGGTGAGAACGGAAAAGGTGAAGTAGAATTCCATCATGTATCCTTCCGTTATCCTGGAGCAGAAGAGGATGTGCTTCACGACATCAGCTTTACTGCAAAGCCGGGACAGACGACAGCAATCATTGGAAGTACCGGAAGTGGTAAATCTACCATGATCAACCTGATTCCAAGATTCTATGATGTGACAGAGGGATTTATTACCTTAGACGGAAAAGATGTCCGCACTCTCACGCAGCATGATCTGAGAGAAGAACTTGGTTATGTGCCACAGAAAGGTGTTCTGTTCTCAGGAACCATCGCTTCTAATATTCTGTATGGCAATCCGGATGGATCCGAAGCCGAGATGAAGGAAGCCGCAGAAATCGCACAGGCAACTGAGTTTATCGAAGAGAAACATAAAAAATACGAAAGTCCGATCGCACAGGGCGGTTCCAACGTATCCGGCGGTCAGAAGCAGCGTCTTTCTATCGCACGTGCGATTGCAAAGAAACCAAAAGTTTATATTTTTGATGACAGTTTTTCAGCACTGGATTATAAGACAGACGTAACCCTTCGTGCTGCATTGAAAGAAAAGACACAGGACAGCACAGTGATCATTGTAGCACAGCGAATCAGCACCATTTTACATGCGGAGCAGATCATTGTGCTGGATGATGGAAAGATTGCGGGAATCGGAACACACAAAGAGCTTCTGAAATCCTGTGATGCATATTATCAGATTGCGTCATCGCAGCTTTCTGAAGCAGAGCTTGCGAGAGACTTAAATAACGAAAATGACGGAAAGGAGGAAGCATAGTATGAGTAATCAGCCAAGAAGAAGAGGACCTATGGGCGGTGGACATGGAAGAATGGGAACCGGCGAGAAGGCAAAAGACTTCAAAGGTACCATGAAGAAACTTTTTACTTACCTTAGTGAATATAAAATCGGTATTTTCTTTGTTATGATATTTGCAATCGGAAGTACGGTTTTCAATATTATTGGACCAAAGGTTCTCGGAAAAGCGACGACCGAAATTTTCAAAGGTCTGGTCGGAAAAGTATCCGGCGGTAGCGGAATTGATTATACAAAGATTGGTAAAATCCTGTTAACTTTATTGTGTCTGTACGTGATCAGCGCATGTTTCTCCTTTATCCAGGGATATATCATGACAGGCGTATCACAGAAGCTGACCTATCGCATGCGAAAAGAAATTTCTGAGAAAATTAACCGCATGCCGATGAATTATTTTGATACGACTACACACGGAGAAGTTCTTTCCAGAGTAACCAATGACGTAGATACTCTGAGCCAGAGCCTGAACCAGAGTGCAACCCAGATGATCACATCCGTGACAACAATCATCGGTGTACTGATCATGATGATCAGTATCAGTCCGCTGATGACCGTGATCGCACTTCTGATCCTGCCGGTATCTATGGTACTGATTTCTGTAATCGTAAAACACTCACAGAAATACTTCAAAAGCCAGCAGGAATATCTGGGACATATCAATGGTCAGGTAGAAGAAGTATATGGCGGACATAATATTGTCAAAGCATTCAATAAAGAAGAAGATGTGATCCGCGAATTTGATGAGACTAATGATATCCTGTTCCGTTCTGCATGGAAATCACAGTTCCTTTCCGGAATGATGATGCCGATCATGCAGTTTGTCGGAAACCTTGGATATGTAGGAGTTTCTATCTTAGGAGGTTACCTTGCAATCAAACAGACCATCGAAGTTGGAGATATCCAGTCCTTTATCCAGTATGTAAGATCCTTTACACAGCCGATCCAGCAGGTTGCACAGGTAGCAAACATGCTCCAGTCGACAGCCGCTGCATCAGAGAGGGTATTTGAATTTCTGGACGAAAAAGAAGAAGATCAGTTTGCTGAAAATCCAGTATCTGTAGAAGGATTACAGGGAAATGTAGAATTTGAACACGTACACTTCGGATACAATCCGGAGCATATCATCATCAATGATTTCTCTGCAAAAGTAAAAGAAGGACAGAAGATCGCCATCGTAGGACCAACCGGAGCAGGAAAGACAACCATGATCAAACTGCTGATGCGTTTCTATGATGTCAACAGCGGGGCAATCAAGATCGATGGACACAACATCAAAGACTTCAACCGGAGCGAACTCAGACAGATGTTTGGAATGGTACTTCAGGATACCTGGCTGTTCAGCGGAAGCATCGAAGATAACATTAAATACGGTAAACTCGATGCAACCCACGAAGAAGTCGTAGCCGCAGCCAAAGCTGCTCACGTACACCGTTTCGTCCAGACTCTTCCAAGCGGATACAACATGATCCTCAACGAAGAAGCTAGCAACGTATCTCAGGGCCAGAAACAGCTCCTCACGATCGCCAGAGCCATCCTGGCTGATCCAAAGATTCTGATCCTAGACGAAGCCACCAGCTCCGTAGACACCAGAACCGAAGTCCAGATCCAGAAAGCCATGGATAACCTCATGAAAGGCAGAACCAGCTTCGTAATCGCCCACAGACTCTCCACCATACGAGACGCAGATCTCATCCTGGTAATGAAAGACGGCGATATCATCGAACAAGGAAACCACGAAGAACTCCTGGCAAAAAATGGATTCTACGCAGAGCTGTATAACTCGCAATTTGAAAACGCTACAAGCTGTGCATAAAGAGAGAAAGAGGCAGAAAATCATGCTCGCATGAATTTCTGCCTCTTTCTCTCTTTATATAGAGCGCCAGCTCTCATCAGGAATCTATTATGCCATTAAAATGGCATAATAGATTCCTGATGGCACAGCGTCCAAAGTAAATCATTCAACCCACAAACTAATCAAATCCAGCGGAAAAGGAGCTCCCGCTCCAAATTTCGCGTCCGACATAAATTCCCTAAATCCCATACACCACCCATCCCAGCGGAAAAGGAGCTCTGCTCCAAGTTCCGCGTCTGACATAAATTCCCTAAATCCTATACATCACCCATCCCAGCGGAAAAGGAGCCCCCGCTCCGCCTTCCGCGTCCCACATAAAACTTCCCATATCCCAGTCAATTTCTCCCCCTCCCTCACATAAAAACAATTCCTCCTCCATTCCTTTAAAATTCACAACTAGCATGTTATAATCTAAAAAAGCAGGAATAATACAAGCTCTTTTCAAAAGAGCATCCCCCATAGACATTCATTCAGAAAGCGAGGAACCCCTTCATGCCAAAAGTAATCAGCATCGGAAAACAAAATTTCGTATCACTCCGTGAAAACATTTTGTTAGACGAATATGATACCCCGATGCAGGAGGCGTATCTGCATGGATATTGGCGGGAATTTACAGCATTTATAAGAAATTTTTTCAATGCAACTTTTAAAACCAATCCCTATCTGGAAAGAGCAGTTTTGACAGGAATAACACGAGTATCCAAAGAGTCGGTATTTTCCGATCTGAATAATCTGAACGTTGTGACGACAAGTTCTACAGAATATGAAACCAGCTTTGGTTTCACAGAAGAAGAGGTTTTTCAAGCTTTAGAAGATTTAAAGATGGGAGAACAAAAAGAACTGGTAAAGTCCTGGTATGATGGTTTTGTATTTGGAAATACGCATGATATCTATAATCCTTGGTCAATTACTAATTTTTTAGATAAAAAACAGGTCCGTCCTTATTGGGCAGATACCAGTTCAAATAGTATGATTGATGAACTGATTCGAAAAGCTTCCACAGACATCAAAGAAAAGATGGAAGAATTGCTGCAGGGAAAAGAAATCGTAGTTAATTTTGATGAACAAATCGTATTTGAGCAGCTTGATCAAGATGAGAATGCAATCTGGAGCCTGATGCTGGTAAGTGGTTATCTGAAAGCAGAGCAGATAGAATATCGGGGCGTTTTGTTAGAGCCATGGTATCATCTGCGAATCACCAATCTGGAAACAACAGCAATGTTTACAACTATGTTTAAAGGATGGTTCGCAAAGAATCAATCCAATTATAATCAGTTCATGAAGGCATTATTAAGTGATGATATAGATGCTATGAACTATTATATGAATCAGATTATAATGACAACATTCAGTTATTTTGATGTAGGACAAAATGAACCGGAACGATTTTATCATGGATTTGTTCTGGGACTCATTGCGGATCAGACTGATATTAAAGTGAGAAATATAAAAAGAGAAGAATCGTTGGAAGACACTGTGCAGACGGCACTGACACAGATTAAAGAAAAATGTTATGATGCAGAACTATATGACAGAGGTCTAAAAAAAGAAGAGATTCATCATTATGGTTTTGCATTTGAAGGAAAAAAAGTATTGATAGGATAAAAAGAAGAAAGTCAAACTGCTATTGCGATTTAAAACTTTTTCATATAGCAGTTTGACTTTATCCGTTTTATAGATTAATGTAAATAAAATCCCAGATCCAATATACATTCCGGAGGCAGATATTCTCGCGGAATATTCACAAGTGCAGTAATTTTCCATAAGATACCAAATCCAATCAGAATGAGTAGCATTCCTCTGACACATTTTCTATAATCTCCGGCAGGAAACTTATACAAATCTTTAATTCCAAAAGCAAAGATAAAAATTAAAATCAGGACGGTTATTCCAAACAAAAAGAAAAAAGATTTTTGCTTTTCTAAAATACGTCTGTTTTCACCAGACTGTTTTTTATGTTCCCCTTCCTGATCGATGGTGACTTCATCTCCATCTTTTAATGGATATGTAGACCATTTTATGATCTGCAAAAGTTGTCCTTTTTCATCTTTTTCTTCCGGAAGAAGAATACTATCTGCGGTTATGGAAAGAGGATCGACAGCCTTTGAAAAGGCGAGAAATTTTGTTCCGAATACTCCTTCTTGCTCTGCCAGATAAAAAATCATATTTGTATCGGTATTATAGCAACTTTTGGGAATACGGATGGTAGAATTAAGCTTTTCTTCTTCTGTCTGACTGATCGTTGCAATCTCTACAGGTATCTGCATCCATTTTTCTATACGGATGGATAAAATAGTACAGATCATTAAAGAAATCAGGATCATACATCCGGCATTCCAGGTTTTCTTTTTCATCATTTTATCAACTCCATAAAATATCTTTTAGTCCATCCGTCAATTCTGTATTGTAATATAAAAAGAAAAATGTCACTGGAAGTAAACATAGTAGACCACAGACGGATTGAATTCCAACAGCATTTTGATTGAGTGATGCGAGAAAGACAGAAAGGGGATAGTCGGTTTCTTTTTCGAGAAAAAGGATAGGCTGTTCAACCATATTCCAGCTTTCTGTAAATACTAATATAAATAATGTGATAACGGCAGGTTTTGAATTTGGAACTATAATGTAGCGAATCATTTGTAGCTGATTTACGCCATCCATTCTTGCGGCATCAAGTGTAGAATCTGGGATTGCCTGGAAAACGAAAGTAAGCCATACAGTTCCAAAAGGTGAAAATATTGCAGGGATTATCAAAGCTTTCCAACTGTTTAAAAGTTTTAGCTTTTCTAATAAAATATAATTCGGCAGCAGTGTTACCTGAATCGGTAAAATCATAAATAGTGCAAATAGTATAAACCAGAATTTTTTCAGAGGAAAAGAATATTTTGCAAATGCTGTTCCTGACATACAGGAAAAAAGGGTTTGTCCTGCCGCAATCATCAGACACATGGCAAGGCTTCTCCAAAATTTTATCAGATAATCAGGTTTTGCCAGAAAAACTTTATAATAATTCATCAGAGAAAATCCGGTATCTGAATGAAAAACTGAAAATACAATCAGATAGATAATTGGAAATAAAAAAATAAAGGCTATGATCGAAAAAACAAAGAGCCGGGTGTACTGTTTGTACTTATGCATCGGCAGTCCTCCTCTTTAGAAAATAGTATATCATATAGATAAGACCACTTAGAAAAAGAATAAATACGGTAATAATAGTTGCACTGGCGGAAACCTTTTGGTAATTCAGATTTTGTAAATTATTATTCATAAAATGTTGTAAAAAATAAATACTGTTGTCTGGATGAGTTCCGCCAAGTAAAAAAGCTTCTCTGTAGCATTTAAACGCATTCATTATGGAGAGTATTAATGTAAAAAGGATAACCGGAAACAATATAGGACAGGTAATATAATAAAAGCTCTGCCATTTTCCGGCTCCGTGAAGACTGGCATATTCATAATATTCTTTCGGAATCATCTGAAGTCTGGAAGAATAAATGAAAATATAATATCCAACAAATTTCCAGAAATATAAAATACAGATGATCCAAAAAGCGCTTGATGTATGAAGCCAGTCTTTTTCAGGAAGATAAAAAAAGTTTAGTATCAGATTCAAAAAACCATTATTTTTGAAAAAAAACTGGATGACTAAAACTATAGATGCGATTGGCATGATGATTGGATAAAGAAAAGAGAGTCGGAAAATTTTCTGACCTTTCGTAATCTGTTGTAAAATTACAGAAATACAGAGAGCTGTCCCTAAAGTAACTGGTATTGTAACAAGCATATATTTACAAGTGTTTTTTACTGCCAGTAAAAACATTGTATTTTTAAATAGTTCTTTATAATTATCAAGACCTACAAATTCGCGTTTTCCGATACCAAAAGAAACAGAATACCACAAAACAATCAAAAATGGGATCAGATAAAAGAAAAGAAATCCTGATATTGCAGGGAAAGCCAGTAAGAATCCCTTCTTCTTTTTTTTCATTGCATCACGCTCGCTTTCACTTAAAACTATTCTGTCACCTGTGTATGATAATCATTCCATGCTTTGTCTGCTAAAGCCGAAAGCTTATCTTGCCATATCTTTTTAAAATCAGTTTGCGGACCATATAATAAACTACTATTTTCTATAATCTCTTCATAAATAAAATGTTCAACTTCTGTCGGAAAATATGCTCCTTCTAAGGACTGAAATGCTTTTATAGCTAAATCCTGTTTTGACTGATCTAAGAAGGACAGTTTTGTACGGATGGCAGATACTTGTACCGGATAATCTGTTCCAAGGACACCATTTGCGCTTAGTGACATTCCATTAGTACTAGTTGATTCCTGAATTACGTTATTTAAAAAATACATTAAGAAGTGATAAGCTTCTTCTTTATAATCAGATGCCATACTTACAGCACCAAAGCAACGAATGGCAGCCATTTTTTTTCCCTGAATATCAGGGATTATGTCTATTTGCGTTGTGTGTTCGTTTATGTCATCCAAAGATGAGATTAAAATATGCGAAGAGCTAGTATCAGTATTATTTGTCTTTTCATTTTCTAAATAATCTTGTTTAAATAATAAGTATTCTAATGCGAAATTACTCCACTTTTCCTTATCAAAGAAAATCTGACCGGAATTGTAATCCGCAGCAGGTTGAAACCAGTTACCACTGATATTATCTAATTCGAATAGTGCATTTTTCAGAGCGTGGTCAGAAGAACTTTTTATATTTGAAATCCAATCTTCTAAGGTATCATTTTCCTGTGTATAATCAAGTACAGTATCGGAGATTAACATATTATAGTGGCAGGAAAGAGGAAGAATATATTGTCTTTCCTGATATTGACCGGGGAGAAGAAAAGACGGATTATAGTTTTCCTTTTGCCAATAAGAATCTTTTTTCATATATTTATCCAATGAGGCGAATACACCACTTTGCATTGCCTTATAAGGATTTTCAAAAAGAGGTTCGTTCATCTGCGCAGCTCCATCGGTGGAACAGTTAACAAGATATAAGTCAGGACCTTTTCCAGACATGATCTGTGTACGGAGTTTCTGAATTTCTGCAGATCTTTTATCAGGATCAGGAGATAATATTTTAATTTCAAATTCCAGAGAGTTATTTTTGGATGTGGCATATTTTACAGCATCAAGAACCTGCTCCTTAAAAGCAGGTTCTATAACAATAGAGAGTGTTTTGGAGACATCTTTATTTAGCTTTGTACATCCGGATAATCCAATTGAAAGGATGAGGAGTGGAAGAAGATAAAATTTAAAATTGAACATTGGTATGATCCCTCCTTAAAAATTACAAAGTACAATTGATTGAATTTAAATGATGTATATGTCTTAGTATCTGAATTTTAACACAAAAATAAAATGATGTCAAAAAAATATAAAGGAATTTTTTGAAAATGAAGTAGTTCGTATGATTTTGTTGATTTTCGAAGAATACCAGAGGACGCTTGCATTTCAAAAAAATACAAGTTATCCTTAAGAAGATGTACAAAGGAGGAAAAGAAGATGCAGCTTGCAACAGCAATGAATCTAAGAAAAGCAATGGATGAGGAAACCAAAAGAGAGCGGTTCGCTTCCTGGTACAGCACACTGCCCGGAATCCCGGCACATGAAAAAGAGATCATAGAAAGGTCTTTAAAATATAACGTGTGGAAAGAACTCATAAAACTCTTTGTCGTTTATATGATCCTTTCACTGGTATGGTTTTTCGGAGCCGGTCAGTATGATCCGTTTGAAAGTGTAACAGGATATTCTCTCATAGAAAAAAAGAGCGTAATTGGAGTTGTGCAGGAGGATGGCGAGTCATTGCGCTTGAAAAATCCGAATAAAGGTGAGCATGTAAGTTACACACTTGCAGAACTTGGAATGGATCCGATCAAATATTCTTATGGCAGTCGGTTTCAGACATACTGGGAAAAAGAAAAGAATGGGGAATATCAGTTACTTGCGGTATTGCCGGAAAAGCAGGTATCGAAAATAGAAGGTCTTTATTATGGCGTAATGGGAGTCGGATATTTTGCAATTCTTATTGGCGGGATTTGTGCGTTTTTTATCCGGAGAAAACGATATACAGGATGGTTTTTATCGTTCTATTACAGGCTGGAAAAGTTTTACTCAGAATATGGTGTATGGCAGAAATACAGTGTTGAAAGAGGTTATGACACGGTCGATGCGATTATTGCTTACGGAAATGAAAATCCGATATATTTTGTAAACGAATTTTCGAATATCCATCTCACAAAAGAGGAAGTAAAGAAAAAGAAATCAAAGCTTGCCATGGTCTGGCTAACATCAATAGCGGTTATGGCTGGGATTATACTTGTTATTTCACTGTATGTGAATATTACGTCAGCGATCGAGTGCAGGCAAAATGAGGCAAGGACAGCAGCAGTTTTAGAAAAGCTGCAGAATGCGATCGATGAAAAAACGACAGGTCTTGGTGACAAATCGGAATATTACAATTATGCGGACATGATCGACCGGGCAAGGGATACATTCCCGGAAGAAGATATCTACTACAAGCTTCAGACAACGGAGGATTATGTCACGATAATTGTCACAACAAAAAAGAAACAAAATGTCTGCTTTGACCGGTATGTGCCGGTTCAGGGATCAATTGGTGATGAGGATACAGAGTATAAGCTTGAGATTGCCATGGTATCGGATGCGATGCAGCCGGACGACATTTTACATAATTATACAGGGATACTTAAGATAAAGTAAGGTAATGGCAAAAAGATGATTCTGCGAAAGGACAAAGGAGAAAATTTATGAAAAAGAAAAGATTTGCAATGGCAGCAGTATGCGCAGTCATGACTATAGCGCTTGCGGGATGCAGTATGCTCAGCTCCAAATTGAACGATATTACAGGAAAATTAGTGGGGAATTCGTACACGATCACGACCTATGATAATTACGGGAATCGTGTAATGACAACTACAGGAGACAAGATCAATGTGCAGGGAAATGCAGTGGAAACTTCAAGCTATGATTCAGACGGTAATGTTATCACGGGATATGAGCTTTCCTCTGTCATTACGATTACAATCGATGGAAAGGAAATCGAGAGTTGTGGTGATACCTGTATTTTTGCGCAGGACGCGTTGAAAGCGGATGTGGATTTTACGCAGGAGGATATTGAAAGCAATGCAAGCGGTAAGATTACAGACAATACTGCGATCGCAGGTGTCCTGAATAAGTATAAAAATATGTTTGGAAAAGCCAGAGTGGTTGTTATCAAATCCCAGCTTGGACAGCCAATCGTAGCGTATAGCGGAGAAGATGTGTACTGGGAAATCCCGGATGATCTGCCGAAATTTACGAAGTTGATGATCGATGGGAAAGCGTTGTACATACACCGGGCAAATTTCCAGATTATTGATAAGAGTTTGTTGGAATCCAACTGATAAATTTACTGTGGTGAAATTTCACGGCTGATATAATCAAAGCATGGGTGCTATCATAACGGTGGTGGTTAGTCTTTCTTCAGAGGGACTGGTAAAGCAGAGGTATTTTAACTTGCATTTCCCGAAAATACAAGTTATCCTTATCTGTATATCAAGAGGAGGCAGAAAAAAGTGGAAGAAACAAAAAAGTTGTCATGTATAGATTGCAATGTCAAGAAATGTAATGTAAAGCAGAATATAGAGAATCATAAGCCATATCCTGGATTTTGCGTGTCACATAATATGGACTTGAAAGACCGGCAGATGGCGCTTGATACCTATCTGGGAGATGAAAAAGATCTGAAGATCATGCGTGCAAGTGCCGAGATTGAGCACGATTTTTACTGCCAGGCAACCCGTGTGGAGGAGACGATCCGCTGGGCAAAAAAACTGGGTGCCAAGAAGATCGGAATTGCAAGCTGTGTGGGACTCTTAAAGGAAAGCCACCTGCTGGCAGGACTTTTGAGAGAATACGGCTTTGAAGTGTACGGTGTGGGCTGTAAGATCGGAGAAGTTCCAAAGACCGAGGTCGGCATTCCGGAACGCTGCGAGGAGGTCGGAGTTCATATGTGTAACCCAATCCTGCAGGCGCAGATGCTGAACAAAGAGAAGACGGACATCAATATCGTGATGGGACTTTGCGTGGGACATGACAGCCTCTTTTACAAATATGCCGAGGCGCCGAGTACAACGCTGGTTGTAAAGGATCGGGTGCTTGGAAATAATCCGGTGGCTGCTTTGTATACGCTGGACTCTTATTATAAAAAGTTACATCATCTGAATCTGGAGGAAGAATAATGCACATTCGACATATTTTATTTGATCTTGACGGAACGCTGCTTCCGATGAACCAGGACGAATTTGTTACCTTTTATATGCCGCTTCTGGCAAAAAAATATATATCCGAGGGGATTTCCTTTGATCCGAAAGCATTTATCGCATCCGTGTGGAAGGGCTATGGAGCGATGGTGAATAATGACGGAAGTTGTACCAACCGGGAAGCATTCTGGCAGTATATGGACGAACTGCTTCCGACGGATTCGGAGAATTCCGAACGGATTGCCCTTGATTTCTATGCAAATGAATTTAACCAGGCAATTGCGGTGACGCAGCCAAACAGTCTGTCGGACAAGGTTGTGAAAAAGGCAAAGGAAAAAGGAATCTGCACCTACCTTGCAACCAATCCGGTATTTCCAAAGGTGGCAACGATGAACCGGATCAAATGGGCGGGACTGGATGCAGAGGATTTTGAGCTGATCACAACTTATGAGGATAATTGTTACTGCAAGCCAAATGTGGACTATTACCGAACAATTCTTGAACAGTTTCATCTTAGACCGGAAGAGTGTCTGATGGTAGGAAATGACGTGGAAGAGGATCTTGCAATTCGGAAACTCGGCGTAAAGACATTCCTTGTTACAGATACGAAGGAAAATAAAAAGGATCTTCCAATCGAAAGCGATTACCAGGGATCGATGGAAGAGCTGTTTGCATTTGTGGAAAGCCTGGAAAATGCTTAAAAATTTATTGAAATTCCAAACTTTTATTGTAAATGCATGGCGGACGTGGTAAATTATTCTAAGTAGTATCCGGAGAGAACCGGAGAAGAGTATATGATAAGAAACAGAGGGAAACTGATATGAAGAAAAAGTTACTTGTTGTTTGTGGCGGACAGTCCAGTGAGCATTCAATTTCACGAATTTCCTGTAATTCAGTGATGAAGCATCTGGATAAAGATAAATATGAGATTACACTTGTCGGCATTGCAAAAGATGGGAAATGGTACATCTTAAAGCAGGAAGATAATGACCTGTCAAAAGATACCTGGCTTGACGGAGCAGAAGTGGTAGAAGGTGTATTCAATCTTCTGAGAAGTCAGGATGTTGCATTCCCGGTACTTCACGGACTTTACGGAGAAGATGGAACTATCCAGGGATTATTTGAACTGGCACAGCTTCCGTATGTAGGATGCCGTGTATTTGCATCCAGTGCATGTATGGATAAGATTTTTGCAAAGAAAGTATTTGAAAGTGCAGGAATCCCACAGGTCAAATCTGTATATGTAAAGAAGCGCAATGATGGAAAGCTGGTTGTAGTGGAAAAAAACATGGAAGAGACAAAAGAAGTCGAAGCTTCTATTATGAAAGAACTTGGAATGCCGTGCTTTATCAAGGCAAGCCGTTCCGGATCCAGTGTTGGATGTTACCGCTGCGATAAAGAGGAAGATCTGATGGCAAAGCTGGAAGAAGCTGCGAAGTATGATACACACATCGTTGTAGAAGAATGTGTAGACTGTATCGAGCTTGAGACAGCCGTTCTTGGAAATGATGACATCATCGTATCCAGAGTCGGACAGATCATGCCTCATGGTGAATTCTATACCTTTGAATCCAAATACGAAGATGCAGAGAGTAAGACATGTATCCCTGCAAAAGTAGATGAAGAGATTCAGGAACAGATCCGTAAGTATGCTGTTCGTGCCTTTAAGGCAATTGACGGACATGGACTGAGCCGTGTGGATTTCTTCCTGGATAAGAAGACCAATCACGTTTACCTGAATGAGATCAATACCCTTCCGGGATTTACAAGTATCTCCATGTATCCGCAGCTGATGGAAGATTACGGATATAGTTATTCGGAACTGCTGGATAAGCTGATTGAGATTGCTGATGAAAATTAATTACAGATAATAGAAGAATGTTTTGCTGCCGCCGTAACTGGCGGCAGTTTTTTATTTCATAGGAGATTCCGAAGGAACTTCCTATGAAACAAAAGGCACTGTGTGCCGGAGATGCGCACTCGCACGAAGATGAAGAATGTCGCAAGCGGTCTACGCTCTGCTTCGGTCGTTGCTTAACGAGCGCCACTGGCGCTCAGCAACGCGCTCGGCGCGAGAACGTGCCTCGGCGCATTCTTTCTTATTGTGCAGAAACATAAAAAGACTGTAAATATAAAAAAATACTTGAAAAAAACTGAAAATAATATATAATTAAAGTAATACAAATGGATGGTGGAGGGAGGTAATCATGGTATGAAAAGAAGAAATATTATATTATTGATTTCGATTCCGTTAGGCATTATGTTAATTGTATATTATGGCTATACCGCATTAGATACCTGGATCCAGTTTCAAATTATAACAGGAAATGGTATTTTGGTAGCAAATAGTGAATGGATATTTTCCATTCAAAACACATTTCTTTTCATATTGAAATGGTTTGGACCGATCTTATCAATCATATGTATATACGGAATTCTAAAATTGTTAAAAAAGAATGAATAAAGAAAAACTCCAGAATCAATTTTATACTGCTGATTCTGGAGTTTCTTTTACTTAGAAACGATATAATTTCACTTTATTACTTCTCTTTACTATATTCCAGAGAAGCTTCCACAAATCCCTTAAACAGCGGATGTGGTTTGTTCGGACGGGATTTGAGTTCCGGATGTGCCTGTGTTCCGATGAACCAAGGATGTTCCGGAATTTCCACCATCTCTACGATTCTGCCGTCCGGAGAAAGTCCGGATAAGAGCATACCATTTTGGGTAAGAGCATCACGATAGTCATTGTTGACTTCATAACGATGACGATGACGTTCGTGGATTTCTTCTTTTCCATATAATTTATAAGCTTTCGATTCTTTGTTAAGAACACAAGGATAAGAACCAAGACGAAGGGTTCCACCGATGTCTTCAATACCGATCTGGTCAGGCATGATGTGGATGACCGGATGTGTAGTGTTTGGATTCAGTTCTACGCTGTGTGCATCATGATATCCGACAACGTCTCTTGCAAATTCTACGATGGCAAGCTGCATTCCAAGGCAGAGTCCGAGGAACGGAACCTTATGTGTTCTTGCATATTTGATGGCTTCGATCTTACCTTCGATACCACGGTCACCGAATCCACCAGGCACGAGGATACCACTTACATCACCGAGAAGTTCATCGACATTTTCCGGTGTGACAGTTTCAGAGTCAATCCATTTGATATTTACGGTTGTGTGGCTGTAGATACCGCCATGTTTTAATGCTTCAACAACACTGATATATGCGTCATGGAGCTGGATATATTTGCCGACCAGGGCGACTGTTACATCCTGTGTCGGATGCTTCAGGCATTCGACCATCTCTTTCCAGTCTTTCAGATCCGGTTCCGGACAGTCAAGCTTCAGGCATTCGCATACAACGGAAGCGAGATGTTCTTCTTCCATGGCGAGTGGTGCTTCGTAAAGGTATTCCACATCCAGGTTCTGAAGAACGTGATCAGATGGCACGTTACAGAAGAGAGCGATCTTGTCTTTGATTCCCTGATCCAGTGGATGCTCAGAACGGCAGACCAGAATATCCGGCTGGATTCCCATTCCCTGTAATTCTTTTACGCTTGCCTGAGTCGGTTTAGTCTTCATCTCCTGGGAAGCATGCAGATATGGGATCAGTGTGACGTGGATCAGCGCAACATTGTCATGTCCCATATCATGTTGGAACTGGCGGATAGATTCCAGGAAAGGCTGGCTTTCGATGTCTCCGACGGTTCCACCGACTTCGATGATCGCAATCTCGGTATCTGTAGCTGCAGGGTTACGATAGAAACGGCTCTTGATCTCATTCGTGATATGCGGGATGACCTGTACGGTTCCTCCACCAAAATCTCCACGACGTTCTTTCTGAAGAACGGACCAGTAAATCTTTCCTGTCGTTACATTCGAGTTCTTGGTAAGACTTTCATCGATAAATCTTTCATAATGTCCAAGGTCAAGGTCTGTCTCAGCTCCATCGTCTGTTACAAAAACTTCACCGTGTTGTACCGGATTCATTGTACCCGGGTCAATGTTGATGTACGGATCAAATTTCTGCATTGTAACTGTGTACCCGCGTGCCTTGAGCAGACGCCCAAGAGAAGCTGCTGTGATTCCTTTTCCAAGACCTGAGACAACGCCTCCGGTAACAAATACATACTTAACTGCCATAGTTCCAGTTCCCTCCTTATGGTATTTTTTTTGTCTACTACTCATTGTGTTCTGTAAAAAATAAGATAGAATGCGATTTCTATTCATCAGAAAAGTCCGATATAACCTTCTGACGGATAAAAATAGAAAAAAACCCCATAAAAACAAATTTATGTGGCTCCCTCGCTACTTTGATTTCCCCTTGAAATCAATTCCCCTATAAAATACTTTAAAAGTATACACCCATTCCAGAAAAAAATACAACAATTTTTTTTGAAATGGGTGTATAAAAATCAAAAATATAATATTTGTCTACTGATAGATCGGTTTTTTCTCGTATCTCGGTTCAGATGTAACCTGGATGGATAACTTCTGGAACAGACGGATATCTACATTCGCAAGCATAACGGATACATGAGCCTGGCAGCCTTTTAAATTCGGGACTTGTCTGAGTGCCTGTTCAGCAACCGGATTGGAAGAGGCACTGATAGAAAGTGCAATCAGAGCTTCATCGATGTGAAGTCTTGGGTTTTTGCTTCCAAGGAATTCGGTTTTAACTTTCTGGATCGGTTCCAGGGCAGTCGGTGAGATCAGGTGCATATCATGATCGATTCCGGCGAGTTCTTTTAAGGCGTTCAGGATCAGGGCAGCAGATGCGCCAAGCAGATCAGAGGTTTTTCCTGTTACGATGCGTCCGTCCGGAAGCTCCAGAGCGGCAGCCGGTGCACCGGTTTCTTCAGCGCGTGCAAGAGCGGCATCAACAACCTTACGGTCATGTACGGTAACTCCTGCCTGATTCATCAGAAGCTCGACCTTATAAGTCTCTTCCTTCGGGCATTCACCGGAAAGGAAACGGTCCATGGTGCGGTAGTAGCGGCGAATGATCTCCTGACGGGAAGCTTCTTTGCAGACTTCATCGTCACAGATGCAGTTACCAGCCATGTTAACACCCATGTCTGTTGGTGATTTGTATGGATTTTCTCCGTAAATGCGCTCAAAAATTGCACTCAGTACAGGGAAGATCTCTACGTCACGGTTGTAGTTGACGGTAGTAACACCGTAAGCTTCCAGATGGAACGGGTCGATCATATTTACATCGTTAAGGTCAGCAGTAGCTGCTTCATATGCTAAGTTGACCGGATGCTTTAACGGGATATTCCAGATCGGGAAGGTTTCGAATTTGGCATATCCTGCACGGACTCCGCGCTTGTGCTCATGATAGAGTTGGGAAAGGCAGGTAGCCATCTTTCCACTTCCAGGTCCAGGTGCGGTGATGACAACCAGAGGTCTGCTTGTCTCAATATATTCGTTCCTTCCGTATCCTTCGTCACTTACGATCAGCGGGATGTTGGAAGGATAACCTTCTATTACATAATGGATATAAACTTTAATGCCAAGCTTTTCCAGACGTCCTTTGAAAAGATCGGCACTGTTCTGTCCGGAGTACTGTGTGATAACAACACTTCCGACAAAGAGACCATTGGCTTCAAATTCGTCTTTCAGGCGGAGAACGTCAGTGTCATAAGTGATCCCGAGGTCACCGCGGATTTTGTTGGCTTCAATATCGGCTGCACTGATAACGATCACAATCTCTGCGGTATCCGATAATTCTTTTAGTAAATGTAATTTGCTGTCCGGCTGAAATCCCGGAAGCACGCGGGAAGCATGATAGTCATCGAAAAGCTTTCCACCGAATTCGAGATACAGTTTGTTGTCAAACTGATTGATTCGCTCACGAATGTGAGAAGACTGCATTTGCAGGTATTTTTCATTATCAAACCCAATTTTCATAAAGTTCCATCCTTTTTGTCCATAATTTTACTTTCATAGAAGCAATTCAAACCTAGTATACTATAAAATATGACTTTTTTACAATCTTTTCATAAATTTTTCATTGATTTCTAAAAAACGCCTACTTATAATAGAGAGGACGACACTTAGGAGGTAGGTATGGATAACCAGAATAATAGAAATAAGCAAAACCTTCCGGGAAATAATAACCCGAATAATAAAAATAACCGCCAAAGATGGAATATTATATTATTTACCGTTATGCTGATCTCGTTTATCGTATTTGCGCTGTATCAGTTCCGGGAAGACACAGATGCCCGGGAGATTACCTATGATCAGTTCCTGAACATGGTAGATTCCGGGGAAGTTAAGAAAGTTGTGATCGAGGATGACAAGATTGTGATCACAGCGAAGACAGAAGCTGAGATGAAGAACAGCAAGAAAAAAGGCGCTTCTGAGAGCGATGTGGTCGAAGGTTCTGTAGCAGATAACAACGACAGCAGCAGTAAGGACAGCAGCGATGACAGTACAGGTCTGTTCAGTAATGTGACAAGGAAGCAGTATTATACCGGTATTGTGAAGGATGATACCCTTTCGGACAGACTGTATAAAGCAGGTGTTGAGTATGAACAGAAGATACCGGATTCTACATCTTATATGGTGATGAATCTTCTGGTCAACATTGTTCCGCTTGTGATCATGATCGGTCTGGGCGTGATGCTGATGCGCCGTATGACAAAGGGTGGCGGCATGATGGGCGTTGGCAAGAGCAATGCCAAGATGTATGTGGAAAAATCTACCGGAGTCACATTTAAGGATGTAGCCGGTCAGGATGAAGCAAAAGAATCCCTGCAGGAAGTAGTCGATTTCCTGCATAACCCTGGCAAATACACCGGAATCGGAGCGAAGCTTCCGAAGGGAGCACTTCTTGTAGGCCCTCCCGGAACCGGTAAGACACTTCTTGCAAAAGCAGTTGCCGGAGAAGCAAAAGTACCGTTCTTCTCTCTTTCAGGTTCTGCATTTGTTGAGATGTATGTCGGTGTCGGAGCGTCAAGAGTACGTGACCTCTTTAAGCAGGCACAGCAGATGGCGCCGTGTATTATTTTTATCGATGAGATCGATGCAATCGGAAAAAGCAGAGATTCACAGCTTGGTGGCAATGATGAAAGAGAACAGACACTGAATCAGCTCCTTGCAGAGATGGATGGATTTGACAGTAATAAAGGTCTTCTGCTTCTTGCGGCAACGAACCGTCCGGAGATCCTGGATCCGGCGCTTCTCCGTCCGGGAAGATTTGACAGGCGTATCATCGTAGATAAGCCAGATCTCAAGGGACGTATTGATGTCCTGAAAGTACATGCCAAAGATGTTAAGATGGATGAGACAGTCAATTTGGAAGAGATTGCACTTGCAACTTCCGGGGCAGTCGGTTCTGATCTTGCCAATATGATCAACGAGGCTGCGATCAATGCAGTAAAAAAAGGAAGAAATGTTGTATCCCAGGCAGACCTTTTTGAGGCTGTTGAGGTCGTTCTTGTGGGTAAAGAGAAGAAAGACCGTATCATGAGTCAGAAAGAACGCCGTATCGTATCATACCATGAAGTCGGTCATGCACTGGTAACTGCCCTTCAGAAGGACGCAGAACCGGTACAGAAGATTACAATCGTTCCGAGAACCATGGGTGCACTCGGTTATGTGATGCAGACACCGGAGGAAGAGAAGTTCCTGAATACCAAGGCTGAGCTGGAAGCAATGCTGGTGACAGCCCTTGCAGGACGTGCAGCAGAGGAACTGGTGTTTGACACAGTTACAACCGGAGCATCGAACGATATTGAGCAGGCAACCAAGATCGCAAGAGCGATGGTAACACAGTATGGTATGTCTGAAAAATTCGGACTTATCGGACTGGAATCTATCCAGAACCGTTATCTGGACGGAAGAGCTGTTATGAACTGCGGAGAGGCAACCGCGGCAGAAATCGATCAGGAAGTTATGAAGATGCTGAAGGGAGCATATGCAGAAGCGAAGAGAATGCTTTCCGAGCATCGTGAAACGATGGATCAGATCGCTGGATTCCTGATTGAGAAAGAGACGATCACCGGAAAAGAATTCATGAAGATTTACCGCAGATGTGAAGGAATTCCGGAACCGGAAGAAAAGAAAGAAGAGAATCCTGTAAAAGAGCAGACGATCGAGATGCCGAAGAAAGAGGCAGATACCGAAGCAGCACAGCAGGAAGAGAAAGAAACGCAGAAGAAAGCAGAAAGAGATGAAGACGGATTCATCCTTCCGCAGAAGCGTGACTAGTCTAAAATAACAGAAGATGCAGAGGTTTCAGAACAATAGGTTCTGAAGCCTCTTTTTTCTGTAGATTCTTTTGAAAGAATGACTTGTATTGTCTGCAGGAAGCAAGGTATAATGTGACTATGGAAAATCAGACATTTATTATAGAAGACGAACTTAAAAAACTTCCTGGGAAACCGGGAGTCTATCTGATGCATGGGGAAAAGGACGAGATCATTTATGTTGGAAAGGCGATCAGCCTGAAGAACCGTGTCAGACAGTATTTTCAGCCGAGCAGGAACAGGGGGGCCAAGATAGACCAGATGGTGACGCATATCACCCGGTTTGAGTATATCGTGACGGATTCGGAACTGGAAGCACTGGTTCTGGAATGCAATCTGATCAAGGAACACCGGCCAAAGTACAATACGATGCTGATGGATGATAAGAGTTATCCATTTATCAAAGTGACAACCGGCGAAGCATATCCAAGGATTATGATGGCAAGGCAGATGAAGAAGGACAAGTCAAAGTATTTCGGCCCTTATACCAGTGTGACGGCGGTAAAAGATACGATCGAACTGATCCGGAAGCTTTACCGTCTGCGTAGCTGTAACCGCATCCTTCCGCGCGATATCGGGAAAGAAAGATGCTGTCTCTATCATCATATCAAGCAGTGCGATGCACCGTGTCAGGGGTATATTTCGCAGGAAAAATACAGAGAGTCGGTTGATGAAGTACTCAAATTCCTGGGAGGAAATTATGATAAAATCTTAAAGGATCTGGAGAAAAAGATGCAGGAGGCATCGGATGATCTGGAATTTGAGAAAGCAATTGAATACCGGGAGCTTCTGCACAGCGTGAAGCAGATTGCACAGAAGCAGAAGATTACCGATACAGGGGGCGAGGACCGGGATATTGTGGCTCTTGCAAGAGAGCATGAGGATGCGGTGGTACAGGTATTCTTTATCCGCAATGGTCGTCTGATCGGCAGAGATCATTTTTATCTGCGGATTGCCCAGGGAGATGAAAATGCAGAGATCCTCTCCAGCTTTATCAAGCAGTTTTATGCCGGAACGCCATATATTCCGGGCGAACTGATGCTTCCGGTGGAACCGGAAGAGCGGGAGATCCTGGAAGCATGGCTTGGAGAAAAACGTGGGCATAAGGTTCATTTCCGTATCCCGAAAAAAGGGGAAAAAGAAAAGCTTGTTGAGCTTGCGGCGAAAAATGCAAAGATGGTACTGGAAAAAGATAAGGAGCGTATCAAGCGTGAAGAAGGAAGAACGATCGGTGCAGTAAAAGAAATAGAAAAGTTGCTTGGTCTTAATAACCTGGTGCGTATGGAGGCGTATGATATTTCCAATACCAATGGATTTGCCTCGGTAGGGTCGATGATCGTTTATGAGAGGGGCAAACCGAAACGAAACGATTATCGTAAGTTCCACATCAAGGGTGTGCAGGGGGCAGATGATTATGCAAGTATGCGTGAGGTCCTCACCAGAAGATTCCGACATGGTCTGGAGGAACAGAAAAGCGGGAAAGAGCTGGGAAGTTTTAATGTTTTTCCGGATCTGATCATGATGGATGGTGGAAAAGGACAGGTTAATATAGCACTGGAAGTACTGGATGAACTTCATATATCCATTCCGGTATGCGGTATGGTCAAAGATGACCATCATCGGACGAGAGGACTCTACTATCAGAATATCGAGATTCCGATCGACCACAATTCCGAAGGGTTTCGACTGATCACAAGAGTGCAGGATGAGGCGCACAGATTTGCTATAGAATTTCACCGGAAACTGCGTAGTCAGGGACAAGTGCATTCGATCCTGGATGATATTCCGGGAATCGGACCTGCGAGAAGGAAAGCACTGATGCGGACATTTGCCAGCCTGGATGAGATTAAGAATGCAGAGGTGGAAGATTTGAAAAAAATTCCATCAATGGATGAAAAATCGGCAAAAAACGTGTATAATTTTTTCAGGGGAAGCGAAAAGGAAGATACAGAAGCTACTCTGATGGAAGAACAATAAAAGGAGACAGGACTATGGGAGTTACATTAACAAAAATCGTAGAGAAGATGGAACTTAGAAATCTTACTCCGGATGTCGATATGACACAGCGGGAAGTAAAAATTCCGGATATTAACCGTCCGGCACTTCAGCTCGCCGGATTTTTTGATCATTTTGATTGCGAACGGATTCAGCTTATCGGATATGTAGAGTACACTTATCTGCAGACACTGGAATATGAGCATAAGATGAAAATATATGATACACTGCTTGAGTATGGGATTCCATGCTTTATTTTCTGCAGAAATCTGCAGCCGGATCCGGAATTTCTGGAGAAAGCAGTGAAGAACAATATTCCGGTATTTATTACGGATAAACAGACTTCTTCCTTTTCAGCAGAACTGATCCGCTGGATGAAAGTGGAACTGGCACCGTGTATTTCAATTCACGGGGTACTGGTGGACTGTTATGGAGTCGGTGTTCTGATCATGGGAGACAGCGGTATCGGTAAAAGTGAGGCGGCACTGGAGCTGATCAAGCGAGGTCATCGTCTGGTAACAGATGACGTGGTGGAGATCCGGAAGGTCAGTGATGATACTCTTGTTGGTACAGCACCGGATATTACCCGCCATTTTATTGAACTTCGCGGAATTGGTATCATTGACGTAAAGACGCTGTTTGGTGTGCAGAGTGTAAGAGAGACACAAAATATTGATCTCGTCATTACGCTTGAGGACTGGAACAAGGATCGCGAGTACGACAGGCTTGGACTTACTGAGGAGTATACAGAATTTCTTGGTAATAAGGTTGTATGTCACAGTATTCCAATCCGCCCGGGACGTAATGTTGCCATTATCGTAGAATCAGCGGCAGTCAACCACAGACAGAAACAAATGGGCTATAACGCAGCGCAGGAGCTGTACCGCCGAGTACAAGAAAATCTAAAAAAGAATATGTAAGGAGCAGGAGACAGATGAAATATTGTTTTGGTATCGATATAGGCGGAACGACAGTAAAGATGGGACTTTTTCAGGAAGACGGAGAGCTTCTTGACAAATGGGAGATCAAGACACGTACTGAGAACCAGGGAGAAGCAATCCTCCCGGATATTGCGCAGGCAGTGAAAGCAAAGATGGCAGAAAAGAAACTGGTGAAGGAACAGATCATCGGACTTGGAATGGGGCTTCCGGCACCGGTAACCGAGGATGGAATTGTTCAGAATACAGCAAATCTCGGATGGGGATACAAAGAAGTGACACGTGAACTGGAAGAGCTTCTTGACGGAATGAAAGTGATTCCGGGGAATGATGCAAATGTAGCTGCGCTTGGTGAGATGTGGAAAGGTGGCGGAAAAGGCCACAAGAATGTTATTATGGTTACCCTTGGAACCGGTGTTGGCGGTGGAATCATCGTGGATGGAAAGTGCCTTGTAGGGGCACACGGTGCTGGCGGAGAGATCGGTCATTTGTGTGTAAACTACCAGGAGACAGAAACCTGTGGATGTGGAAAGAAAGGCTGTCTGGAACAGTATGCTTCTGCAACAGGAATCACAAGACTTGCCAATATGCGTCTTGCAAAAGATGAGAAACCAAGTACCCTCAGAAATGTGGCAGAGATGTCTGCGAAAGAAGTGTTTGATGCAGTGAAAGCCGGAGACGAAGTTGCAATCGAAATCGCAACTGAATTTGGAAAGTATCTGGGACATGCGCTGGCGAACCTTGCAGCTGCCTGTGATCCGGCGGTTATCGTAATCGGCGGAGGGGTATCAAAAGCCGGAGAGGTTCTGCTGGATTACATCAAAGGTCCATTTAAAGAAATGGCATTCTTTGCAGACAAAGATACAGAATTTGCACTCGCAGAACTTGCAAATGATGCAGGAATCTGCGGAGCAGCAAAACTGGTACTGAAATAAGTGAAAGATATTATAAAAAAACAAAAATCTTGTGAGAAATATTTAACATTCTTGCAAGATTTTTGTTTTTTATAGAAGAAAATGCAGAATAACAAATGTTTACATTTGACATTCTGCACAAAATGATGTAGACTTATCGTAGTAACATTATTAAATAAGCCTATGAACTCTAAAAAATTGTGAAAAGGAAGACAAAATGATAATACGTAAAACATTAAGAGAGCAAGTAGTTGAAATTTTAAGACATAAGATTTTATCAGGAGAGATCAAACCGGGAGAACGAATTATAGAGGCAAAAGTAGCAGAAGAGCTGAAAGTCAGCAGAGGTCCCTTAAGAGAAGCTCTCAGGCAGATTGAAGAAGAAGGGTTGGTTGTATATGAAGCGCAGAAAGGCTGCGTAGTAAAGACGATGACTTATGAAGAGATGCAGGAAACATACCTGATCCAGTCTACGCTTGAGAAACTGGCAGTGCAGATGTGCGGGGGAGAGATCAGCAAAGAACAGGATGAAGAGATGCAGAAGCTTGTCCTTTCCATGGAGAAAGCGGCCAATCAGAAAAATCTGTATGATGTTATAAAATTCGATGAACAGTTCCATGAATGTATTGTGAAGACCGCACACAGTGAAAAACTTCATAGAATCTGGAAAATACTGGAAGGAGGGAATACGGCGGCATATTATACGATGGATACAAAAACTCTGGTACCATTTGATGTGGTCCACATCAATCATCAGAGAATTTTGGATCTGTTTCATAAAGGGACAGTCGAAGATATCTGTAAAGAGATAGAATTACACTACATGGTTGTCCCGCATGTTCTGTATGAAAATCAAAAGAAAAAAGGAGAAAGGAACTGAAGGTATGGTTAAATTTATTGGGAAAAGGCTGGCATATGCTGTTTTGACATTGTTCTTGATTACGACAGCGACATTTTTCTTGGTAGCAGGTGCTCCCGGAGATCCGATCGCTGCGAAGGTTGGTCAGATGCCTGAACAGGCACAGCAGATTATCCGTGAGAAATACGGACTCGATCAGCCGGTAGTAAAACGGTATACAACTTATATGAAGAATCTTCTTACAACAGGAGACTTCGGAGAATCTATTATTTATACCGGTCAGTCAGCAAATGACATTATTAAAAACAATACGCTGGTATCAGCGAAGATAGGTTTGTTGGGACTACTCTTCCAGACAACGATTGGTATATGTCTTGGAATGGTAGCGGCTCTTAACAGGGGAAAACCGGTGGATCATGTCATAAGGGTACTCGTTGTATTAGCTATTTGTGTTCCTAGTTTCGTATTTGCATCTGTATTGCAGTATTTTCTGGCATTTAAGTGGAAACTGGTGCCGGTATTCGGCTGGGGACAAATGAAACATTATATTCTTCCGGTTGCCGCATATGCGATCGGCGGTATCGCATCTTATACAAAATATATGAGAAGCAGTACCTTATCTGTTATCGGAGAAGATTATATTATTACAGCAAAAGCAAAGGGATGTACAAAGAAGAGAGTTGTACGGAAACATGTTTTGAGAAATGCAATGCTTCCTATCATTACTATGATCGGACCTTCTCTGGCAGGAATTTTTGCAGGATCATTCATCCTTGAACGTATGTTTGCGATTCCGGGACTTGGATTCTACTATGTAAAAGCAGTTTCGGATAATGATTATACGATGGTAATCGGTCTTACAATTTTCTTTGCTATTTTGTTCGTTGGCTCGCTGATTGTAGTAGACATTCTGTATGGAATCGTCGATCCGAGAATCCGAGTTGCAAAAGGTAAGAAATAGGAGGGCTTCTGATGAGTACAAAAGAGGTAGTAATGACAGAAGAATGGAATGAATCAGATGATTTTAAACGTGTTGGGACGGAAGGATTATCTGGTGAAGATATCGGAGAGAAATCCCTGACCTATTGGGCGGATGTCTGGAGAAGATTCAGGGAAAACAAACTTGCAATATTTGGTCTTATATTATTAGGCCTGATCGTAGTGCTCCTGTTTATCGGACCAATGGTCACAGGACAGGATTATCAGCTGATCGATGCGTCGATCAAGAATCAGGGACCAAGCAGTGCACACTGGTTTGGTACAGATGATATGGGAAGAGATCTCTTTACCCGTGTCTGTGTAGGTGGACGTATTTCAATTTATATTGGTTTATGTTGTACATTGGTAATGTTTGTGATCGGAGCACTTCTTGGAGCGCTGGCAGGATTAAAAGGCGGACTGGTAGATGACATCATCATGCGTATCTGCGAATTTATCGGAAACCTGCCATATCTGATCATTGTAGTAATTTTATCCATGGTACTTGGAAGAAGTATGTTCTCCCTTGTTTTTGCAATGAGCCTTACCGCGTGGGTAGGAACCGCGCGTATGGTAAGAGGACAGATCCTTCAGATCAAGGAACAGGATTATGTGCAGGCAGCAACAGCACTTGGTGCATCAACCGGACGTATTATTGTCAAACATCTTCTTCCGAATACACTTGGAATTATTATGGTTGATATCACGATGTCAGTTCCGGGATTTATTTTCAGTGAGGCTTTCTTAAGTTATATCGGACTTGGAGTAAGACCACCGGAAACCAGCTGGGGAGCACTTGCATCAGCAGGACAGCAGCAGCTTATGTTTTACCCACATGAATTGTTCTTCCCATGTCTGATGATCGTACTTACAATGCTGACTTTCCATCTGATCGGTGATGGACTTTCAGATGCATTGGATCCGAAGCTGAGAAAATAAAAGGGGGAACTACAAGATGAAAGAAAAAATACTGGAAGTGAAAAACCTGGAGGTATCTTTCAAGACCTATGCCGGAATCTCACATGCAGTAAGAGGAATTGATTTTAATCTGCATAAAGGAGAAACTCTTGCGATTGTAGGAGAGTCTGGCTGTGGTAAGACAGTATCTTCAAAAGCAATCATGCGATTGCTTCCAGAATCGAACACAATAATAGGTGAAAACTCTGAAGTATTGTTCCACGGGGAAGATCTTCTGAAAAAGTCAGAAAATGAAATGGTTTCCATTCGAGGAAGCAAGATTTCAATGATTTTCCAGGATCCAATGACTTCACTGAATCCGACCATGAAGATCGGAGATCAGATTGCAGAAAGTATTCTGATCCATAGACAGATTTCTAAAGAAGAAGCATATAAAGAAGCTTTAGAAATGCTGCAGCTGGTTAAAATACCAAATGCAGAAAAACGAATGAAACAGTATCCGTTTGAATTTTCAGGCGGTATGAGACAGAGAGCGATGATCGCAATCGCACTTGCATGTAAACCGGAGATCCTGATTGCGGATGAGCCGACAACTGCTCTGGACGTAACCATTCAGGCACAGATTATGGAACTGATCGGAGAACTGCAAAAAGAACTGGATATGGCGATGATCCTCGTAACCCATGACTTAGGTGTTGTAGCGAGTGTTGCAGATAAGATTCAGGTGATGTATGCAGGAAAAATTGTAGAACGTGGTGATGTACGAGAGATTTTCTATCAGTCTACACATCCTTATACGAGAGCTCTTCTGGATTCCGTTCCGAAGATTCATTCTACAAACAAAGAAACATTATATTCCTTAAAAGGAACGCCGCCGGATCTTATCAATCCGCCGGTTGGATGTTCTTTTGCTCCGCGTTGTGAGTATGGAATGAATATCTGCAGAAAGAAATATCCGGAGCTTACAAAATTCAGTGATACACAGGAATGCAACTGCTGGCTTCATGATCCAAGAGCGGATGTGAGCAATCTTCCTGAGAATATGATAAGGAGGAGACAGTAACCATGGATAAAAAAGAAGTACTGATCGAAGTGAAAGACCTGAAGAAATATTTTCAGGTTGGAAGAAACCAGACACTGAAGGCAGTGGATGGGGTAAACTTTAAGATCTATAAAGGTGAGACTCTTGGAATCGTAGGAGAATCCGGCTGTGGTAAAACAACCTGTGGAAAGACAGTTATGGGGCTTTACAAGGCTACAGGCGGTGAAGTTCTTTTTGACGGAGTTGATATTAATAAACTGAATAAAAATGAAAAGAAAGAGTTTACAAAGAGAGCTCAGATTATTTTCCAGGATCCATATTCTTCACTGAATCCGAGAATGACAGTCGGTGACATCATCGGGGAAGGAATTGACATTCACAAGCTTTATACCGGAAAAGAACGCCAGGAAAAGATTTATGAATTACTGGAACTGGTCGGACTTAACCGAGAACATGCGCTTCGTTTCCCTCATGAATTCTCAGGCGGACAAAGACAGCGTATTGGAATCGCAAGAGCACTTGCTATCGAACCAGAATTCATCGTTTGCGATGAGCCGATTTCAGCTCTTGACGTTTCCATTCAGGCACAGGTTGTCAACCTGCTGATCGAACTTCAGCAGAAGAAAAACCTGACCTATCTCTTTATCGCACATGACCTGTCTATGGTAAAACATATTTCAGACCGTGTCGGTGTAATGTATCTGGGAAATATGGTTGAATTTGCAGAGAGTGATGAATTATATCAGAATCCACTTCATCCATATACAAAAGCGTTGATGGCAGCGATTCCGATCCCGGATCCGGACACAGAAGAACAGAAGAAGAGAATTCGACTCGAGGGAGAGATCCCAAGCCCGGTTAATCCAAAACCTGGATGCAGATTTGTGACGAGATGCAGATATGCAACAGAAAAATGTCATCAGGAGACACCGCAGCTTGAAGAACTCAAACCGGAACACTTTGTAGCTTGTCATAGAGCAAAAGAGTTGATGGAAGATCACCCGCAAGAGTAATCTTGCTGGATATAAAGGAGGAAGACTATGAAAAAAAGAAAAACATTAGCGATGGGACTCGCAGTAGCAATGGCAGTCAGCTGTCTTGCCGGATGTGGCGGAGATGACAAAAAAGCTAGTTCTGACGGAAAAACAGAACAGGTTCTGAATATCTCCAACAACAGTGTGGTTGTCGGACTGAACCCGCTGATCAACACAACTGGCCCGGATAACTCAGCATTTAACATGGTATTGGATCCACTCGTTAAAAGAGTAACTCAGGAAGGAAATACCTATAAAATCGTGCCTGCTGCAGCAGAGAGCTGGGATATCAGTGAAGATGGACTTACTTATACTTTCCACATGAACAAAGATGCGAAGTGGAGCGATGGAACGAAAGTAACTGCAAATGACTTTGAATTTACTTTCCAGAAGATGGCAACTCCATCCGTTGCAGCAACAAATGCATGGCTGTTTGATGGAATTATCGAGAACTTCTCAGAAGCTCTTTACGATCAGGGAAAGAAACCGGAAGAAATCGGTGTACATGCCATTGATGAAGATACACTGGAAATCAAAATTATCCACCCGGCATCTTACTTCCTGGAACTGGTTTCCTCATCAGCTTATCCGGTAAACAAAGCAATGTATGAAAAACTCGGAAGCGACTATGCAACATCAGAAACAAAGACTGTATTTAACGGACCTTTCAAGATTGAAAGCTGGAGTCAGAATACAGAGATGGTATTGGTAAGAAATGATCAGTACTGGGGAGCCGACGATGTGAAGCTTGACAAGATCAATAGCAAGATCATTCAGGAATCAGGTACTGCAGTTCAGTCTTATATCAACGGTGAACTGGATGTGATCGGTACAACGGATGCAAACTGGGGAAAGACTATCGAAGAACAGGGAGAATCTGAATCTTATCAGGTTCCGGATAGTGCACCGGAATTCTTCATGCTGAATGCAGCAAACGAATATCTGTGCAATGAAAAGATCAGACAGGCTTTATCAGTAGCTTATGACCGTCAGGAAATGATCGATACTCTTCGTAATGGAAAAGGTGTTCCGATTTATTCTATGATGCCAGATACCATTCAGGTTGGGGAAAAAACATACACAGAATTAGTTGGCGGAAAGAACCATTTCGTTCAGGAACTTCAGGATGAAATCAAAGATCCGAAAGCTTTACTTATTGAAGGGTTAAAAGAACTTGGTAAAGATCCAGACCCGTCAAAAGTGACAATCCGTTATGCAAGCCGTGGTACATCTGAAGTATCTAAAAAGATTGCTGAATGGATGAAACAGCAGTGGGAAAGCGTTCTTGGAATCAATATCGAAATCGATATGATGGAATGGAACATCATGTGGGATAAGATTGACGCCGGTGATTACGATATCGCAACAGGCGGCTGGGGACCATACTACAATGAACCAAGTGCTCTTCTTCAGTTATTCGATCCGGATAATGGATATTTCAACGCAGAAAAGACAGGATGGTCTGGAGAAGATCCTAAGAAATATCAGGAACTTCTGAATGAAGCAAAATTTGAAGTTGATGACCAGAAGAAGGCAGAGCTTTATTTGCAGGCAGAAGAACTGGTTGTTAAGTCAGGATTGATCGAACCTACCTATGTTGAAGAAGCACCTACATTTGTTAAGAAATATGTGAAGAACTACTTCGTTTCTACAGTTGGTCAGGTTGATTTCTCAAAGGTTTATATTGAAAAATAGCATGTCTTTTAGAGATATAAATTAAACAAAAATGTCATAGAGGTTGCAAAACCTCTATGGCACTTTAAGGTAAAAAATAAAAGTAAATGGAGAAATGATTATGTATGTAATTAAAAATGGAACCATTCATACCGGAACGGGTGAAGTGCTCGAAAACTATGATATCTTAATCGAGGGGAAAAAGATTAAGAAAATCGAAAAGAATATCTGCGAAGCAGATGCAGAAATTATCGATGCAACCGGAAAACAAGTTTTCCCTGGTTTCATCGATCCACATTCTTCTATCGGAGCTATGGGGATTCCGACTCGTTACAGAGATAATGCAGAAACTACAAATGTAATCAATCCGGATCTGAGCGTGAAGTATGCCATCGATCCAGATGAAGTGAATGCACAGGAATTCTACAAATCAGGAATTACATCTGTTGGATTTTCACCGGATCACAGCAATGTGATCGGAGGACAGATTACAGTGTGTAAGACAGCTCCGGATCATATGGCAAACCGTATTGTAAAAGAGCACGCAGCAATGAAGGGGAGCGTATGCTCAACCGTTAAGGATGTATATGGTGCAAGTAACCAGATGCCGAAAACAAGAATGGGAATTTTCCATTTGCTCAAAGAAGCAATCAGAAAAGATGACCTTTTGAAGAAATATCAGATGCCATTTGTCATCGCTGCAGAAACTGCAGGTGAGATTCAGTGTCTTATGGAGCTTCTGAAAGATGAAGATATCCAGCTTACAATCGTAGATGGATTTGAATTTGGCGATGCGATTGAAGAACTGAAAGAAAAGAAAGTTGGAATTATCTTTGGTAATTTCAGCAATCTGTCACAGATTTCCAAACATGAAATCGACCTTTCCAGATTAAAAGAACTGGTAGAAAACGGAAACCGCATCGCATTTACAAACACATGCAAAGGTGCTTCTGAAGGTAGAGAAGTATTCATCTGGAGTGCAATCGAAGTATATCGTGCAGGAATCGATGCCGAGGATGTAGTAAAAATGATGACGATCCAGCCAGCCGAGATGCTTGGTGTTGCAGATCAGATCGGAAGTATCGAAGTTGGAAAAGACGCGGACATCACAATTTACAGTGATCATCCTGTAAAATCTTATGCGGCACACGTACAGTTTTGTATGATAAATGGAAAGGTGGTATTATCGTAATGCAGACATTAATCAAAAATGGTATTTTGTATACAATGACAGAGGATAAGGGCATCTTTCAGGGGGATATTCTCGTCGAAGGAACAAAGATCAAAGAAGTAGCAGAACATATCAGTGAAGACTGCTTAGAGGATGGAGATAAGCTCATTGAGGCAGAAGGATATTATGTTCTTCCGGGACTTATCGATGCACATTCTCACATCGGATTATTTGATTTCAATGTGGATCCGGGTGTAGACGATGCCAATGAGATGACAAATCCGGTTACTCTTTCTGTTGATGCACGTTTTGGAACAAATCCAAAAGCAAGAGAATTTAAAGTAGCTTATGAGCACGGAATCACAACCATGCTTCTGACTCCGGGAAGCGGAAATGTATTTTGCGGACTTCCGTTTGCACTTAAAACTTATGGAAACAATGTGTTTGATATGACAATCAAATCTCCATGTGCTGTAAAGATTGCTCTTGGCGGTAATCCGAAAAATACATACGGAGATCAGAGAAGACTTCCGATGACAAGAATGGGAATCGCTAAGGTTCTGGATGATACCTTTGCAAAAGCAAAGAAATACATGGAAGACAAAGAACAGAATAAAGAAGTGGAGTATGATCCGGATATGGAAGCTCTTTGCCTGGCTTTAAAAGGAGAAATTCCATGTAAGATCCACTGTACACAGTATGATATGCTCACAGCAATCGAGATTGCGAAAAAATACAACGTACACTTCTCATTAGAACATGCATGGGGAGCAACCGATTATCTGGATGAAATCGTGGAAAGCGGATGCGATATATGCTACGGACCGATTGCAACTTACCGTAGCCCTGGAGAACGTAGAAAAATCGATGTGGAAGCTGTAAAAATGCTGGATGACAGAGGGGTGAATGTGGCGATGATCACTGATTCACCGATTCTGAGTGAAGAATCCCTGTATCATCATGTGGGAGAAGCAGTGCGTGAAGGACTTGCACAGGAGAGAGCAGTAAGAACGGTTACGATCAATGCTGCAAAAGTGCTGGGCGTAGAAGACCGTCTGGGAAGCCTGGAAGAAGGAAAAGATGCAGATATTATTGTAATGAAAGGAAAACTCGGACTTGATACCGATGCGATGGTATACTATACGATGATTGAAGGTAAGATCGTATATCAGAAATAGAAACCAGATTGATAGATAAAAAAGAGAGATCAGTGAATTTCAAATATTCACTGATCTCTTTTTCTAATTGGATGATAGATTCTTATTGTCCATTGCCAGAATCTGAGCCGCCGGTATTGCCGGAATCAGTGCCGCCACCGGTATTACCGGAATCGCCACCGGTATTACCGGAATCGCCACCAGTATTACCGGAATCGCCACCGGTATTACCAGAATTGCCACTATTATTACCGGAATCAGTGCCACCGCCGGTATTGCCGGAATCACCGCCGGTACCACCGGTAGTATCCCCATTAGTGCCGGTAGAGTTACCGGAGGAGTTTCCACCCGTTGTACTATTAGAATCGGATTTGTCATTCGAATTTTTTGTACTGTTTGTGGTAGTTGACTTGCTTGCATGTCCGGAACATGTCTCGGTCGGGACAGTATCCGGATCAAACCATTCGGTCTGTGACGGACAGCCGGAACCGGCAAGTTTACCGGAAATTGTACATACGCTCTTCTGAACGAGAGAACCTGGCATCGCGAAGTCTTTGTAGGTTAGTCCCAAAGCTTCATCGATCCGGTTCATGATCTTAGCCCAGATCTTGAAATGATAGTTCCAGCTTCCTTCAGACATTTCCTGGTTACCATCGTAACCCATCCAGATACCACAGGTATAATACGGTGTAAATCCTTCGAACCAGAAGTCACGGTTGTCGGAGGTTGTACCGGATTTACCGGATGCAGGCATATTATTGAGCTGTGCATCGGTTGCAGTACCCTTTGTGACAACATCCTGCATGGCGTTGGTAAGAAGTGCTGCAGTTGTATCTTTGATCACAGTGTGGCTTTCCGGATTGGAGTTGTCGATCAGGACATTACCATCATGATCCAATACCTTTGTGTACAGGGATGGTTTGTTATATACACCGCCGTTTGCAATGGATGCATAGGCTGCTGTCAGTTCATAGTTGTAAACACCATGGGAAATACCACCAAGAGCAAGAGACTCTACAGCATCGTCTTCGGTAAGTGTGGAAAGACCAAATTTCTCGCAGTATTCAAAACCAAGATTGATACCAATCTTATTCAATGTCTTTACCGCAATGATGTTCATGGACTGTTCGATCGCCTGACGGTATGTTACGGTACCTTTATAGTAATCGCCCCACCAGTTATGAACCTGATGATGTTCCAGGTCGTGCTGATAGTAGTATTCTTCATCAACTTCGGTGGTAGCAAGTGTAAGATCTGCGCTGTCCAATGCCGGAGCGTATACGGCAAGAATCTTGAATGTAGAACCTGCGTTACGGGTAGAACCCTTGTATGCGCGGTTCAGTCCACGGTTGGTTGTCTTTTGTCCACGGCCACCGACAAGAGCTTTGATCTGCCCTGTTTTCTGATCGATGATGGTCAGTGAAGTCTGCGGCTGTGGAGAGAGGTTGACATACTCATCATAGGTCTCGCCATCCTGGAGAAGACTGTTACGGAATGCGTCAATTCTTTCCTGTGCAGCTTCCTGTGATCCGAAGAGAAGTCCTTCATCATCACCGTACTGATCTGCCCCGAATTGTTTCAGGTGTCCGGCACTGTAGTTATCTACCGAGCCATCAGTATGATAGACTGTGAGGGCATAATCAACACCCCAGTCAATATTGGCCGGATAATTGTTGTCATCATTCAATTCTTCATCACAGATGTTCTGCATCGTAAGATTCTGAGTTGAATAAATGGTGAGACCACCGCTGTACAGTGCGTTCTCTGCCTGTGTCTGGGAATATCCAAGTCCGTCTTCTGAGGTGAGATCTTCGATCAGCTGCTCAGACAGGGCATCAACAAAATAAGAGTTGACGGTGTTGGTCTCTTCGATCCGTGTATTTACGTTCTGAATTCTGGAATATACGTCATCTGCCAGTGCTTCATCATGGGCAGCCTGGTCGATCCAGCCCTGATCGAGCATATTATCCAGAACTTTTTTGCGGCGGGTTGCGTTGTCTTCCGGATTGGTGATCGGATTGTATCTTCCCGGATTCTGTGTGATTGCAGCGATGGTTGCAGATTCGGAAAGGTTAAGTTCATTGACATCCTTATTAAAATATCTCTGTGCAGCTGACTGTACTCCCAGACAGTCCTGACCAAGGTTGATCGTGTTCAGGTAGCTTTCAAGGATTGAATCTTTATCAAGCTGCTTTTCAACCTGAATTGCGAGATACTGTTCCTGGATCTTACGTTCCAGCTTTTCTTCAAAAGTGTTTTCATTTACAAAGTCAGGGAAGACATTGTTCTTGATCAGCTGCTGGGTAATGGTACTGGCTCCTTCAGAGAAGTTGCCACCATGAGTGATACCAACAACAAAAGCACGGATAATACCTTGAATATCAATACCGTTATGCTTGTAAAAACGGGAGTCTTCGATTGCGACGAATGCATGCTGCAGATCCTTCGGGATCTGATCAATCGTCTTATATACACGGTTGGCACCTGCACCGGTGAATTCGGCTATTGTTGTCGTGCCGTCATCTGCAAGTGCGGTGGACGTATAACCCTGTGGTTTGATGCTGTCAGCTGTAATCTCAGGTGCATTATCAATCACATGCTTGATGATAAAGCCACCTCCGATCGCTGCGAGGATACAGCAGACAAAGATACATAATAGAAAACCTTTAAAAAGGCGAACGCCCAGTTTCTTTTTGTGCATATTCTTTTTCGATGTTATGCGTTTTTGTTTTTTAGAAGCTTTTCGCTTTCCATAATTCATGAATGCTTCCTCCTTCATATTGCAATATTATATCAAACTTGATAATCTAAATAAAGGAAAAATTGAAAACTTCAATGTTCCATTTTACAAAATTAAGAAAAATTTCGGAAATATAGGGAAATTGTAACATTTTTGTAATTTTCTTGCATCTGAAGAAATAGATTTGTATACTGGGAATAGTGAAAATATAAGGAAAATGAAGGGAAAAACGCAGACATGCAGGAAGAATACAAAACAGTATACCGGGGAGGAGAAGGGGAAATTGTTGAAAAGAAATCCCGTTTTATCGCAACGGTAAGACCGGTACACTCAGAAGAAGAAGTACTGGCATTTATAGAAGAAGTGAAGAAAAAATACTGGGACGCAAGACATAACTGTTTTGCTTATGTGATCGGTGTAACAAATCCAACTCTGAGATGTAGTGATGACGGGGAGCCTGCAGGTACAGCAGGAAAACCGATGCTGGATGTGCTTACAGGGGAAGGTCTTCACGATACGGCGGTTGTTGTGACCAGGTATTTTGGCGGGACGCTTCTGGGAACAGGTGGTCTGGTGCGGGCTTATCAGGGAGCAGTAAAGGAAGGTCTTCAGGCAAGTACTGTGATCACAAAGCGCCTGGGTTACCGGTATGAGATTGGAACGGATTATACCGGACTTGGGAAGATCCAGTATATCCTCGGACAACGGCAGATCAGTGTGCAGGATACACAGTATACGGATAAAGTGCTGATGAAAGTGATTCTGCCTTATGATCAGGAGCAATGTGTGGTTTCCGAGATTACAGAGGGAACAAATGGACAGGCTGTGATCGAAAAAGGAGACAGCTGCTATTTTGCGGAGGATGGAAAAGAAATCCTGGTTTTTGAGGAATAGAACAGGAAAAAGAACCCCTATACAGAACGGAGAATCCGTTCTGTATAGGGGTTTTAATGTCTTAGTATACAGGAGGAACTGCAGACAGCAGGTTCTCTGTATGAGCTTATTGGTTTACTGGAATTCCGGTTCGATCAGACCGTAGGTTCCATTCTTTCTCTTATATACGACATTGACTTCGTCTGTCTCAGCATTGCTGAATACGTAGAAGTTATGTCCGAGAAGTTCCATCTGAATGCAGGCATCCTCCGGGAACATTGGTTTGATGCCGAAACGTTTGGTACGGACGATCTCAATCTCGTCTGACTCTGCTGCCGAAGTATCGGATTCAATAAATTCCTGACGGAAATCATGTCCGCCCTGCTGTTTTGCAATCAGTTTGGTTTTATACTTTCTGAGCTGACGCTCGATAATTTCTTCTACGAGATCAATGGATACATACATATCGCTGCTTTCCTGCTCGGAACGGATAATGTTTCCTTTTACAGGGATCGTAACTTCGATTTTCTGACGTTCTTTTTCTACACTGAGTGTAACGATAATGTCAGTTTCAGGAGTAAAATACTTTTCCAGTTTTCCTAATTTCTGTTCTACAGCCTGTCTGAGACCAGGTGTGATGTCAATGTTTCTTCCGCTAATGATAAAATTCATACAGCTCAACTCCTTTTTTCTCATATTTCTCATAGTATGTACGGAGATAAGTGCATCTATAAGAGCTTGACCGGCAGGATGTATAGATAGTTTTTATATCCTTCCGGCTATAGCTACATTATACTCTATCATAGGGGAGAGATGCAATGGTAAATGCAAAAAAATTATTAAAATTCTGTAAAGAAAACTGAATTATCAGAAAATTCTGTCAATGTATGGAGCGGATTACTTCGATACGACTGATCTTGCCGTTATGCATTTTGGCAACGCGCAGACCAAAATTATCGAAGAATGTACTTGCACCAACACCAATTTCTGTTTTTTCCTGTTCAAATCTTTTAGTGATCACGTCATATAAGGTTTGTTCATCTTCATATGGAATATGGACGTGCAGGATGCTGTTTACAATTCGTGCTTTTGTAGTAGCACGGAAAATAATTTTCTCAGATTCATCAAATTCAATAAAAAGGAACTTTCTGGTTGCAAATAAAAGTGCGATGGAGATCACACCGATCAGGCTGGATACCGGATTGTTATGTGCCATGATCACCTGTCTGGCGATGGCAAATAACAGCACCTCAAACACAGTGGAAGGCTTGTGCTGATAAAGCATACGGATCAGCTCGACACCAATGATCAGATTGAAACAGGTTTCTACCAGGTCTTCGTAATTTGGATAAATATTCAGATCCGGAACATTTGGCATGGACAGGATCAGCTGGACAAGCAGAATGATGATTCCGGCAGCCAGAACGAATGAAATGATAAATTCCAGAAGTACGGTCAGCTTATGGAGTGCTGCGTTTAAGTATTTTTTCATAAAAAATCCCCCTTGTTCGTTGTATACAAAGATTGTAACGGATACAAGGGGGAAGTGTAAAGAAAAATCTATAGTTTTTTACTGGAAATTGCTTCTCTTACGGAGTTTCGGATCCAGAATCTTTTTACGGATACGCAGGCTCTTCGGTGTGACTTCCAGAAGTTCATCGGTATCGATGAAATCAAGTGCTTCTTCCAGACTGAGGATTCTCGGCGGAGTAAGCTTTAAGGCTTCATCAGCACTTGAAGAACGGGTATTGGTAAGGTGTTTGGTCTTACATACATTCAGTTCGATATCATCTGTCTTCGCATTCTGACCGATTACCATACCGGAGTAAACCTTTTCACCAGGTCCGATGAAGAGTGTTCCACGATCCTGTGCGTTGAACAGACCGTAAGCTACAGCTTCACCTGTCTCGAATGCGATCAGGGATCCCTGGCTTCTGTACTGGATATCTCCTTTATACGGAGCGTAGCAGTCAAAGGCTGTGTTCATGATACCGTTACCTTTTGTATCGGTCAGGAATTCTCCACGATAACCGATCAGACCTCTTGACGGGATGGAGAATTCAAGACGGGTGTATCCGCCATTAGACATTCCCATGTTGCGGAGTTCGCCTTTTCTCTGGCTTAATTTATCAATAACTATACCTGTAAATTCATCCGGTACATCAATGTATACGGTTTCCATTGGCTCGAGCTGCTTGCCGTTTTCGTCTTTTTTGTAAAGAACTTCGGCTTTGCTGACTGCGAATTCATAACCTTCACGACGCATGTTTTCAACGAGGACGGAAAGATGAAGCTCTCCACGTCCGGATACCTTGAAGCTGTCTGTGTTGTCTGTCTCTTCAACACGAAGGCTGACGTCTGTATTCAGTTCACGGAACAGACGGTCACGGAGGTGACGGGAAGTGACGAATTTACCCTCCTGTCCTGCAAACGGACTGTCGTTGACAACGAACTGCATTGCGATCGTAGGCTCGGAAATCTTCTGGAATTCGATCGGAACCGGATTGTCCGGCGAACAGATCGTATCACCGATGGAAATATCTGCAATACCGGAGATTGCAACGATAGAACCGATGCCTGCTTCTTTTACTTCTACTTTATTCAGACCGTCAAATTCATATAATTTGCTGATCTTTACTTTTTTCTGTTTGTCCGGATCATGATGGTTTACAACAACTACATCCTGGTTGACAGAAATCGTTCCGTTATCGACTTTTCCAACACCGATACGGCCAACGTATTCATTGTAATCGATGGTGCTGATCAGCATCTGTGTACCTGCATCAGGATCTCCTTCCGGAGCCGGGATGTAATCCAGGATGGTCTCAAACAGAGGAACCATGTCTTTCGGTTCATCGTCGATATTGTAAGTTGCATATCCGTCTCTTGCAGAAGCAAAAAGGAACGGGCAGTCAAGCTGTTCGTCGGATGCGCCAAGATCGATGAGAAGTTCAAGAACTTCATCGATAACTTCATCCGGACGTGCTTCCGGACGGTCGATCTTGTTGATACATACGATAACCGGGAGCTTCAGTGCAAGAGCTTTTTTCAAAACGAATTTGGTCTGTGGCATGGCACCTTCAAAAGCGTCAACCAGAAGAACCACTCCATTGACCATCTTAAGGACACGTTCTACTTCTCCGCCGAAATCGGCATGTCCAGGAGTGTCAATGATATTGATCTTTGTATTTTTATAAACAACTGCAGTGTTTTTGGAAAGAATGGTAATTCCACGTTCACGTTCGATATCGTTGGAATCCATTACTCGTTCGGCTACTTCCTGATTTTCACGGAAAACACCGCTCTGTTTTAAAAGTTCATCTACTAATGTTGTTTTACCATGATCAACATGGGCGATGATAGCAATATTTCTAATGTCTTCACGTTTTGTCTTCATATTCTCAAAACCCTTCTTATTACCTATTTAAAGTTACAACCCGTATAGTTTATCACATTTTGAAAAATTTACAAGTAGAAAGAAAAAAATTTGACTTTCTGCAAAAAAAGAGGTTACTTTTTGTTCTAAAAACTGGAAAAGCTTCATAGATTAGATAGTGATCAAGAGTAAGAACGCGGTAAAATACGCCTGCGAAGAGGAAGGAGATTTACATTATTATGTCAGATAAGATTATTGAAAATAACCAGGTAACGATCATGGGAAAGGTAGCAACTGAATTTTCATTCAGCCATGAGGTCTTTGGAGAAGGCTTTTATATGGTAGAGGTAGAAGTGAAAAGACTGAGCAATTCAGAAGACCGTATTCCGCTGATGATCTCAGAGAGGCTGATCGACGTGACACAGGATTATACCGGAGAGTATATTATGGTGCACGGACAGTTCCGCTCTTACAATCGGCATGAAGAGCAGAAAAACCGTCTGGTATTATCCGTATTTGTACGGGAGATTTCCTTTATGGAAGAAGAACCTGACGGGACAAAGACCAACAGTATCTGGCTGGATGGCTATATCTGCAAGGAACCGATCTACCGGAAGACACCGCTTGGAAGGGAGATTGCAGATCTTTTGCTTGCGGTTAACCGCCCATATGGAAAATCGGATTACATTCCATGTATCTGCTGGGGGAGAAATGCAAGATATGCCTCCGGCTTTGAAGTGGGAGAGCATGTACAGCTTCTGGGAAGGATCCAGAGCAGGGAATATGTAAAACGGATTTCAGATACCGAGACAGAAAAGAGGGTTGCTTATGAAGTTTCGGTCAGTAAACTGGAAAAGACTCTGATTGACAGTGCCTGCATTTAATGCTAAACTTGATTTGATCGTTTAGTATCATAAAGCAACATGTCAGGAGGAATATTATGGCTATATTTACAGGATCAGGAGTGGCACTTGTAACGCCGTTTCATGAGGACGAGAGTATAAATTATGACAAACTGGATGAAATGCTGGACTACCATTGTACACATGGGACCGACAGTATTATCATCTGCGGAACAACAGGTGAATCCTCTACTTTATCAGAAGAAGAGCACATGGAATGCATCAAATTTGCGATCGAGCGTGTCAAGGGAAGAATCCCGGTGATCGCAGGTACCGGTTCCAACAGTACCTACACAACGATCCAGATGTCAAAAGAGGCAGTAGAAGACGGTGCAGACGGACTGCTGCTTGTAACACCATATTATAACAAATGTACACAGGACGGACTGATCGCACATTATACCGCTGTTGCAAAAGAAGCAAAAGCACCAATTATCCTTTACAGTGTGGCGAGCCGTACCGGTGTGAATATTGCTCCGGAGACAGTTGCAGCTTTACATAAAAATATAGAGAATATTGTTGCGGTAAAAGAAGCATCAGGCAATATTTCCCAGATTTCAAAGATCATGCAGCTGACAGATGGCAAGATCGATCTGTATTCAGGCAATGATGACCAGATCGTACCGCTCCTTTCTGTTGGAGGAAAGGGTGTCATCTCAGTTCTTGCGAACGTGGCTCCGCAGTATACACATGACATCTGTGCAAAGTTCTTTGAAGGAGATGTCAAGGGAAGCTGTAAGATGCAGCTGGATGCGATTCCGCTGATCGAGAAGTTATTCTGTGAAGTGAATCCGATTCCGGTTAAAAAGGCTTTAAATCTGATGGGATGGCAGGCAGGTCCTTTGCGTATGCCTTTGACAGAGATGACAGAAGCACATACAGCACAGCTTGCAAAAGAACTGGAAGCATTTGGAATTAAACTGGCATAATAAAGGGTCAGATTATAGAGAAAAGGGACTGACTGGAGTATCCATCAGTTCCTTTTGTGCTATACAGGAATTTGTGAAAAGATACACAAGAAAATGGAGATAACAAGGAGGAATACAAAATGGTTAAGGCAATTATGCATGGATGTAACGGAAAAATGGGACAGGTGATCTCGGGACTTGTAAAGGAGGATGATGTGATCGAGATCGTGGCAGGTATTGATAAATTCACCGGAATCGAGAATCCGTACCCGGTATTTACAAGCCTTGCAGAGTGTGATGTGCAGGCAGATGTTGTGATTGATTTCTCAAACGCAGCAGCAGTTGATGAGCTCCTGGATGTATGTGTGGAGAAAACTCTTCCGGTTGTTCTTTGCACAACAGGACTTTCTGAGGAACAGCTTGCAAAGGTGAAAGAAGCAGGAGAAAAAGTTGCGGTTCTCCGTTCTGCAAATATGTCACTGGGAGTCAATCTTCTGATGAAGCTTTTAAAGGATGCAGCAAAGGTTCTTGCTCCGGCAGGCTTTGATATTGAAATTGTAGAAAAACATCATAATCAGAAAGTTGATGCTCCAAGTGGAACAGCGATCGCACTTGCAGATTCGATTAATGAAGCGATGGCTGACCAGTATGTATACAATTATGACCGCAGCCATGAACGAAAAAAACGTGAGAAAAACGAAATCGGGATCGTTGCAGTACGTGGAGGTACGATCGTTGGACAGCATGACGTCATCTTTGCGGGGGCAGATGAAGTGATCGAATTCCACCACACTGCATATTCAAAAGCAATTTTTGGAAAAGGTGCAGTTGAAGCTGCCAAATTCCTGGCTGGAAAACCGGCAGGAATGTACGATATGAGTGATGTGATCGGACTGTAAGCAGAAAAAGCTTTTATACAAGAGGGAGGAAGTTATGAAAGCATTAGAGGAGAAATATCTGGAAGGGCTGTCGGAATTATTTCCATCAATCGCAGCTGCGTCCACAGAAATTATTAACTTACAGGCAATCGTGAATCTTCCAAAAGGAACGGAACATTTTCTGACGGATATTCACGGAGAATATGAAGCGTTTGCACATGTGCTGAAGAACGGATCGGGTTCGGTAAAGCGCAAGGTCGATGATGTATTTGCAAACACAATGAGCAGCCGGGACAAGCAGACACTGGCAACCTTGATCTACTATCCACGGGAGAAGATGGAGCGGATCCGGGAAGAAGAACAGAATATGGATGACTGGTACAAGATCATGCTGTACCGTCTGATCGAGGTAGCAAAACGTTCGGCGAGCAAATATACCAGATCGAAGGTCAGAAAAGCACTCCCGAAGGATTTTGCATATGTGATCGAGGAACTGATCACAGAAAAGTCAGGAATGACAGATAAGGAATCATATTATAATTCGATCATCAGTACAATTATCCAGATCGGAAGAGCGGAGGAATTTATTGTAGCCTTGTGTGAACTGATCCAGCGTCTGGTTGTGGATCACCTGCATATTGTCGGTGATATTTACGACAGAGGTCCGGGACCGCATCTGATCATGGACAAGCTGATGGAGTATCATTCGGTGGACATCCAGTGGGGGAATCATGATATCCTGTGGATGGGAGCGGCAGCGGGGCAGAAATGCTGTATTGCGAATGTAATCCGTATCTGTGCCCGCTATGGGAATCTGGATATTCTGGAGGATGGATATGGGATCAATCTGCTTCCACTTGCAACTTTCGCGTGGAAACAGTATGCAAAAGATCCCTGTGAATGCTTTTTATTAAAAGGGCAGGACAACTGCAAACCACAGGAGATGGAACTGAATATGAAAATGCACAAGGCAATTTCTGTTATCCAGTTCAAAGTAGAAGGACAGGCAGCAGAGCTTTATCCGGAATTTGGTTTCCAGAGAAGAAACTTTCTGGATAAGATCAACTACGAGGAAGGGACTATAACGATAGGAGGAAAAATCTATCAGCTTCTGGATGATTATTTTCCGACAATAGATCCGAAGAATCCATATCAGCTTTCAGCTGAAGAAGAAGAGATCATGAACCGCCTGGTAAAAGCGTTCCAGAGCTGTGAAAAATTGCAGAGGCATATGCGTTTCCTTTTGAACAAAGGAAGTCTTTACAAGATTTACAATTCCAATCTGCTGTATCACGGCTGTGTTCCACTGAATGATGACGGATCACTCAGAAAGGTAAAGATATACGGTAAAAGCTATCAGGGAAGGACACTTTATGATGTGATGGAGTCCTATGTGAGAAAAGGATTTTTTGCGGTAGATCCGGATGAAAAGAAAAAAGGGCGTGACCTGATGTGGTATATCTGGCAGGGTGCGAATTCTCCTCTTTTCGGCAAAGATAAAATGGCGACCTTTGAGCGTTATTTCCTTGCAGAAAAGGAGCTGTGGAAAGAGAAAAAGAATGCGTATTATCTTCTTCTTGAAGATGAAAATGTGATGAACGGAATTCTGGATGAATTTGGCCTGGACAGAGAAATTTCCCATATCATCAACGGACATGTTCCGGTGAAAACGAAAAATGGAGAGAATCCGGTCAAATGTGGTGGAAAAGTGCTTGTTATTGATGGCGGATTTTCAAAAGCGTACCAGAAAGAAACCGGAATTGCAGGATACACGCTGATCTATAATTCCTATGGACTGATCCTTGCGGCGCATGATCCGTTTGAATCGACGGAGGCAGCTATTGAAAAAGAAAGAGATATCCATTCGGACAGTGTGATCGTAAAACGGACACTCGAACGCAAGACGGTAGGAGATACTGATGTTGGAAAAGTACTGAAGGAACGGATCGCGGATCTGGAGGCATTGCTGGACGCTTACAGAAGTGGTCAGATCATCGAAAAAATTTAAAAATAAGTATAAAAATCCTTTTTCTGCGGATAGTAATAGTACAAGTATTTTACAGAAAAAGGAGAATTACAACATGCAATATCTAAGAAGAATGGTTCTGGTTTTTACCTGTGTGATGCTGATGGGAGGAATTACGGCGTGTGGAAATGGTGATAACGCTGCAAATCCGGATACGAATACCGGTGGGACGAATCAGAATGGAACGGTAAATGATGTCACAAACGATATCGGAGATGGTGTTGAGGATGCAGTAGATGATGTGGAAGACGGAGTCGATGATATGACCAGAAACAGGACAGAGGACCGGAATGTAAATGATAATCATACAATAGATGGTCAGGAATAGGGAAAAGGCAAGACTTTGCGGAAAAGTCTTGCCTTTTTTACAGACAAAAGGTAGTAAAATGTCCGTGGGTGTGATACAATATGACGGTATGTAAAGACGAGATCAACAGAAAAAGCGGAGGACTTCATGAAATTTCGACCATGTATAGATATTCATAATGGTGCAGTCAAGCAGATTGTGGGTGGCAGCCTGAAAGATGCGGGAAATGCAGCGGTAGAAAATTACATATCCAGACAGGATGCAGATTATTATGCGACAATGTATAAGAAAGATGGACTTACCGGAGGACACATTATTTTGCTGAATCCGCCGGCATCGGAATACTATGATGCGACAAAGGCACAGGCACTGAAAGCACTACATGCCTATCCGGGCGGAATGCAGATCGGCGGAGGAATTACTGCAGAAAATGCTGCAGAGTATCTGGAGGAAGGGGCAAGTCATGTGATCGTTACATCCTATGTATTTCAGAATGGACAAGTGCGGTATGACCGGCTGGACCGGCTGAAAAAGGCAGTAGGGAAAGAGCATCTGGTACTGGATCTCAGCTGCCGGAGGCGCGAGAACAGTTATTATATTGTAACCAACAGATGGCAGACATTTACCGAGCTCAGACTGATACCGGAGGTCCTGGAAGAGCTGTCCGGATGGTGTGATGAATTTCTGGTTCACGGGGTTGATGTAGAAGGAAAAGCATCTGGTACAGAGGAGGATCTGGTCAGGATGCTTGCGGCGTGGAACGGACTTCCGATCACCTATGCCGGTGGAATTGGAAGCATGGAGGATCTGCGGGAGTTTGCACGGATCAGCGGGGAAAAGCTGGACTATACGATCGGCAGTGCACTGGATCTTTTTGGCGGTAAGATCCCGTATGCCGAGCTGACAGAACCGGTGAAATAAACTGATTGAAGAATAAAAGAAATGGTGCTACAATGGATACTGTCTATCTATAGCGGAAAAAAGCAAAACACTTCAGACAGAAGTGATAAGCAAGGAATATAAGGAGCTTAATAAAATGGGAATTATTGAAAAGATATTTGGAACGCACAGCGAACATGAATTGAAGCGAATCTACCCGATCGTGGATCATATTGATGCGCTGGAGCCGGAGATGCAGAAGCTCTCCGATGAGGAATTGAAAGAAAAGACGAAAGAATTCAAGGAGAGGCTTGCAAAAGGAGAGACACTGGACGATCTTCTTCCGGAAGCGTTTGCTGTTGTAAGAGAGGCAGCTGTCCGTGTACTTGGAATGCGCCACTACCGTGTACAGATGGTCGGGGGTATCATCCTGCATCAGGGCCGTATTGCCGAGATGAAGACCGGTGAAGGTAAAACACTTGTATCTACACTGCCGGCATACTTAAATGCACTGACCGGAGAAGGGGTGCATATTGTAACAGTCAACGACTATCTGGCAAAGCGTGATGCTGAGTGGATGGGAAAGGTTCATGAATTCCTGGGACTGACTGTTGGAGTTGTTCTGAACCAGATGGATAATGATGAACGACGTGCAGCGTATAATTGCGATATCACTTATGTGACGAATAATGAACTTGGTTTCGATTACCTCCGTGATAACATGGTTATCTACAAAGAACAGCTGGTACAGCGCGGTATGAAATATGCACTTATCGATGAGGTTGACTCAGTTCTGATCGATGAAGCGAGAACACCGCTTATCATTTCCGGACAGAGTGGAAAGTCAACCAGACTTTACGAAGCATGTGATGTTCTGGCAAGACAGCTGGAGAGAGGTGAAGCAAGCGGGGAATTCTCTAAGATGAACGCCATTATGGGAGAAGAGATCGAAGAGACCGGAGACTTCATTGTCAATGAAAAAGAAAAGAATATCAACCTGACCGAAGAGGGTGTGAAGAAGGTTGAGAAGTTCTTCCATATTGAGAACCTTGCTGACCCGGAGAACCTGGAGATCCAGCACAACATCATTCTGGCACTGCGTGCACATAATCTGATGTTCCGTGACCAGGATTATGTAGTAAAAGATGATGAGGTCCTGATCGTTGATGAATTTACCGGACGTATCATGCCGGGACGCCGTTATTCTGACGGACTTCATCAGGCAATCGAAGCAAAAGAGCATGTAAAGGTCAAGAGAGAAAGCAAGACTCTGGCTACCATTACATTCCAGAATTTGTTTAATAAATATGAGAAGAAATCCGGTATGACAGGTACAGCCCTCACAGAGGAACAGGAGTTCCGTGATATTTACGGAATGGACGTTATTGAGATTCCGACGAATGTTCCGGTACAGAGAATTGACCTGGAGGATGCCGTTTACAAATCAAAGAAAGAGAAATTTAACGCGGTTATTGATGCTATCTGTGAAGCGCATGAAAAAGAACAGCCGGTTCTGGTTGGTACGATCACGATCGAAACTTCCGAGCTCCTCAGTAAGATGCTCAGTAAACGCGGCGTAAAACATAATGTACTGAATGCCAAGTTCCATGAACTGGAGGCTGAGATCGTTGCACAGGCAGGACAGCATGGGGCTGTTACGATCGCAACCAACATGGCAGGCCGTGGTACGGATATCAAGCTTGATGAAGAATCAAGAGCAGCCGGCGGACTGAAGATCATCGGTACAGAACGTCATGAATCCCGTCGTATTGACAACCAGTTGCGTGGACGTGCCGGACGTCAGGGCGATCCGGGAGAATCCAGATTCTATATTTCTCTGGAGGATGACCTGATGCGTCTGTTCGGTTCCGAGAGACTGATGGATGTATTTACCAAGCTTGGAGTAGAAGAAGGAGAACAGATCGAGCACAAGATGCTTTCAAGTGCGATTGAGAAGGCTCAGAAGAAGATTGAGAGCAATAACTTTGGTATTCGTAAGAACCTGCTTGAATATGACCAGGTAATGAATGAACAGAGAGAGATCATCTACGATGAAAGACGCAGAGTCCTTGACGGTGAGAATATGAGAGATTCTATCTTCCATATGATCACAGACTTTGTGGAAAATACTGTCGATGCCAATCTTTCTGAGGAACAGGATTTTGAAGAATGGGATCTTGGAGCAATGAACCGTGAACTTCTGGATGTGATTCCAACGCTTCCGCCGGTTACGGAGGAGGATGCAAAGGATAAAGAGCCAAAAGAGATCAAGCATCTCCTGAAAGAACGTGCTGCAAAAGCATACGAAGAAAAAGAAGCACAGTTCCCGGAAGCAGAGCATCTGCGTGAGGTGGAGCGTGTGTTCCTTCTGCGTGTGATCGATGCAAAATGGATGGATCACATTGATGATATGGATCAGTTACGTCAGGGAATCGGTCTGCAGGCTTACGGACAGAGAGATCCTCTGGTTGAATACAAGATGATCGGATATGATATGTTCGGTGAAATGACACGTGCAATCGAAGTGGATACAGTCAGACTTCTCTTCCATGTCAATGTAGAACAGAAGGTTGAAAGAGAACAGGTTGCAAAGGTAACCGGTACCAATAAAGATGACAGTGTTGCAAAGGGTCCAAAGGTACGTGCCGAGAAAAAGATATATCCAAATGATCCATGCCCGTGTGGAAGCGGCAAGAAATACAAACAGTGCTGTGGAAGAAAATAAATACGACTGTTTGGATTTTTATATAATTTTATGAGATTTGAGGTGATACAGTGGTTGAATTAGACGGATTTAAGCAGACATTAAATGCGTATGAAGAACCCCTGAAGGAAATGAGGGATTCACTTTGACCTGGCAGGCAAAGAAAAACGGATTGAAGAGCTGGAAAGAAAGATAGAAGAACCGGGGTTCTGGGACAAGACAGAGCTTTCGCAGAGGATTATGAAGGAACTCCGGAAAATGCAGGACTGTGTGAAGGAGGTCCGGGATCTGGAAAGTTCATATGAAGATATCAATGCACTGATCGAACTTACGGAAGAGGAAGAAGACCGGGAGATGATCAAAGAGATCCAGCGTGAGATCGCTAAATTTGAAAAAGAATTTGAAGATCTCAGGATCCGGACGCTTCTTTCGGGAGAATATGATTCCTGCAATGCAATCGTGACACTGCATGCAGGAGCCGGAGGAACAGACAGCTGTGACTGGGCAAATATGCTGTATCGTATGTATACAAGATATGCACAGTCAAAAGGATTTCAGATAACCGTGCTGGACTATCAGGATGGAGATATTACCGGACTGAAAGGAATCACGTTTGAAGTAACGGGAGATAATGCATATGGCTATTTTCAGTCAGAAAAGGGAGTGCACCGTCTGGTGCGTATTTCTCCGTTCAATTCAGCAGGCAAGAGGCAGACATCTTTTGCATCCTGTGATGTGATACCGGATATTGAAGATGATATTGACATTGAGCTGAATGACGATGACCTGCGGATCGATACCTACCGTTCGAGCGGAGCCGGAGGACAGCATATCAACAAGACTTCGTCTGCGGTGCGGATCACGCATCTTCCGACAGGAATCGTAGTGCAGTGCCAGAATGAACGTTCGCAGCTTTTTAATAAGGACAAAGCGATGCAGATGTTGAAAGCCAAGCTGTATCTTTTGAAAAAGCAGGAGCAGGAAGAAAAGGTATCCGGCATCCGGGGGGAAGTTCAGGATATCAATTTTGGAAGCCAGATCCGATCCTATATTTTACATCCTTACAATCTGGTCAAGGATCACCGTACCGGTGAAGAGACCGGAAATGTAAGCGCAGTTCTGGATGGGGAGCTGGATCCATTTATCAATGCTTATCTGAAACAGAGGAGTAACAATGGATAATACAAAGTACTATGTGGTAAAGAAAAAAGCAGTGCCGGAGGTGCTCATAAAGGTTGTCGAGACAAAGAGACTGCTCGCAACCAGACGTGGAATGACTATTCAGGAAGCGACAGAAGAGATCGGTATCAGCAGAAGTTCTTTCTATAAATATAAGGATGATATTTTCCCATTTCACGAAAATGAAAAAGGAAGGACTGTTACGATGGTTATTCAGCTTGATGATACACCGGGGGTTATGGCAGAGCTTTTAAACGCGGTGGCAAGGTATCAGGCGAATATCCTGACGATTCACCAGAGTATTCCGATCAACGGGGTGGCAACACTGACGCTCAGTGTGGAGGTGTTGCAGACAACGAAGAATCTGTCGGAGATGGTGGAAGAGATTGAACAGCATTCAGGTGTGCATTATTTGAAAATCGTAGGCAGGGAGTAGACAAAAAGATGAAGATTGCAGTATTGGGTTATGGTACCGTAGGTTCTGGTGTGGTAGAGGTTCTGGATGTAAATCAGAAGCTGATCGCGACACGGGCAAAAGAAGAAATTGAAGTTAAATATGTGCTGGATCTGAGGGATTTCCCGGGAGATAAGATCCAGGAAAAGATTGTTCATGATTATGAGATTATCCTGAATGATCCGGAGATTGGAATTGTAGTAGAAGTGATGGGCGGTGTGGAACCGGCGAATACCTTTGTCAGAAAAGCGCTGGAAGCAGGAAAAAGTGTCGTGACATCCAATAAGGCGTTGGTTGCCAAGCATGGATCCGCACTTCTTAAAACAGCGCGGGAAAAGAATGTGAATTTCCTTTTTGAAGCAAGTGTGGGAGGGGGGATTCCAATCCTCCGGGCACTTGGATCATCCCTGACAGGTGATGAGATCGAAGAAATCGCAGGAATCCTGAACGGAACAACCAATTACATGATGACCAGGATGTTCTACGAGGGAGCGAACTATGAAGAGGTTCTCCGTGAAGCACAGAAGAATGGATTTGCAGAGGCAGATCCGACTGCTGATGTGGAAGGACAGGATGCATGCCGGAAGATCGCGATCCTTGCATCGATCATCTCAGGAAAATACGTGGATTTTGAAGAAATTTATACCGAAGGTATTACAAAAATCACAACAGAAGATATGCAGTATGCAAAGGCTCTGGGAATGAATATCAAACTTCTTGCTGAATGTAAGCATGTGGACGGAACTCTTTATGCGGGAGTTGCACCGGTGCTTCTTCATGCAGAACATCCGCTTTACAGTGTGAATGGTGTATTTAATGCCGTATTTGTAAAGGGGAATATGCTGGGAGATGCGATGTTCTACGGAAGTGGGGCAGGAAAGCTTCCGACTGCGAGTGCGGTTGTGGCTGACATTGTGGCAGTTGTACAGAATCAGGGCAGAGATATCATGAATTTCTGGAGCGAAGAAAAGCTTACATTGGAAGACAGAAGCAAGACCAGCAAGAAGTTCCTGGTGCGAATCCGTGGAAATGAGGATGCGCTCAAAGAACGAATCGGCAATGATTTTGGTGAAGTAAGATTTGTAGAGGCAGGAGTCAATGGAGAATTCGGTTTTGTCACACCGGTGATGACCGAGGGAGAATACGAGGAAAAAGCAAAAGCTTATCCGGAAATCCTGCATATGATAAGAGTAGAAGAAGAAGTCTAAAAATGCAGGAACTGTAGGAGGAAATTATGCTGGTAGTTAAGAAATTTGGCGGCAGTTCGGTTGCAGATAAAGAGAGGATCTTTAATGTGGCAAGACGCTGCGCAGAAGAGTATCAGATGGGGAATGATGTGATCGTTGTTCTTTCCGCAATGGGAGATACAACAGATGAACTGCTTGAGAAGGCAGCTGAGATCAATCCGTATCCATCAAAACGAGAACTTGATATGCTCCTTACCACGGGAGAGCAGGTATCTGTGGCACTGATGGCAATGGCACTTCAGTTTTTGAATGTTCCGGCAATCTCGCTGAATGCATTCCAGGTAAAGATGCATTCTACGGCGCGGAACGGAAATGCAAGATTTAAAAGAGTGGATACAGACCGTATCACCCATGAACTGGAGAACCGTAAGGTCGTGATCGTAACCGGATTCCAGGGAGTCAACCATTATGGAGACTATACCACACTTGGAAGAGGTGGATCCGATACGACAGCTGTGGCACTTGCGGCTGCAATGCATGCAGACAAATGCGAGATTTATACAGACGTAGACGGTGTTTACACTGCAGACCCGAGAGTGGTACCGAATGCGCGCAAAATCGAAGAGATCACCTACGATGAGATGCTGGAGCTTGCAACATCAGGGGCAAAGGTTTTACATAATCGTTCTGTAGAGATGGCGAAAAAATACGGGGTTGAGCTGGTTGTACGATCCAGCCTGAACACAGAAGAAGGAACCCTGGTCAAGGAGGTAGCAAAGGTGGAAAAAATGTTAATTACCGGCGTTGCGGCAGATAAAAATACAGCGAGAATTTCAGTAATGGGTGTAGAAGACAAACCAGGTACTGCATTTAAGATTTTCAATACACTTGCAAAACATAATATTAACGTAGATATTATTCTTCAGTCAGTTGGACGTGACGGAACAAAAGACATTACGTTTACTGTATCACAGGATGATCTTAAAGAGGCAATGGAAGTTATGGAAGCCAGAAAAGAAGCCCTTACGATCAAAGAGATGAATTACAACGAAAAAGTTGCAAAGGTATCGATCGTAGGAGCTGGAATGCTCAGCAATCCGGGCGTTGCTGCGACCATGTTTGAGTCACTTAGCAATTCCAATATCAATATCAATATGATTTCTACATCAGAGATCCGTATCACGGTTCTGATCGATGAAAAAGATGCAGACCGTGCACTGGTTGCAATCCATGACGGATTTGGTCTGGAAGACTAATAAAAAGAATGTGGTCGCAAATGTACCGGATGGAGCATTTGCGGAAGAAAAAAGGATTGGGAAATTTCTCAATCCTTTTTCTGACTCAGTGTACTGTTATGATATTTGCTGGAAAAGGTGACATCCTCACCAAACCAGTCCGGCGGGGTAAAGGAATTTGCCTCTTCTTCGGAAGAAAATTCGACTTCGGCAAGGAGAAGAGGGGAGAGATCACCGGCGAAGACGTCAAGCTCGATCGCGAGATGATCTCCGTAAGGGATGCAGTAGCGTTCTTTTGTGATAATGCGCCCGTCTGCCTTTTCGCGCAGATGGCAGTAGGCTTCCTCGGTAAGAGGAAGATTATGTTCTTCACGCATCATCAGACCTTTGGATTTGTAGGTCAGGATGTAGTCATCAGCATCTCTGCGGACACGGACAACCGGTTCGGTGCATAGATAAGCCTGCTCAAGTGTGCGGTGCGGATAAGCTTCAAGGTGATCCGGAAGCTTATGAATCAGATATTTGCGTTCAATTTCCATGGGAAAGCCCTCCTTATACATTCATTAACAGTATAGCGGAGTTTTTCAGGGGAGACAAGGCAGAAAGTTGCCATTTTTGCAGGCTTCTGTTACAATGGGGAACATCAGGAAAAAGAAAGGATGGACAAGATTATGAATGAAGTATGTGTATTTCTTGCAGATGGATTTGAAGAGATTGAAGGTCTTACGGTCGTTGATCTTTTAAGAAGAGCCGGGATCGAGACCAGAACCGTTTCCATCATGGGACAGGAAGAAATCAAGGGGGCACACGGAATTATAGTAAAAGCAGACAGCTTGTTTGAAAATACAGATTTTTCAGAGGTGAAGATGCTGGTGCTTCCGGGGGGGATGCCGGGAACAATCCATTTAAAAGAACACAAAGGTCTTGAAGAGCTGATCCTAAAACATAATGAAGAAAAAAAATATCTGGCTGCAATCTGTGCGGCACCGACCGTATTTGGCGGAATGGGAATCCTGAAAGGAAAGAAGGCAATCTGCTATCCGGGAATGGAAGAAGGACTTATCGGAGCGGAAGTTACCTGTCAGCCGGCAGTGACAGATGGACATATCACAACCAGCCGGGGACTTGGAACCGCGATCGATTTTGCACTTGCGCTGATCAGCGAGCTGCGGGATAAAGAAAGCGCAGATACCATTTCAAAGCAGGTAGTCTATGAACGGTAGTTTCTGGAAAAAGAGAAAAGCAGGCAGTGTGTTTCTGGCAGTGCTGCTTTTGACTACACTGCTTGCCGGATGTGGGATCAATGAAGGAAAGGCGGAAAAATATGTGCAGGCGAACCTGGATCTGACTTTTCAGGGACAAACCCAGGAAGCAAAAGAAATCCTCGGAGCATCAGACAGTGATCTGAAAAAGGTCTATGAGAACGGGATCAATGCTTTTGTCCAGGACTGTCTGCTAAATGGTGTGGAGACGGAAAATGACTTTTCTGAGACATATGGTGTATTGATTAAAGAGATCTTTAGTTCCGCCCGTTATCAGGTAAGTGGTGTAAAAAAGACGGGGAGTAAGACCTGTGAGGTGACGGTAAAGTACCAGCCGGTGGATGTATTTACCCGCTTCATGCCGAAGCTGAAGGAAGAGTCCGAGAAGATCCAGGCAGACAAAGATGCAGGAAAGTACAGTGGAACAGATGAAGAAATCAAAGAGGCAATGGTGCTGGATTACATGACCGGTGCATACAGTCTTTTAAGAAGTTCTTATCTTGATATGCAGTATGGAGAGAAGCAGGAATATACCTTTACCGTGACGCAAAAAGGGCGGAATACCTGGTCGATCGGTGATGAGGAATTAAATGGCTTTATAGAACGAATTTTAGAGCTTGATAAACTGTAGAAGTTGTGCTATACTTGTAAAATGATTGTAATGTAGATAAGTCTGTCGACTTTTTGCATATGTAAATTTAGGAGGAAATGGTAATGAGTTTACAAGTTGAACAGTTAGAACACAATATGGCGAAACTCACAATCGAAGTTTCAGCAGAAGAATTAGAAGGAGCACTTCAGAAAGCATACCAGAAACAGAAAAGCAGAATTAATGTTCCTGGATTCCGTAAAGGAAAAGTTCCGCGCCAGCTCATCGAAAAGATGTACGGACCGGAAATCTTCTATGATGATGCAGCAAACGCTCTGATTCCGGAAGCATATTCAAAAGCATACGATGAAAGCGGACTTGAGATCGTATCTCAGCCGAAGATCGATGTAACACAGATCGAAAAAGGAAAACCGTTCATCTTCACAGCTGAAGTAGCTACAAAGCCGGAAGTAGAACTTGGCGAATACAAAGGAATCGAAGTTCCGAAATATTCTAACCGCGTAACACAGAAAGAAATCGACGCTAAGCTTGAGGAAGAACAGCTTAAGAACGCAAGAACAATCACAGTAGAAGGACGTCCGGTACAGGATAAAGACGAAGTTGTCCTTGATTTTGAAGGATTTGTAGACGGAGAAGCTTTTGAAGGTGGAAAAGGAGAAAACTATCCGCTGACAATCGGTTCAGGATCTTTCATTCCAGGATTTGAAGAACAGCTGATCGGTGCAGAACCGGAAAAAGAAGTTGAAGTTAAGGTTACATTCCCAGAAGATTACCATGCAGAAGACCTCAAAGGAAAAGAAGCTGTATTCAAATGCACAGTTCATGAGATCAAAGCAAAAGAACTTCCGGAGCTTGATGATGAATTTGCTTCAGAAGTATCAGAATTCGATACTCTTGATGAATTAAAAACTGATATCAAAGCTAAGATCAAAGAGCAGAAAGTAAACGATGGCAAGAGAGCACAGGAAGATGCAGCTGTAGATGCGATCATCGAATCAGCTAAGATGGATCTTCCGGAAGCTATGGTTGATACACAGGCAAGACAGATGCTTGATGAATTCGCTCAGAGAATGCAGCAGCAGGGACTGACTCTTGACCAGTACATGCAGTTCACAGGCATGACAGCTGACAAGATGATGGATGAACTTCGTCCACAGGCTGAGAAGAGAATCAAGACAAGACTTGTTCTTGAAGCAATTGCAAAAGCAGAAAACATCGAAATCACAGATGAAAAATTAGACGAAGAGATCGCTAAGATGGCAGAAGCTTACCAGATGGAAGCTGACAAGCTTAAGAGCTTTATGGGCGACAAAGAAAAAGAACAGATGAAGCAGGATATGGCAGTTCAGGAAGCAATTACATTTGTAGTTGACAATGCCGTAGAAAAATAAGTATCTGTTTCATATTTTAATATAGCAGGAGGAGTGTTACATGAGTAGTTTAGTACCTTATGTCGTTGAACAGACAAGCCGTGGAGAACGCTCTTACGACATTTATTCAAGACTTTTAAAAGACAGAATCATTTTCTTGGATACCGAAGTGAATGATGCATCAGCGAGCCTGATCGTAGCGCAGCTGCTGTTTCTGGAAGCAGAAGATCCGGAAAAGGATATCCAGTTTTATATTAACAGTCCTGGCGGATCAATTTCAGCAGGTATGTCGATCTACGACACTATGAATTACATCAAATGTGACGTCTCTACGATGTGTATGGGAATGGCTGCAAGTATGGGAGCCTTCCTTCTCGCAGGCGGAGCAAAGGGAAAGAGATATGCCCTTCCGAATGCAGAGATCATGATTCACCAGCCTTCAGGCGGTGCACAGGGTCAGGCAACCGAGATTGAGATCAATGCACAGCATATTCTGAAGATCAGAGAAAGAATGAACAGATTGATGGCTGCAAATACAGGTCAGAGTTATGAGACAATTTGTGCAGATACGGAAAGAGATAACTGGAAGACTGCCGAAGAAGCTTTGGCATATGGATTGATTGATAAGGTTATTACAAGCCGTTAACGGGAAAAGGGAATGTCCTTATTGGGACATTCCCTTTACGTGTAAAAAAGTGCGAGGTAAGAATATGGCAGGAAAATATGAAGAAATCGTAAGATGTTCTTTTTGCAATAAACCACAGAGTCAGGTACGCAAGATGATCGCCGGACCAAATGGGGTGTTTATCTGTGACCAGTGTGTGGATGTATGTACTGAGATCATTGAAGATGAACTTGGTTATGAAGAAGAAAATGCATATGATGATATCAATCTTCTGAAACCGGAAGAAATCAAGGCATTTCTGGATGATTATGTGATCGGACAGGACGAAGCAAAGAAAGTACTTTCTGTTGCGGTATATAATCACTATAAGCGTATTATGGCAGAAAAAGATCTGGGCGTGGAGCTTCAGAAGAGTAATATCCTGATGGTAGGACCGACAGGATGCGGTAAGACTTTTCTGGCACAGTCTCTCGCAAAAATTCTGAATGTACCGTTTGCAATTGCAGATGCAACTGCGCTTACAGAAGCGGGATATGTCGGAGAAGATGTAGAGAATATTCTTCTTAAGATCATTCAGGCAGCAGATGGTGATATTGAACGTGCAGAGCACGGAATCATTTATATCGATGAGATTGACAAAATCACAAGAAAATCTGAGAATCCGTCGATTACCCGTGATGTATCAGGAGAAGGTGTTCAGCAGGCACTTCTGAAGATCCTTGAAGGTACAATCGCAAATGTACCGCCACAGGGTGGACGTAAGCATCCGCAGCAGGAGATGATCCAGATTGATACCACCAATATTTTATTTATCTGCGGTGGAGCGTTTGAGGGAATAGATAAGATCATAGAGAACAGAATAGATAAGAAATCCATTGGATTTGAGGCACAGATCGCGCAGCGTCATGAGGAAGATATCGACCGGCTTCTGCAGCAGATTCTTCCACAGGATCTTGTGAAGTTCGGACTGATCCCGGAACTTGTAGGACGTGTGCCGGTAACTGTATCCCTGGAACTTCTGGATAAGGAAGATCTGATCCGCATTCTGACGGAACCAAAGAATGCGATTGTAAAACAGTACCAGAAGCTTCTGGAGCTGGATGATGTGGAACTGGAATTCGACAAAGAGGCGCTGGAGGCGATTGCTGAGACTTCCCTGAAGCGTAAGACAGGAGCCAGAGGACTCCGTGCGATCATGGAAAATGTAATGATGGATATCATGTATAAAGCACCGTCTGACGAGAATCTGAAATACTGTCTTGTGACAAAAGAGGCAGTACTTGGGGAGAAAGCACCGAGTACAGAAAAGATCGAAGCAAGACCGGAAAGTGCATAAGAAAATCAGACGTATGGAAATGGGTGCTGACGGTTAAGACCAGAAGCATCCATTTTTATTTAACAGGAGAAAAAACTATATGAACAGAACAGAAAGTCTGCCAATGGTTGCCCTGCGGGGAATGACAATTCTGCCGGAGATGGTGGCACATTTTGACATCAGCCGGGAACGCTCGATTGAAGCGGTTCAGGAAGCGATGGCAAGCGACCAGAAGATTTTTTTGCTGACACAGAAAGATGTGGAAGTGGAAAATCCGGGAGAAGCAGATCTCTACCGTGTGGGAACAGTTGCGACAGTAAAACAGATCATCAAACTGCCAAAACAGATTCTGCGGGTGCTTGTATCAGCAGAAGAACGGGCGGTTTTAAATACAATAGAATTTGCAGATCCGTATCTTCGGGCAAATATTACGATCCCGGAAGAGAGTGATCCGGATATTGCAGGCGAGATCAACCGGGAAGCGATGACGCGGGGACTTCGGGATCTGTATCTGGATTATGCGGCGAGAATGCCGAAGATCACAAAAGATATGGTAAACCAGATCAAAGAGATCACGGAATTGAAAAAGATGGTGAATCAGGTGGCAGCGAATATGCCTCTGGATTACCGGGAATTGCAGGAAATCCTGGAAGAACTTGATTTTGACAGACGTTATGAGCTTATTTCCTTTAAGTTGGTCAATGAGATGCAGATCATGAACATCCGCGATGAGATCCAGATGAAGGTGAAAGAGCGTGTGGATAAGCATCAGAGAGAATATATCCTGCGCGAACAGTTGAAGCTGATCCGAGAAGAGCTTGGTGAGGATACTACAATTTCCGATGCGGAGGAATTTGCACAGAAGACAGAAGCGCTGGATGCACCGGATGAGGTAAAAGAAAAGCTGAAAAAAGAGATCAGCAGATTTAAAAATTCCATGCAGAGTCCGGCAGAAGCGGGCGTGATCCGTACATATATTGAAACCATGCTGGAAATGCCATGGAATAAGCGGGCCGAGGATTTTACAGACATTGCATATGCGAAAGAGCTTCTGGAAGCAGAACATTACGGACTGGAAGAGGTGAAAGAACGTGTGCTGGAGTTTCTGGCAGTACGTGCTCTTACGAAAAAGGGTGACAGCCCGATCCTGTGTCTGGTAGGTCCTCCGGGAACTGGAAAGACATCCATTGCAAGATCACTTGCAAAAGCACTGAAAAAACCGTATGTGAGAATTTCTCTTGGCGGTGTCCGTGATGAGGCTGAAATCCGTGGACACAGAAAAACTTATGTTGGTGCAATGCCGGGACGGATCGCAAACGGTATTAAGAGCGCCGGGGTAAAGAACCCGCTGCTCCTTCTGGATGAGATTGATAAAGTCAGCACAGACTATAAGGGAGATACTTTTTCTGCGCTTCTGGAGGTGTTGGACAGTGAACAGAACAACCGTTTCCGTGATCATTATCTGGAAGTCCCGGTCGATCTGTCTGAGGTGACATTTGTAACGACGGCTAACTCGCTGCAGACAATCCCCCGGCCACTTCTTGACCGTATGGAAGTAATTGAGGTCAGCAGTTATACGGAGAATGAAAAGCTGCATATTGCGACAGAACATCTGATTCCAAAGCAGTTGGAAAGACATGGACTAACAAAAGAACAGCTTACGATCAGCAAGGGCGTGATCTGGAAAATTGCGCAGAACTACACCAAGGAAGCCGGTGTGCGTCAGATGGAGCGTGAAATCGGTAATATCTGCAGGAAAGCTGCCAGAGAGATCTATGAACATGATAAAAAGAGAGTTCAAGTAACAGAGCGGAATATTGAAAAGTATCTTGGAAAAGAAAAGTACACCTATCAGATGGCAAATGCCGAGGATGAGGTGGGAATCGTCCGTGGTCTGGCATGGACCAGTGTAGGAGGAGATACCCTGCAGATTGAAGTGAATGTAATGCCGGGAAAGGGTGAGATCATTCTGACGGGACAGCTTGGCGATGTGATGAAAGAATCTGCGCAGGCAGGAATCAGTTATATCCGGTCAATCAGCAGTAAATATAAGGTTGCTGAAGATTTCTTTGAAAAACATGATATCCATATCCATATTCCGGAAGGGGCAGTTCCGAAAGATGGACCTTCAGCCGGCATTACGATGGCGACTGCGATGCTCTCTGCAATTACAGACAAGAAAGTGCGTGCCGATCTTGCCATGACGGGTGAGATTACGCTGCGGGGAAGAGTACTTCCGATCGGAGGACTGAAAGAGAAGCTCCTGGCGGCAAAGAATGCCGGAATCAGGACGGTACTTGTACCGAGGGAGAACAAAAAAGATGTGGATGAACTTTCTTCTGAGATCACAAAGGGACTGGAGATTATTCCGGTATCGCAGATGGAAGAGGTTCTGAAAATCGCACTTATGCGCACACGGAGGAAAAAAGATGGTAATTAAGAATGTAAATCTGGAAACAGTCTGTGGAATTACAAGTAAATTGCCGGATCACACCTTGCCAGAGATCGCATTTGCCGGAAAATCCAATGTCGGTAAATCCTCTCTGATCAATGCACTGATGAATCGGAAGGCGCTTGCCAGAACTTCGGCAAAACCTGGAAAAACACAGACCATCAACTTTTACAATATCAACGAAGAAATGTATCTGGTGGACCTTCCGGGATACGGTTATGCAAAGGTTTCCGAGCAGGAGAAGGCACAGTGGGGAAAGCTGATCGAGCGTTATCTTCATGGCTCTAAACAGCTGCGAGCCGTCTTCCTTCTGATCGATATCCGTCATGATCCATCTGCGAATGATAAGATGATGTATGACTGGATCGTGGATCAGGGATTCAATCCGATCATTATCGCGACAAAGCTTGATAAGCTGAAGAGAAGTCAGGTACAGAAGCAGGTAAAGGCAATTAAGACCGGACTGAAGCTGCTTCCGGGAACTGTTGTGATTCCTTTCTCAGCAGAGACAAAGCAGGGACGGGATGAGATCTGGAATCTTGTAGACACAGAATTCCTGGGAAAAGGAACAGAGGAATAACCTTGAAAAATCCATTGCATTATCAGTTTTCGGATTATGATTGTGGACCGACGTCCATGCAGAATGCGAGCAGCTTCCTCAATGCATCCAAACAAGATGTATGGCGATTCGGGCGCTGATACCTCAAGTGGGTTGCATCAACTAAGATACGGGGAGAAAAAGTTCACCCCCACAAATTCCACTTTGGGCGGGATTTGTGGGGGTTGCTTTTTCTACTTTGTTGGTAAGAAAAGCAAGTGGAATATCAATTTATAGGATGTGAATATTATTTTGCTTTATTACCACACTATGTATATTTTGTTCTTTACATCAGTTTTCTGAAGAGATCTTTGAGGTCTTCTACGGAAGCGTCTTTCGGGTTTCCTGGTGCGCAGGCGTCGGCGTGGGCGGATTCTGCGAGGAACTGGAGATCTTCTTCTTTGAGGGCTTCGAGTTTGGATGGGATTCCTACGTCTTCGGAGAGTTTGCGGACTGCGTCTACAGCTGCTTTTCTGTATTCTTCCTGAGACATGTTATCAACATCTTTCACTCCCATTGCGCGGGCGATTTCACGGTATTTTTCGCCTGTGCAGTCTGCGTTGTATTCCATTACGATTGGAAGCATCATTGCACATGCAACACCGTGTGGTGTGTCATAGACTGCTCCAAGGGTATGAGCCATTGAGTGAGCGATTCCAAGACCTACGTTTGAGAAGCCCATTCCGGCGATGTACTGTCCAAGAGCCATTCCTTCTCTTCCTTCTTTAGTGTTTTCAACAGCACCGCGGAGAGATTTGGAGATAATCTCTATTGCTTTTAAGTGGAACATATCTGTCATTTCCCATGCGGCTTTTGTGGTGTAGCCTTCGATCGCATGAGTTAATGCATCCATACCGGTTGAAGCGGTCAGTCCTTTTGGCATAGAAGACATCATTTCCGGGTCTACAACAGCGATGATCGGCATATCATGTGGGTCTACACAGACGAATTTACGTTTCTTTTCTACATCTGTTACTACATAGTTGATCGTAACTTCTGCTGCAGTACCGGCTGTTGTCGGAACGGCAATGATCGGAACGCAAGGTTTCTTTGTCGGAGCTACACCTTCCAGGCTTCTTACATCTTCAAATTCCGGGTTTGCGATGATGATACCGATTGCTTTGGAAGTATCCATAGAAGATCCGCCGCCGATTGCGATAATGTAATCAGCATCTGAATTTTTGAAAGCCTGTACACCGTGCTGTACGTTCTCGATAGTCGGGTTTGCTTTGATATCAGAGTAGATTTCGTAAGCAAGTCCTTCTTTGTCTAAGATATCTGTTACTTTGGAAGTAACATTGAATTTGATCAGATCCGGGTCAGAACATACAAGAGCTTTTTTGAAACCATGAGCTTTTGCTTCTGTTGCAATCTCTGCGATTGCACCTGCTCCGTGATAAGATGTCTGATTTAACATAATTCTGTTTGCCATGATACATATCTCCTTTTCGTTTATGGTAAAATCACTTGTTTCTGATACTATTTTAACTATAAGAAGGCGGTAAAAAAAGTTACAGAATATGAAAAGTGTAACATTTATACAAAAGCTTAAGACAAAATATGCAAATCAGTGAAGAGTTGCACAAGTTTTTCCGGCATGCCAAGTACCAGTTGTTTTGCAAGCTGCGCAGGCGGAAATTTCATTCCGCCAAGCAGCCATTTGACGGTCATGTAAATCGAGCCACGGCAGTACATCTCTAAAAGAAATGAAGTTTCTGCATCCGGGCGTCTTCCGGTTTTCTGGAAAATAAGGTTTGAATAGAATTCCAGAATCAGTTCAAAATCATGTTCTTTTAAAGAGTTCTGATCGTCAGAGCGGAATGCTGCAGCGAAAAACAGGTGCTCTTCCTTTAAATATTCAAATTTTTTGACCAGTCCGTCATAAACAGTGGTACCTTCTCCCATATGTTCAAATGATTTTAGAAGAAGTTTGTCAAAATACCAGTTGATCAGATCGTATTTATCAAGAAAATTGCGGTAAAAGGTCTGGCGTGTGACGCCGCAGACTTCCACAATCTGGCGGATGGTGATATCATCGACAGAAGTGGTCTTCATGCAGGTTTTCATTGCTTCGGCGAGCCGGTATTTGGTAGATTCGGATTTGGCCATGTTCAATTCTCCTTAATCGTAGGCATGTTTTTTTCTATATAAGTAGTACGGTATGATCAAAGCTGTGGTAGTGATCCAGGAAATCGGATAACTAAGCATTACACAGGTTGTGGTATGGTGTGCCGGTAAGACAAACATAATCCACGGAATACGGATCAGACATACGCCGCCAAGTGTGATCAGTGTCGGCAGCAGGACATCGCCGGTTCCGCGAAGTGCACCGGAGAGAACTTCAATAAATACATAAATAGTGTAGCACGGTGCCATAAAACGCAGCATATCAATACCGATATTGATCACATTTTGATCTGTCGTAAAAATTGAGAACAGTGGGCGGCAGAAGATGGCTAAAAACAGCACGATCCCTCCGCACACAGCCACAGCCATTGCAAGGCAGATACGGACACTTTTGAAAATACGTTCTTTTTTACCTGCTCCATAATTTTGTCCGGCAAAGGTTGTGATCGCAATTCCGAATGCTCCGTTGACTGTCCAGAAAAGCGCATCCAGTTTACCAAAAGAAGCCCATGCAGCGGCAGTATCGGTTCCGAAACCATTGATTGCTGCCTGAATAATGATATTGGTAATACTGTACATAAATGCCTGCAGTGCACTTGGAATACCGATGCGGAATTCCATACGCAGCTTCAAAAGGTCTATGTGTAGTTTGCTCAGATAAAGCTTGCAGTCATCATATTTTTTCATCAGTGCATTGGTGACAAGGATTGCACTTACTGCCTGTGAAATAATGGTTGCGATAGCGGCTCCGACAATTCCCATATCAAATACGATTACCAGTACCAGATCGAGGATGATGTTTAGAAAACAACAGACGATCAGGTAATATAGTGGTCTGCGGGAATCACCGATGGAGCGCATGATGGCTGAGCCTATATTAAAGATCAAGGTACCGAAAATACCTAAAAAGTAAATCCGCAGATAAAGAATAGAATCCGCAAGTGTATCTGCAGGTGTATCGATGAGCTTCAAAAGAAATGGTGTTAAGGCCCATCCGAGTATTGTAAATACAATACTGAGGATAACGGAAAAAGCATAAGCGGTATGCAGACTCTTTTGCAGATTCCGCTCATCCTTTGCACCATAAAACTGGGAAACAATTACAGATGCACCGCTTGCAAGTCCCGTAAAACATCCGATGATCAGATTGGAAAGAACGGCAGAAGATCCTCCGACTGCGGCAAGTGCGCCCTTTCCGACAAAACGACCGACGATGACAGCATCTACGGTGTTATAAAGCTGTTGAAACAAAGTTCCAACTACAATAGGAAAGAAAAAAATCAATAATTGCTTCCAGATAACTCCTTCGGTAATCTGATTGGTTTTTGTACTTTCGTTTGACATGTTAATAACCTCCAATGAAAAAACTAAAAAAACATACCTAAACGAAGTATAACATGAAGTCGGAAGAAAAGATATCAGATGAAGAGAAGTTTCATAGAAATAAAACCAACTTTGACTAACACCGTATGAAATGGTACAATTGAAACACTACGAGAAAAAAGGAGTACAAAGAAATTATGGAAAAAACAGTTGAAGCAGTAATCTGCGGACATGAAATTACATCAGCAGAGGTAGATGCATTTATCGCAAGCCTTCCGAGAGAACAGCAGGTATACGCATCCCATCCGGATTTCCGCAAACAGTGTGTTGATCAGTTGATCGCAGTTTATGCACTTGCAAAATATGGTGAAGAAGAAAAGTTAGACGAGACAGAAAAGTTTAAAGCAATTCTGGAAAATGCAAGAAAAGATATCCTTGCACAGATGGCAATCGGCAAGATCTTTGAGGGAATCATAATTTCAGATGAAGAGATCAGAGAATATTTTGAAGCAAACAAAGCAAGATTTGCAAAAGGAGCATCTGTTCATGCAAAACATATTCTGGTTGATTCCGAAGACAAATGTAACAAACTACTTGAATCCATCGTAAGTGGTGGGAAAGCATTTGAGGATGTTGCAAAAGAATCTTCTACCTGCCCGTCAGGAGCAAACGGTGGAGACCTTGGCGAATTCGGAAAAGGACAGATGGTCAAAGAATTCGAAGATGCCGCATTTGCAGCAGAAATCGGACATGTGGTTGGACCGGTCAAGACACAGTTTGGATACCATCTGATCAAAGTGGAAGATAAGAAAGAAGCCGAAGATGCGAAGCTTGATGATGTAAAAGAGCAGATTAAGAGTGAGATCATGCAGAAAAAGCAGCAGGAGGCTTATACCGCGAAGGTGGAAGCACTGAAGAAGAAATATATGGCATAGTATTTGCCAGGATTTCATTCGATTGATAAAAAACAGCAGGACAGATTAATTTTTATCGGATCTGCACCCATTGCGCAGGCAATCCTTCTATCTGGAATTACTTGTGCTGCCAACTCTCATTTATGAAATATTTGTGAAAACTCCCCCGCAGATTTGACGAAACACGAAAAAAGTTGTAGTATATATGACGGAATTGTTACAGAAGTGTTAAGAAACGGAGGTACGGATGCAGATTCGCAGTGCAGCAAAATGGATCGCAGCGGCAGCAGGGATACTGGTTGGCGCCGTTATCGTAGGATTTACATTAAAAGATACTACATATATAGAAGCAAAATTAGAACAGATCAAAGGAGCAAGACAGTCTGTTACAGCAGTGGAGAAAACGACAGCAAAGACGCAGAAGATAAAAAATGCGGAAATAGTGAAAGAGACACCCCTTCCGGAGAGTAGCTGTATTTCTGATTTTGCATTTACAGGACAGATGCCGGAGCTTCCTACCGGATGTGAGATCACATCTCTTACAATGACTTTGAATTATTATGGATATTCTGCAGATAAGATGGCAATGGCACTCGAATATTTACCGACAGTTGGATGGACCAACACTTATTACGGAGACAATGAAACTTTATATGGAAATGATATTTACAATTATTTTATAGGAAATCCACAGTCAGAGACGGATGGATTAAGCTGCGGAGCGGGAGCAATCGTGACGGCAGCAGATGGCTATCTTGCAGATAATGGAAATGCAATGAAAGCAGAGGACGAGACAGGATCAGAGCCGGAACAGCTGTATCGTTTTGTAAGTGAAGGAACCCCCGTGGTTGTATGGGGAACAATTGGTATGGAAGAACGTCAGATAATGGAAAGCTGGAATACGGAAGATGGAAGAGAAGCCAGCTGGGCGATGAACGATCATTGTGTTGTACTGATCGGATACAGTGCAGACAGTGTGACTGTTGCAGACCCGATCGAAGGGATTGTGAGCTATGACAGAGCACAGTTTGAATCGGCTTTTCGTTCCAGAGGTAATCAGTGTGTGATTTTGAAGAATGTACAATAGAGAAGTGGGAGGTACTTTGCAGATAAAAACAGTCTGTGAAGTATCTCTTCTTTATATATGTGATGAGCTGAGTGCAGAGTTTCGTCTGCTTAAGGAAAGAAGATCAGGATTGTAAAAATATTTCAGAAGAAGTTTGCCAAAGGATTGACAATTTTTTGTTTTTTTGGTATCTTTAGACTATGGTACAAACGTTAGTCTAAAAAGAAAAATGACAAGAAGGAGAGCTACCATGAATTTAGTAACGAATATTCAGAAGTATTCGATCCATGACGGAGATGGAATCCGTACTACTGTATTTTTTAAAGGATGTCCATTAAAGTGCGAGTGGTGTCACAACCCTGAGACACAGCGTTTTGAGAGAGAACTTCAGTGTGATAAAGAAAAGTGCGTCGGATGTGGAACCTGTGCAAAGGTCTGTCCGAACGATGCCATCACTATGGTAGATGGAAAGCCGGAGCTTGACAAAGAGAAATGTCAGCTTTGCGGAAAATGCGATAATTTCTGCCCACAGGGCATTCGGGAGATTGTCGGGCAGGAGTATCCTGTAAAGGAACTGGTAAAAGAACTGATGAAAGACCGGATGTTTTATGAACAGTCCGGCGGTGGAGTCACACTTTCCGGCGGGGAAGTGATGGCGATGTCAACGGATTATATTTTACAGATCGCGAAAGCACTTAAAAAAGAAGAAATTTCGCTTACCATTGACACCTGCGGATATGTTTCGTATGATAAATTTGAAGCAATTTTACCGTATGTAGATACGTTTTTATATGACGTAAAAGTGATGGATCCGGAATTACATAAAAAGTATATCGGAGTTGACAATAAGCTGATCCTGGATAACCTGGTGAAGCTTTCAGATGCAGGGGCAAGGATTTACATCCGAATCCCGACGATCAAAGAAGTGAACGGCAATGTGCAGAATATGGAAGATACCATTCATTTTCTGAAGAAACACGGCATTCACCCGGCACAGGTTAATCTGCTGCCTTACCATAATACAGGAAGCAGTAAATATCCGAAGCTGGGTATGGAATACAAGGGAACTGATTTACATGCACCGGAAAAAGAAGAGATGGAAAGTTTTGTAAAGCTTTTTCAGGATGCAGGATATACCAACACAAAAATAGGAGGATAAGAAAATGGCAAGAGGCATGAATGAAAGAATTCAGAAGCTGAGAGAACTGAGTGTTACAACACCGGTTCACATTGATCTCGAAAGAGCAAGAATCGAGACAGATTTTTACAGAAAAAATGATGGAAAATATTCGATTCCGGTTATGAGAGCCATGGTATTAAAAGAATATTTTTCAAAGAAGACACTTTATCTGGGAGACGGTGAGCTGATCGTTGGTGAAAAAGGAAAAGATCCACAGGCTTCTCCTACATTCCCGGAACTTTGCTGCCACAGCAAAGAAGATATGGTAGTTATGAGTGAACGTGACCTCGTATCTTTCCATACAACAGAAGAAGATCGTGAGATCCAGGAGAAGGAAATCATTCCTTACTGGTCAGGACGAAGCATGAGAGAGAAGATCCTTGCAGCTATGACTCCGGAATGGAATGACTGCTATTCAGCAGGTATGTTCACAGAGTTTATGGAGCAGAGAGGACCTGGACATACATGCGGTGGTGAACAGAACTTTAAAGTTGGATATCTGGAATACAAAGAAAAGATCAAAAAGACTATGGATGCGCTGGATTTCATGAATGATCCGGAAGCTACCGATAAAATGGAAGAACTCAAAGCGATGGATATTGCATGTGATGCAGTAATCATCCTTGGTGAGAGATATCACAAACTGGCTCTTGAAATGGCAGAAAAAGAAGCAGATCCTACTCGTAAGAAAGAATTAGAGCAGATCGCAGCCAACCTGGAAGTTGTACCGGCTCACAAACCGCAGACCTTCTGGCAGGCAATCCAGTTATACTGGTTTACACATCTTGCGGTTACAACAGAACTGAACCCATGGGATGCATTCAGTCCGGGACGTCTGGATCAGCATCTGATTTCTTATTATGAAGCAGATACAGAAGCAGGAATCCTTGATGACGAGAAAGCAAAAGAACTGCTTGAATGCTTATGGATCAAATTCTACAACCAGCCGGCACCGGTTAAGGTTGGTATTACCTTAAAAGAAAGTGCTACTTATGTAGACTTTGCGAATATCAATACAGGTGGAGTTACACCAGATGGTAAAGACGGTGTAAACGCAGTCAGCTACCTGATCCTTGACTGTATGGATGAGATGAAGCTTGTACAGCCGAACTCTAATGTAACCATCAGCAAGAAAACACCGGCACGTTTCCTTAAGAGAGCATGCGAGATCTCAAGAAAAGGATGGGGACAGCCAGCATTTTATAATACAGAAGCCCAGATCATGGAACTTGTCAATGCAGGTAAATCTCTGGAAGATGCCCGTCGTGGTGGATCTTCAGGTTGTGTAGAGACAGGAGCATGGGGAAGTGAAGCATATATCCTGACCGGTTATATGAATATTCCGAAGATTTTCCAGCTGACTCTTTACAACGGTTATGATGCAATGTCAGGCAAACAGCTCGGACTGAAGCTTGGTTATGCAAAAGACTTTAAGACATTTGATGAACTGTGGGATGCATTCAAGAAACAGATGAAGCATTTCATCGATATCAAGATCCGTGGAAACAACGTAATCGAGAGATTATATGCAGAAAATATGCCGGCACCGTGTCTTTCCGTTGTAACAAACGACTGCATCAGTAATGCAAAAGACTACAATGCAGGTGGAGCAAGATACAACACCAACTACATTCAGGGTGTTGGTATCGGAACTGTTACAGACTGTATCGCAGCTGTTAAATACAATGTATATGATAAGAAGAACTTCACAATGGAAGAACTGGTCGAAGCAATGGATCATAACTTTGAAGGATACGATGCAATCTATCGTATGGTACACGATAAGACACCAAAATATGGTAATGATGATGACTACGCAGATGATCTGATGCAGGATGTATTCTATCTGTATCATGACCTGATCACAGGACGTCCGACTATGAGAGGTGGAAAGTACGGAGTTGATATGCTTCCTACAACCTGCCATGTTTACTTCGGAGATGTGATCGGAGCAACAGCTAACGGACGTAAAGCACACATCCCGGTTTCAGAAGGTATTTCACCGGAGAAATCCGCAGATGTGAACGGACCGACAGCAGTTATCAAATCCTGCGCTAAGATGGATCATCTTGCTACAGCAGGAACACTTCTGAATCAGAAGTTCACACCGGACGTTGTAGCAGGAGAGAAAGGTCTTGACAATATGGCAAGTCTGATCCGCAGCTACTTTGCAATGGATGGACATCATGTACAGTTCAACGTTATCGACAGAAAGACTCTGCAGGAAGCGCAGAAGCATCCAGAAGATTACAGAGATCTGATCGTGCGTGTTGCAGGATACAGTGATTTCTTCCGTAACTTAAGCAAACCGCTTCAGGATGAGATCATCAACCGTACAGAGCAGTCATTCGAATAGAAAATAACCAGAGAAATTGAAAAAGGTTAAATAAAGGAAGAGGCAGGAGCACCGCAATGCAGAGAGTAATCTGTGTGTGGTGCTTCTGTTTTTTTTGAACAATGAAAAACATTTTCAAATTTCATTGACATATAAAAATAATGTGATAAAATGAAAACGATTTCCAAATTGAAGGGAGGAGGTCAGTATGGCAAAAGCACCATATAAAACAAAACAAATGACCGAAATACTTACCTTCCTGAAATCGGTACAGGGAAGACATGTTACCGTGAATGAAATCTGCGATTTTTTCAGGGAAAAAGGGATTTCCGTCGGAACCACGACCATTTACCGTCATCTGGAGAAGATGGTGAAAGAAGGTCTGGCCGCGAAGTATGTAATAGACGGTTCGAGCAGTGCCTGTTTTGAATATATCGGAGATCATGGGGAAGAATATGAAAACTGCTATCATTGTAAATGTGAGAAATGTGGAAAGCTGATCCATTTACAGTGCAATGAGATAGAAAGCTTAAAACAGCATATGCAGCAGCATCATGATTTTCAGATGGATTCGCATCGTACTGTGTTTTACGGAATCTGCGGTGAATGCAGTAAGAAAGAATAAATAAAATTTATTAACAGATGAAATCTGGGAAAGGAGAAGGAGATGGATACAGGAAAGAAAAAAAGTATGGCAGCGGTTATATGTATTTTTCTTATATTTGTAACCTTTGCTTCTCTTTTTTATGTTGCCAGAGAGGAAGATCATAACTGTACGGGAAAGGACTGCCCGATCTGTGCCTGCGTTCATCAGGCAAAGCAGGTCCTTCGGAATCTGGGAACAACACCTGCAGTAGGATTTTTTGTCAGTCCGGTGATCTTTATCGCAGAAACTGTTATTTTGCCGGGGTTCTGGATCATTTTGTCGATTTCGTTAGTTCATCAAAAGGTAAGATTAAATGATTGAATAAAACTTTTTATAAAGCAGAAAGGGTATGAAAAGTCATACCTTTCCTTTGGATATGATGAGCATGTATGGCTGTCTGTAAAAAATGCAGAAGTGCTGAGTAAGGAAATTGCAGACGCGCTGGAAAAAGCAGACCCGGATCATAAGGATATTTATCAGGAGAATGCATCTGCATACAGTGAAAAGCTGAAAGACCTGGATGCTAAGTATCAGGAAGTTGTTGATGGCGCGTCACAGAAAACACTGCTGTTTGGTGATCGTTTTCCATTCCGTTATCTGGTAGATGATTATGGATTAAGCTATTATGCTGCATTTGTCGGATGAAGATTATCTGGAACAGGAAACAGAAATTATCGTTCAGGGAACGTTCGAGACATATAAAGAACCAAATGATGAGACTTTGTATTGCAGGATCACAGATGCGGATATGCAGATAAAAAAATAAGAAGAGAAAAGATGGATCATGAAGGAATACGGGAAAAAGATTAGCAGATATTTGATGAAAAACAAAAAAGGAAGATTTTATTGTGTGGCAGGTGTGTTGTATCTGCTGGCAATTCTGTTTGTCATGAATGATGCCTGGCTGTATCAGACACCGATCGTGAAAGTGACAAAAGTGGTGACAATTGTAGAAGGGAAAAGCAAAAGTACACGTGGAACAGAAGAAACGAAATATAAGCAGAGTCTTTATGGCAAAATCATAAACGGAGAAGACAAAGGAAAAGAAGTCCGTATTGCCAATGAATACACAACAACAGAAATGGCTGACCAAAAATACCATAAAGGTGACCGGGTGTTTTATAAGGGATCATCGATCATTGGAGTAAAGCGGGATACGATGCTGGTTGTTATGCTTGGCTTCCTTGCACTTCTGCTCCTTGGGATTGCCGGACGGCAGGGCGGTTTGACGATCATAACAGCAATGATGAATATCCTGATTTTTGTGATCGGTTTCTGGACGGCGGATGACACATCGGAAATTCTAAGTGTATGTAGCAGACTGATTCTTTTTTTTGCAGTGGTAACGCTTGTTGGATTAAATGGAATCCACAGGAAAACTTTTGCCGCACTATTGACAACACTATGTGTCCTGCTTATGATCATGGGGATATTTGATCTTGTTATGCAGCATATGGAAGAACTGGATTATTCGACGATGGAATATCTGGGCAGTATTGATAATCCGGATGAAATTTTCCATGCAGAGATTCTGTTGTCAGGACTCGGTGCCATCATGGATGTGGCGGTTGCCATATCGGTGGCTTTAAGCGAGATTGTTGAGCAGAAACCGGAAGTAAAATTTGTGGAACTTTTCCGTTCGGGCAGAGAGATCGGATATGACATTATGGGAACAATGATCAATGTGCTGTTGTTTGTGTTTGGCTGCGGTCTGATTCCTACATGTTTGATCCGGATGAACAATGAGGTGCGTTTTGTTACCATTGTAAAATTGCATATTCCATGTGAATTATGCCGTTTCTTTGTAGAAAGTATCGGAATTGTACTGGCGATCCCAGTGTCTATTTTCATAACAGCAGTTATGATGAAACTATCTGTGAAAAAGAGGGAAAAAAGATGTTGATCATATTGGGACTGATTCTAATGATAGTAATAGTGCTTGTTGGAGGGGACAGAGGCGCCATGTCTCTGATCGCTCTGGCGGGAAATATTTTGTGCCTGAGTCTTGCAATCTGGCTTTATGCCGTCGGAGCACCCGTGTTTCTGGTTACTGCCGGTGCAGGAATTTTAATTTCCTGTATCACTTTGTTTTATCAAAATGGGACGAATATTAAAACCTGAAGTGCATTTCTTGCGGTTGCAATTACAATGTGTGTGTTATTTGCATTTATTTATCTGGTCGTATGGAAAAGTGGGGCGGGAGGCTTGAATGAGATCCAGGCAGCCGGAGAAGATGTTTTCTATTATAATATGAACCTGGATATCAGTATGCCCAAGGTTGCAACAGCCGTAATTGTACTCAGCACGTTAGGAGCTGTAATCGATATGGCACTGACAGTAACAACTTCCGTATATGAGGTGAAATGTCATAAGCCGGATATCAAAATGAATAAACTGGTTCAAAGTGGAATGAAGATTGGAAAAGATGTGATCGGAACAACGGTTAATACGTTATTGTTTGCATATCTGGGAGAATCGCTGTTGTTATTCGCGTATTTGAGAATGCAGAATTACTCCATTGAGCTGTTGCTCAACTCCAAAATTCTTTTTCAGAACTGTATTTCCATGATTTTTGGAGCAATTTCCTGCACAATGATAATGCCGGTTTCAGCGGTTTTGATCGCAAAAAACTGTGAGCTTTTTGATTGGATGGAAAATAGTAAATAGCAGGTTGACAGCAGGAAAATATCTGTGATAAACTTGTTTAGAATTAAACTGTTTACGAATGAACAATTTATTCGTGAACAGTTTTCTTTTTTTGAAGAAGCAAAAAGTGGAAGGAGGAAAGTCATTTGTGTGAAGGATGTGAAGAGCGAATCCACGTAGGACATCAGGTGCACCGGATAGACCGTTCGATTTCAAAACTGCTGGAAATGCGTGTAAAAGAAGAAGGACTGGATGAGATTGCCCTGATGCATGGCTGGATCTTACGTTATCTATATGAACATCAGGATAAGGAAATCTATCAGAAAGATATAGAAAAGTATTTTGGTATCTGCCGTTCAGCGGTAACAAATATTATCCAGACTCTGGAGAAAAAAGGGTACATCTGCCGTGCATCGGTTGCAAATGATGCGCGTCTGAAAAAAGTAATGCTGACAGAAAAAGGACGGGAAAACCATGAAAAACTGGGAGAAATTTTTCAGAAAATGGATGCGCAGTTGGAAGAAGGCATTACAGAAGAAGAATTACATGCATTTATGCATGTGATCGATAAAGTTTATTACAATATGGAAAAAATGAAAGGAGAGAATTCATGATTCGGACTTTATTAAAAGAAGTAAAAGAATATAAAGCGGCATCGATCGCAACACCGTTTTTTATGATTCTGGAAGTATTGTTTGAGACATTGATTCCATTTCTGATGGCATCTATTATCGATAAGGGTGTCAATACCGGAGATATTCACCATATTTACAAAGTTGGTGGAATTATGATCGTGGCTGCATTTTGTGGCCTGCTTGCCGGAATGGCAGGAGGACGATACGGAGCAAAGGCTTCGACCGGGTTCGCGAAGAATTTGAGAAATAAGATGTTCGATCAGATCCAGACCTATTCGTTTGCAAATATTGATCATTTCAGTACAGCAGGTCTGGTTACACGTCTGACAACAGATGTGACCAATGTGCAGAATGCGTACCAGATGATGCTGCGTATGATGATGAGAGCACCGGCAAGTATGATCTGTGCAATGGTGATGGCATTTATGATCAATGCCAGACTGGCAAGTATTTACCTTGTGGCAGTTGTGATCCTGGGAGTGATCCTCTTCTTTATCATTCGTCATGCAACGGCTTATTTCCAGCAGGCATTTCCAAAATATGATGCTTTAAATGCATCCGTTCAGGAAAATGTATCTGCGATCCGTGTAGTAAAAGCATATGTAAGAGAAGAACAGGAAACAAGTAAATTTCAGTATGCAAGTAAGAATATTTACGATATTTTTGTAAGAGCAGAGAAAAATGTTATATGGAACTCACCGATCATGATGTTCACTGTTTATACCTGCATCATCCTGATCAGCTGGTTTGGTGCAAAGATGATCGTAGTGAAATCGTTGACAACAGGAGAGTTGATGAGTCTTCTTGCATACTGTATGAACATTCTGATGAGTCTGATGATGCTGTCTATGGTATTTGTCATGATTTCCATGAGTATGGCAAGTATGCGGCGTATAGCAGAAGTACTGGATGAAACCAGCGATATCCATAATCCGGAACATCCGCTTTATGAAGTGGCAGATGGAAGTATTTCATTTAAGAATGTAGATTTTGCTTACAAAAAAGGCAGTGCAGAGAAAGTCCTGAAGAATATCAATCTGGACATCCATTCCGGTGAGACGATTGGCATCATTGGAGGAACCGGAAGTGCGAAGACGAGTCTGGTGAATCTGATCAGTCGTCTGTATGACGTGACAGGCGGAGAAATCCTGGTTGGCGGAAAGAATGTCAAGGATTATGATTTGGAAGTACTGAGAAACCAGGTATCTGTTGTATTGCAGAAAAATGTACTGTTTACCGGAAGTATTCTGGATAACCTGCGCTGGGGAAACAAAGAGGCGACCGACGAAGAATGTATGGAAGCATGTCGGCTTGCATGTGCAGATGAATTCATTGAGCGTTTCCCGGATAAATATAATACCCACATTGAACAGGGAGGAAACAACGTATCCGGTGGTCAGAAGCAGAGACTGTGTATTGCAAGAGCACTGCTTAAGAAACCGAAGATCCTGATCCTGGATGACAGTACCAGTGCGGTAGATACTGCTACAGATGCGAAGATCCGCCGTGCATTCCGTGAAGAAATCCCGGATACAACAAAGCTGATCATTGCACAGCGTGTATCCAGTGTGCAGGATGCAGACCGTATCATCGTTATGGATGAAGGGCAGGTTCATGGATTTGGTACACACGAAGAATTGCTGAAGACCGATGAAATTTACCGCGAAGTATACGAATCGCAGACTCAGGGCGGAGGAGATTTTGATGAAAACGGAGGTGAAGCATAATGCCAAGACCGATGGGAAGACCACAGAATAAAGTGAAATATCCGGGGAAACTTTTGATGCGTCTGATAAACTACATTTTCCGTGATTATAAAATTCATTGTATTGCAGTATTTATCCTTATATTTGTAGGAGTTATCGCAAATGTGCAGGGAACGATGTTTACAAGAGATCTGATCGACAAATATATTACACCGTTCCTGCTGTCTGACGGTACACCGAACTTTTCACCGCTTGCACATGCAATTGAAAGGGTTGCGGTATTTTACGGAATCGGAATCGTTGCGACTTACGCATATAACCGTATCATGATCAATGTGACACAAGGAATGATGATGAATATGCGTAATGAGCTGTTTGAACATATGGAAAAGCTGCCGATCAAATATTTTGATACCCATGCACATGGTGATATCATGTCAATTTACACGAACGATATCGATACCCTGCGGCAGATGGTCAGCCAGAGTATTCCGCAGATCATCAACAGCGGATTTACGATCATCAGTGTATTTGTCAGTATGTTGATCTTAAATATTCCACTTACGGTTGTGACGATGATCATGGTTGCAATTATGATATTTGGTACCAAGAAAGCCGCCGGACAGAGTGGGAAATATTTCCTGGAACAGCAGAAAAATCTTGGAAAAGTCAATGGTTATATTGAAGAAATGATGAATGGGCAGAAGGTTGTCAAGGTCTTCTGCCATGAGGAAGAAAGTAAGGCAGAATTTAAAGAGCTGAATGAGGCACTTTTTGTAAGCGCAGACCGTGCGAATACCTATGCAAACTACCTCGGACCTTTGAATGCGCAGATCGGAAATATCAGTTATGTAGTCTGTGCGATTGTCGGAGGTGCCCTTGCACTGAATGGTGTGGGAGGATTTACACTGGGTGCACTGGCAAGCTTTCTGACATTCAATAAAAGCTTTAGTATGCCGATCAACCAGGTCAGCCAGCAGATGAATGCCATTGTAATGGCACTTGCAGGAGCAGAGCGTATCTTTACCCTTCTGGATGAGAAAGTGGAAGTAGATGACGGGTATGTGACTCTGGTCAATGTGAAAAAAGAAAATGGAAAACTTATAGAATGTAAGGAACATACCCGATGCTGGGCATGGAAGCATACACATCAGGCAGATGGTTCGGTAGATTATATTGAGCTTAAGGGAAATGTAGTATTTGATGGTGTGGATTTCGGGTACAATAATGATAAGATCGTGCTTCATGATGTGAAATTGTATGCAGAGCCAGGACAGAAAATTGCCTTTGTAGGTTCGACAGGAGCAGGAAAAACAACCATTACAAATCTGATTAACCGGTTTTATGATATTCAGGATGGAAAAATCCGCTACGATGGAATTAATATAAACAAGATTCGGAAAGCGGATCTGCGACGTTCCCTTGGAATTGTACTGCAGGATACACATCTGTTCACAGGAACGGTAAAAGACAATATCCGTTTTGGAAAATTGGATGCAACAGATGAAGAAATCTTTGCAGCAGCAGAATTGGCAAATGCAGATGGATTTATCCGCAGACTTCCGGAAGGATATGATACGGTCATCACCGGGGATGGGGCAAACTTAAGCCAGGGACAGAGACAGCTTCTTGCAATTGCCAGAGCAGCAGTTGCAGATCCGCCGGTACTGATCCTGGATGAGGCTACAAGCTCTATTGATACGCGTACTGAACGTATTATTCAGGAAAGCATGGACAGACTGATGCATGGACGTACTACGTTTGTGATCGCACACCGTCTGTCTACGGTTCGGAATTCCGACTGTATCATGGTTCTGGAACAGGGACGCATTATTGAAAGAGGTACCCATGACCAACTGATTTCAGAAAAGGGAAAATATTATCAGTTGTACACCGGGAATGCAATTGCTGAATAAGATTCAAAAGACAGGATGTTACTGTCCACAGTACCTGTGACCAGCAACGCATCTCGCCATTTTAAATCGCCTTTGGCGATGGGCGAGATGCCGTTCAAGATAAAACGTGCATCCTCCGTGCCAATCAGCGTAGTGATTGACACGGGAGTGAACAGTAACAACAGGATTCAATAAAATTTACATAAATTAAAAAATACTATCAATTTTTTTGTGCATACGCTATACTTGTATATATAGCACTGCAAGTCCTTCCGAGCAGAGAAGTAAAATAGCAGTTCTATAAAAATGTCATGATAGGGTAGGTTTGGGAATGAAAAAACAAATCAATTGCAAAGAAGTTGTATGGGAACTATTTACACTTACCGCTGCAGTGGCAATTATCGCTGCAGCGGTTTATTTCTTTCTGGTGCCGAGCCATGCATCGGTCAGCAGTATTTCCGGTCTTGGAATTATTCTTACGAATTTTATACCTTTACCGCTTTCAGTGATCACGATGGTCCTGAATGTTGTTCTTTTGATCATCGGATTCATAACATGTGGACGGGAATTTGGTACGAAAACCGTGTATACCAGTATCTTACTGCCGGTATTTATCGGTATTTTTGAACGGATTTTCCCGAATATCGGTTCCCTGACAAAAACCCAGGAACTGGATGTCCTCTGTTATGTTCTGGTAGTCAGTGTAGGACTCAGTATTCTCTTTAATATGAATGCTTCTTCCGGTGGACTTGATATTGTGGCTAAGATCATGAATAAATATCTGCACATCGAATTGGGGAAAGCCATGTCTTTAGCCGGTATGTGTGTGGCGCTTTCGGCAGCACTTGTATATGATAAGAAGACGGTGGTTTTAAGCGTTCTTGGTACTTATTTTAATGGGATGGTGGTAGATCATTTTATCTTCGGGCAGAATCTGAAACGAAGAGTATGTATTATTACAAAGTATGAAGAAGAACTTCGGAATTTTATTCTGCATGAGCTGCATAGTGGAGCAACCATTTATGATGCCATCGGAGCGTACAATTTAGATAAAAGACACGAGATCATTACGATCGTAGATAAAAATGAGTATCAGAAACTCATGAATTACATCAATAATCTTGATCCGAAGGCTTTCGTCACAGTGTACACGGTGGCAGACATGAGATATCAGCTGAAGGTTTTGGAAAATGAAGAAAGAAGTTAGTGATCTACTCCATCAATATTCTGTTATAATAATGTACAAAGAAAGGAGGAGTTACAATGCCAATAATAAAACCAATTACAGATGCAGGAAAAAGGAGACCAAGAGTGTCAGAAATCAGATTTTCATCAAAGGAAAGAAGCTGATATCTTATTTGAAAAAAGAGAAGAACCATTTAATATTTATGAATATTGCAAAAAGTAGTAATTTTTCCTGTTTAAAAAATGAAGTAACAGAAGAAAAGGGATACAAATGAAAAAAGTATTGATTGCTGCGGATGAGGTAGATAAGTGGAGTCGGCTTTGTGAAGGGTTACAAACTGAGTGGGAATGTACGACCGTTAATCTGGATGCATTTGAAAAATTCCATACCATAGCGGTCTATGACACAGTATTGATAAGAGAAAAGCAGAAGATTATACAAAAGGGAAAACTTCTGATTGACTGGTGTTATCATACGGTTTACTGGGGAGAGCATGAGCTTGCAACCCTAAATGAGCGAGAAAAGGCATTCCTGTATCTGCTGGCAGATTCCTCCAGACAGGTAGTTACCCATGAGATTATCTTTGAACAGTTATGGAAAGAACCGTATGAAGATGACTCTGCCAATATGATCTGGTGTTTTGTACGCAGACCTGACTTGATTATAGAAGAATATTTCCACGCAGCATGATGAAAAATAGAATAGTAGTGATAGAAAAAAGTACAAATAAGAATCGAACATTTGTACTTTTTTCTTGCCTTCATCTATATACTTTCAAAAAAATGTCTGATATAATAGGGACTGTTACAAGAAAAAAACAGTAAAAATATGACAGAACCGGAGCCTGGTATCATCAGGTATTTCTAGGTGCTGTTTTATCCGCAAAAATGAATTTTCCCACAGGGATCTACGTAATGTGACTTTTATTCGTAACGAGACAAAAATGACCTCTATTCGAGACAAAAATAGACATTTCGTTAAGAATCTGAGTACGAAATTTTGGCTGATAATGGTCATAGTAAAAGTTACAAATGGAGGGATTTACCATGAATGCAGAAAAAGGACATTCGCAATCCGCTGACAATAGTCAGCTGCTTGCTCATAAAAGCAGCCCGCAAGGCGGACATGCTTTCAAATTAAAAGCCCCATATGAGCCAACCGGAGACCAGCCACAGGCGATTGCAGAGCTTGTAAAAGGGTTCAAGGAAGGCAATCAATGCCAGACTTTACTAGGGGTTACGGGTTCTGGAAAAACTTTTACGATGGCAAATGTGATTCAGCAATTACAGAAGCCGACACTTGTCATCGCTCATAATAAGACGTTAGCGGCTCAGTTATACGGAGAGTTCAAGGAGATGTTCCCCGATAACGCAGTGGAATATTTTGTTTCCTACTACGACTACTACCAGCCGGAAGCTTATGTTCCGTCATCCGACACTTACATTGCCAAGGACTCTGCCATCAACGATGAGATCGACAAGCTCCGCCACTCTGCGACAGCAGCGCTTTCTGAGCGGAATGATGTCATCATTGTGGCAAGTGTGTCCTGCATTTACGGACTGGGTTCGCCGATTGATTACAAGGAGATGGTGATTTCACTTAGACCGGGCATGATCAAAGACAGGGATGAAGTTCTGAAGAAGTTGGTTGAGATCCAGTATGACCGCAATGATATGGATTTCAAGCGTGGAACGTTCCGGGTGCGAGGAGATGTGGTTGAGATTTTCCCGGCGTATTCGGAAAAAATTGCATACAGAGTTGAATTTTTCGGTGATGAGATAGACAGAATAACAGAGATTGATACATTGACCGGTGAAGTGTTGAATGTGATCGGGCATGTGGCAATTTTCCCGGCATCTCATTATGTAGTGTCCAAGGAGAATATGGAGCGTGCCATCAGGGAGATTGAAGAAGAACTGGAGCAGCAGATCCGTTATTTTAAAGGGGAAGATAAGCTTCTGGAAGCACAGCGTATTTCTGAGAGAACGAATTTTGATATAGAAATGATGCGAGAGACAGGATTTTGTTCCGGAATTGAAAACTATTCGAGGCATCTGACCGGGCAGAAAGCAGGGGAGCCGCCATGTACATTGATTGACTATTTTCCGGATGATTTTCTGATCATGATCGACGAGTCGCATAAGACGATTCCACAGATTGGAGCCATGTATCACGGCGATCAGTCGAGAAAGACAACATTGGTAGATTATGGATTCCGTCTGCCATCGGCAAAGGATAACAGACCGCTCAGCTTTGGGGAATTTGAAAGTAAGATTGACCAGGTACTGTTTGTATCGGCGACACCGGGAGAGTACGAGGAGTCTCATGAACTGCTGCGGGCAGAGCAGGTAATCCGACCGACAGGTCTTCTGGATCCGGAAGTAGAAGTGCGTCCGATCGAAGGACAGATTGATGATCTGATCAGTGAGGTAAATAAAGAAACAGCGAAGAAGAATAAGGTACTGATCACAACGCTGACAAAGCGTATGGCGGAAGACCTGACCGATTATATGCGGGAGCTTGGCATTCGTGTGAAATATTTACATTCGGATATTGATACTCTGGAAAGGACAGAGATCATCCGGGATATGCGTTTGGATGTATTTGATGTACTGGTTGGAATTAACCTGCTTCGAGAAGGTCTGGATATTCCGGAGATCACACTGGTAGCGATTCTGGATGCGGACAAAGAAGGTTTTCTGCGTTCGGAAACTTCACTGATCCAGACCATTGGCCGTGCGGCGAGAAATGCAGAGGGGCATGTTATCATGTATGCGGATAACATGACGGATTCGATGCGGATGGCGATTGATGAGACGATGCGCCGTCGTGAGATTCAGATGAAATACAATGAAGAACATGGAATCACGCCACAGACGATCAAGAAGTCGGTGCGTGATCTGATCAGTATTTCAAAGAAGGTTGCAGCAGAAGAGATGAAGCTGGAAAAAGATCCGGAATCCATGAGTGCGGCAGAGCTGGAGAAGCTGATCAAGAAGCTGGAAAAGCAGATGAAGAAAGCGGCAGCAGAGCTGAATTTCGAGGCGGCAGCAGAGCTGCGTGATAAGCTGATCGAGCTGAAAAAGCATTTGAATGAGATGGAGTAAAGCGAAGAGATAGAAGAGGAAGAACAGATGGCTGAAGAAAAGAAAGAACTGATAAAGATCAGAGGTGCGAACGAGCACAATCTGAAGAATCTTGATGTAGATATTCCGAGGAACAAACTGGTAGTACTGACCGGTCTCAGTGGTTCCGGCAAATCATCCCTTGCATTTGATACAATTTATGCAGAGGGACAAAGACGATATATGGAATCTCTGTCTTCTTACGCAAGACAGTTCCTTGGGCAGATGGAGAAGCCGAATGTAGAAAGTATTGAAGGGCTTTCACCGGCGATTTCCATCGACCAGAAGTCTACGAACCGCAATCCGAGATCCACAGTCGGAACCGTGACGGAGATTTACGATTATTTTCGACTGCTGTATGCAAGAATCGGGATTCCGCATTGTCCGAAGTGTGGAAGAGAGATCAAGAAGCAGACGGCAGATGAGATGACCGATCAGATCATGGCACTTCCGGAAGGAACAAAGATCCAGCTGATGGCACCGGTTGTGCGGGGGAGAAAAGGAACCCATGTCAAGCTTCTGGACAGAGCAAAGAAAAGCGGTTATGTCCGTGTAAGGATTGACGGAAATATGTATGAGCTTTCCGAAGAAATCTCATTGGACAAGAATATAAAACATAATATTGAGATTGTTGTAGACCGTCTGGTTGTCAGACCGGGGATTGAAAAAAGACTTGCAGATTCCATAGAAAGTGTATTAAGTCTTGCGGAGGGGCTTCTGGTTGTGGATGTGATCGGAGGGGAACCGCTGAATTTCAGCCAGAATTTTGCCTGCCCAGACTGCGGAATCAGTATTGATGAGATCGAGCCGAGAAGCTTTTCATTTAACAATCCATTTGGTGCCTGCCCGGTATGTTTCGGACTCGGATATAAAATGGAGTTTGATGAAGACCTGATGATTCCGGACAAATCACTCAGCATCAATGAAGGAGCAATCGTGGTGACAGGATGGCAGTCTTGTACCGATAAGAGCAGTTTTACTCATGCGATTCTGGAAGCACTCTGCAAGGAATATCATTTTGACCTGGATACGCCGTTTGAACAGTATCCGAAAGAAATCCAGGATGTTTTACTTCGTGGGACTAATGGAAAAGAAGTCAAGGTCTATTATAAAGGACAACGCGGGGAAGGAATCTATGACGTTGCATTTGACGGACTGATCCGGAATGTGGAGCGAAGATACCGTGAAACGGGATCGGAGACTATGAAAGCAGAATATGAGAGTTTTATGCAGATCACACCTTGCCGAGAATGTGGCGGACAGCGACTGAAAAAGGGCGCACTTGCGGTAACGGTCGGAGATAAAAATATTTCAGAAGTAACAGCAATGTCGATTGAACGGCTTCAGCGGTTTATCAGCAGTCTGGAACTGTCAAAGACGCAGCAGATGATCGGCGGACAGATATTAAAAGAGATCAAAGCGCGCCTGCAGTTTCTTTTGGATGTGGGTCTGGAATATCTGACACTTGCCCGTGCAACAGGAACTCTTTCCGGTGGAGAAGCACAGAGAATCCGGCTTGCGACGCAGATCGGTTCCGGTCTTGTGGGTGTGGCTTATATTCTGGATGAGCCAAGTATCGGTCTGCACCAGAGAGATAATGACAAACTTCTCGCAACACTCAAGCATCTCCGTGATCTTGGAAATACACTGATCGTGGTTGAGCATGATGAAGATACCATGTTTGCGGCAGACCAGGTAATCGATATCGGACCGGGAGCCGGAGAACACGGTGGAGAACTGGTTGCCCAGGGAACGGCACAGGAGATCATGAAAGTAGAACGGTCGATCACAGGTGCATATTTAAGCGGAAAGATCAAGATCCCGGTTCCGGAAACCCGCGCAGTTCCGACCGGCTGGATCAAAGTTGTAGGTGCAGCAGAGAATAACCTGAAAAATATTGACGTGAAGTTCCCACTTGGCGTGATGACCTGTGTAACCGGCGTATCAGGTTCCGGTAAGAGTTCATTGGTGAATGAAATCCTTTACAAGAGTATGGCGAAAAAGCTAAACCGTGCCCGTGTGATTCCTGGAAAGTATAAGCGGATTGAAGGACTGGAAATGCTGGACAAAGTGATCGACATTGACCAGTCTCCAATCGGAAGGACGCCAAGATCCAATCCGGCGACATATACCGGAGTATTCGACCTGATCCGGGATCTGTTTGCGGCAACCGCGGATGCGAAGGCGAAAGGCTATAAAAAAGGAAGATTCAGCTTTAACGTCAAGGGCGGACGCTGTGAAGCGTGCAGCGGAGATGGAATCATCAAGATTGAGATGCATTTCCTTCCGGATGTATATGTGCCGTGTGAGGTATGCGGCGGAAAGCGCTACAACCGTGAGACACTGGAGGTAAAATATAAAGGAAAAAGCATTTATGATGTTCTGAATATGACGGTAGAAGAGGCGCTTCATTTCTTTGAAAATGTACCGAGTATCCGTAGAAAAATGGAGACACTTTACGATGTAGGACTTTCTTATATCCGTCTTGGCCAGCCGTCTACAACTCTTTCCGGCGGTGAAGCACAGCGGATCAAGCTTGCAACTGAACTGAGCCGGAGAAGCACTGGGAAGACAGTGTACATTCTGGATGAACCGACAACCGGACTTCATTTTGCAGATGTGCACAAGTTGACGGAAATCCTGCGCAGACTCGCGGCAGATGGCAATACGGTTATCGTGATCGAACATAATCTGGATGTGATCAAGACAGCAGATTATATTATCGATATCGGACCGGAAGGCGGTGACAAGGGGGGCACAGTTGTTGCGTGCGGTACACCGGAAGAAGTGGCAGAAAACCCGAATTCATATACAGGGAAATACATCAAAATGATGCTGGACAGAAAATGATACAGAAATCTTAAAAAATCCTGAACTTGAAAAAAAGACTTCCTATTTATTAAAGATTTGATTATAATAAGGTGAGTATGTGAAAGGGGAATCGTGATGTCAATAGATTTAGGAATTGATTTAGGAACAGCAAGTATCCTCGTTTATGTGAAAGGAAAGGGAGTTGTACTGAAAGAACCTTCAGTCGTTGCCTTTGACAGAGATACCAATATGATAAAAGCAATCGGTGAAGAAGCAAGGCTGATGCTTGGAAGGACACCGGGGAACATTGTTGCGGTAAGACCTCTCAGACAGGGTGTTATTTCCGATTACATTGTCACAGAAAAAATGATCAAATATTTTGTTCAGAAAGCATTGGGAAAGCGTACATTTAAGAAGCCGAATATCAGTATCTGTGTGCCAAGCGGTGTTACAGAGGTTGAAAAAAAGGCAGTAGAAGAGGCTGCTTTTGCAGCCGGTGCGCGGGAAGTACATTTGATTGAGGAACCGGTTGCGGCGGCAATCGGAGCCGGAATAGATATTTCAAAACCATGCGGCAACATGATCGTGGATATCGGTGGTGGTACATCCGACATTGCGGTAATTTCCCTTGGAGGAACTGTTGTGAATACATCATTAAAAGTTGCAGGTGATGATTTTGATGAAGCAATCGTCCGTTATGTCCGGAAAAAGCACAATCTGCTGATCGGAGACAGGACAGCAGAAGACATCAAGATCAAGATCGGAACGACATATCCTCTTGTAGAAGATGAATCAATGGAAGTAAGGGGACGAAATCTGGTAACAGGATTGCCAAAGACGGTTACGGTAACGGCTTCTGAGACCGAAGAAGCACTGCATGAGACTACAAGTCAGATCGTCGAAGCAGTCATTGGGGTTCTGGAGAGAACACCGCCGGAACTTTCCGCGGATATTCTGGATCGTGGAATTGTACTGACAGGTGGAGGTGCGCTGCTTCGCGGGCTGGAAGAACTGATCGAAGAAAAGACAGGCATCAATACGATGACAGCGGAAGACCCGATGAAGGTTGTTGCAATCGGTACCGGTCAGTATGTGGAGTTTATGAACGGAAAAAAAGATTTCTAGTGATAAGCACATGAGAAGGCTGTTTCTGTAGAGAGACAGCCTTTTTAAAAAGGAAAAAGTATGGAAACAGTAAAAGGTTACGTAGAACACATTGTATTTCGCAATGAAGACAATGGATATACCGTATTTAATTTGAATAATGATGATGGCGATCTGACCTGTGTCGGAAACTTTAACTATTTATCAGAGGGAGAGTTGGTTGAGGTGAACGGAGAATATGTGGTTCACAGTGTATATGGAACACAGCTCCGAGTGCTCAATTATGAGATCAAAGCACCGGAAGATCTGCTTTCGATTGAACGCTATCTGGGATCAGGGGCGATCAAAGGGGTTGGTGCATCTCTTGCCGGCAGGATTGTGAAAAAATTCAGGGAAGACACCTTCCGGATCATCGAAGAAGAACCAGAAAGACTTGCGGAGGTGCGTGGGATCAGCGAACGTATGGCAAGAGAGATCGCTGTACAGGTAGAAGAGAAAAAAGATATGCGGAAGGCAATGATCTATCTTCAGAAATTTGGGATTTCGACGACACTTGCAGCAAAGATTTATCAGTTTTACGGTCCGAAGACCTATCAGGTACTGGAAGGAAATCCATACCAGCTTGCAGATCAGATTCAGGGGATCGGATTTAAGATCGCTGATGAAATCGCAACGAAGATCGGCATTCATTCAGACTCGGATTTCCGTATCCGGAGTGGTATTTTTTATACCTTACAGCAGAGTGTTGCCGAAGGGCATGTCTATCTGACAAAGGACGTGTTGCTTCGTCGGGCATCTGCACTTCTGGAAGTGGAGATTAAGGATATTGAGAAATACCTGATGGATCTGTCGATGGAAAAGAAGATCGTACTCAAAGAATCTGAAGAAGGTCTGCGGGTATACGTGTCCCACTTCTATTATCTGGAACTCAATACCGCGAAAATGCTGCATGATCTGAATCTGGAATATGAAGAAGCCAATGTAGTGATCGAAAAAAAGATCCATCAGATTGAAAAAGAAGCCGAAATGCAGCTTGATGAGAAGCAGGAAAATGCGGTCATGGCGGCTGTACGGAATGGAATTATGATTCTCACAGGAGGTCCTGGAACCGGAAAAACGACGACGATCAATGCCATGATCGAATATTTTCACAGTGAGAATATGGAAATTATGCTGGCAGCACCAACCGGGCGTGCCGCAAAAAGAATGACAGAGGCAACCGGATGGGAAGCGCAGACAATCCACCGGCTTCTGGAGGTGAACGGTAATCCGGAGGAGGATGAGAACCCGAACCGGAACGGATTTGCAAGAAATGCAGACAATCCACTGGAAACCGATGTGATCATCATCGATGAGATGTCTATGGTAGACCTGCCTCTGATGAATGCACTTCTTACCGCAATTGTACCGGGGACAAGGCTGATCCTGGTAGGGGACTGTAACCAGCTTCCATCAGTAGGCCCGGGAAGTATTTTGAAGGATCTCATCGCATCGGAATGTTTTCCGGTTGTCATGCTGACCCGGATTTTCCGACAGGCACAGGAGAGTGATATTGTGGTAAATGCACATAAGATCAACCGGGGAGAACCGGTCCTTTTGGATAATAAAAGCCGGGATTTCTTCTTCTTGAAAAGACAGGATCCGAATGTGATCATCAGTGTTCTGCTGACACTGATCCAGAAGAAGCTTCCCAAATATGTCAATGCAAAACCATATGATATCCAGGTACTCACACCGATGCGGAAAGGACTGCTGGGAGTGGAAAGGCTGAACAGTATTTTGCAGGAGTATTTGAATCCACCGGAGCCGGGAAAAGCGGAAAAAGAATATGGCGATCACAAATTCCGCGTGGGCGACAAGGTGATGCAGATCAAGAATAACTATCAGCTTGAATGGGAGATCACAACCAAGTATGGACTGACGGTGGATAAAGGGATGGGAATTTTTAATGGCGATATGGGAATTGTCACCGAGATCAATACATATACTGAAACACTGGAAGTTGAATACGATGAAAAGAGAAAAGTAAAGTATCCGTTTGAATTGCTGGAAGAACTGGAGCTTGCCTATGCGATCACCATTCACAAGTCGCAGGGAAGCGAATATCCGGCGGTTGTCATCCCTCTTCTGAGCGGACCGAGACAGCTGTTTCACAGGAATCTTCTTTACACGGCAATCACAAGAGCCAGAAAATGTGTGACAATTGTCGGAAATGACCAGACCTTCCAGGAGATGATCCGGAATACCAATGAACACAACCGGAATACCAGTCTGGCAGAACGGATCCGGGAGTTCTGCGGATAGTTACACAGAAAAAGTAGAAAATCAAATCCGAAAAGCGGATGGAAAACTTAAAAAAGGTCAAAGAAACAATTCTGGAACTAATTTATCCCTCAAAATGTCCGTTTTGTGGAGAAATTGTAAGTGCAGGAAAGAAACATTCTATGGAACACAATGGAATCTGCAAGGCGTGCCGTGAAAAACTTCCTTATATTGGTGAAGTAAGATGCATGTGCTGTGGAAAGCCTTTGACAGATCCGGCTGAAGAATATTGCTATGACTGTACCAGGCAGAAGCATCTTTTTGTTGATGGCAGAAGTCTCTGGGTGCATAAAGATGCAGTGGAAAATGCAGTTTATGCAATGAAATATCAGAACCGGAGGATTTACGGACAAACGTTCGGAAAAGAAATGGCAGAGCATTTTCTTCCTTATCTATGGGAAAGAAAGATCACCTTGATCGTGCCGGTTCCGCTGCATTCCCGGCGAAAAAGAAAGCGGGGATTTAATCAGGCAGAAATTGTAGCAAAGGTATTATCAAAAAATACCGGAATTGCTATGGATGCAGGTGCTGTTAAGAGAATTAAGGCGACTAGTCCTCAGAAAGAGCTGGGCGATAAAGGGAGAAAACGAAATATCAGGGGAGCATTTGCAGTGCAGAAAAATGTAAAAGGAGAAAATATCGTTTTGATCGACGACATTTATACGACAGGAAGTACCTTAGACGAGGCGGCGAGAGTGCTTAAAAAGGCAGGAGCTGAAAAGGTATACTTTTTGACGGTAAGTATTGGACAAGGAATCTGATATTTGTTATACTGAAAGTAATGCATATACGAATAAAACGTATGAGGTGACAAAATGTTAAATGAAAGCAAAGTTAAGCTGATGACAAGGATGGCGATGTACGAAAGCAAACAGGGAGAGGAAGATTTTAAGATCAGTTCTTATTATAAGAAAGATTACCGGAGCTTTCACACCATTGCTACGATCATATGGGTCACGGTCGGCTATGCTGTTGCAGTGGGAATCGGAGTTATTGCTTTTCTGGATGAACTGATGAAAAATCTGAATATGCAGTTTCTTGTGATGCTTGTGGCAGCTGTGATAATTGGATATCTGGTACTTGTTATTTTTTATGGAATCGTTGCTTCCCATTTTTACGGAACCAAACATGAAAAAGCAAGAAAGCGTGTGAAACAATTCAATCACGATCTTACAAGACTGAACAGAATGTATGAAAGGGAGAAACGATAATGAATGATCTGATAGTATGGAGAGATAAATTACAGGAATTATACGCGATGAAATCAATCTATATTGATAAAGCTGTGCAGTTTGTTCTGGCACTGGTTACATTTCTTATGATCAACCAGAATATTGGACTGATGAAAGCGGTGGCGACACCGGTTGTAGCGGTGGCACTGGCAGTAATCTGCACCTTTCTTCCACCGGTTGTAACGGCGTATGTGGCGGCAGGACTTGTAATTGTGCATCTGTTCAAACTGTCTATAGGAGTGGCAGCGGCAGCGGCACTGATCTTTGTGGTAATGTTTATCTTTTACTGCAGATTTACTCCGAAAAAGGCACTTCTTCTGCTGGTCACACCGGTAGCATTTATGCTTCATGTTCCGTATGTGGTGCCGGTTGCCTGTGCGCTTGTACTTGGACCGATTTCAGCAGTACCGGTTGGATTTGGAACGATCATTTACTATATGATCGAATGTGTGAGAACTTCGGCAACAGCGATCACCAGTGCGGATGGAATTACCAGGCAGATTTCGCTGTTTGTGAAGACGGTATTCCAGGATAAGACTCTGTGGATCACTGTGATCGCATTTATTATCTCTATTTTTGTGGTGTATACAGTGCGCCGGCTTTCGGTAGATCATGCGTGGAAAATCGCAGCAGCATCCGGTGCGGTTGTGAATATTGTTGTAATTGTGATCGGAGATATTGTATTCGATATACATACCTCTTATAATATGCTGATCGTTGGAAATATTGCAGCAGTCGTGATTGGTTTTATCATGGAATTTTTCCTGTTCTCGGTGGATTATTCCAGAACAGAACGTCTCCAGTTTGAGGATGATGAATATTACTATTATGTAAAAGCCATCCCTAAGATTTCGGTGACAGCTCCGGAGAAGACGGTCAAACATATCAATGAGCGGAAAGAAACAGGTGAGATTGCGGGAACAGAGCCGGAGAGAAGACAGAGGTCGAAGAGTGGGCAGACGGAAAAACCGGCAGTACGCAAAACAAAAACGGCTTCTAAGGTAAAACGGCCAAAGAGTCCGGCAGTTCAGCGACCGACAAGAGTTGGGGGCAATACAGATGAAATCCTTCTTGCACAGAGCCTGAAGGAAGAACTGGATATTCAGAGCATTGTGGAAAATGAACTGAATAGCGATAACAAATAGGGAAATATTATAAAAACAGGGGTATAAATAACGGATAGAAAAAGGGGGTACACTGTTGAACACAGTATTAACACAGGTTTTAAAAGAATTTGTATCAGAATCGTGGTACTTCCCGCAGATCCGGGTAGTAGATGCTGTTGAGATACTGATTATTACATTTTTATTCTATCAGATTATTCTCTGGATAAAGAATACAAAAGCCTGGATGCTGCTGAGGGGGATTCTGGTTGTTGCATTGTTTATTCTGGTGGCTGCAGTTTTTAAAATGTATACGATTTTGTGGATTGCACAGAATTCGCTTCCGGTCATGGCAACCGCAGTCGTGATCATTTTCCAGCCTGAGCTCAGAAGAGCATTGGAAAAACTGGGGGAAAAACAATTTGTTCCCAATATGGTAGCATTGGATAAAAGAGGAAAAGATAATGTACGTTTCAGCCAGAAAACGATCGATGGAATCGTAGAAGCATCCTTTGCGATGGGAGCAGTGAAGACAGGAGCGCTTATCGTCGTAGAGCAGGCAATCATGCTGACAGAATACGAGAGTACCGGAATCGCGCTGGATTGTATTGTATCACCGCAGGTATTGATCAATATTTTTGAACACAACACACCACTTCATGATGGCGCGATCATTGTCCGTGGAGACAGGATCGTATCAGCGACCTGCTATCTTCCACTGTCAGACAATATGGGAATCAGTAAGGAGCTGGGGACCAGACATCGTGCAGCAGTCGGAATGAGTGAGGTGAGTGATGCTCTGATCGTCACCGTATCAGAAGAGACCGGGTATGTATCTGTAGCGATGGGCGGACAGCTTGTGCGCAATGTTACACCGGAATATCTGAAAAAACGTCTGGAATCTATCAGTAAGAAGAGTGTGGAGATCGGACGTTTGAAAAAAATATGGAAAGGATGGAGATCGCATGAAAAGGGCGTTGACTAAAAACTGGGGTCTTAAGTTGTTGGCATTTGTATTCTCTGTCCTTTTATGGATAATTGTTATGAATATTGAAGATCCGGTGGACGAACGGACATTTTCCGGAATCCAGGTGACAGTGACACATCCGGAAATCGTAACAAATCCGGGCAATACATATCAGATTCTGGATGACAGCAGGACGGTATCCGTAACAGTAAAGGCAAAACGTTCTATTTTAAATAAAATTAAAACTGATGATATCAGGGCAACAGCGGATATGAAGAATCTGGATGTCAGAACCAGATCCCTGATCCCGATCGATATATCGATCCCTTCTTATGCAGGAAGGTTTGAGGCAACTGCCAACCCGATCAATCTGCGAGTAAGCATTGAACTTGGAAAATCAGAGACTTTCCCGATCACTGCAACCAGTTCGGGAACACCAAGAGACGGATATCAGGTGGGTGAGCTGAAAGCAAATCCGGAGAAGATTAAGATCAGCGGGCCAGAATCAGTAATCGATTCAATCGATAAGGTGGTAGCACTTGTCGATGTTTCAGGACAGTCTAAAGATGAGGAAAAAGAAGCAGAGCTGATTCTTTATGATAACAATGGAAAGATCATAGATTCGACACAGATTGAGAATAACCTGGGAGACGAAGGACTGAAGGTAAAAATCACCATGCTTCAGACAAAGAGTATTCCGGTAGAATTTGATACTTCACTGATCGGTACTGCGAGTGGATATCATTTCAGCGGAATCAGTATCCAGCCGGAAAGTATTCAGATCGTAGGCACAGAGGAGCAACTGGAAACGGTGGATTCTATTGAAATTCCGGCAGAAGAGCTGGCAGAAGATGGTCTGGACCAGACAATAGAGAAGACAGTAGATATCGCCAATTATCTTCCGTACTGGGCAAAGACAGACCAGGACAGCGCAGGAGGCGTACCGATCGTTATAAAGATCCAGGTAGAGAAATTCGGAACTAAGACAGTCGAATTCCCATACAATTCCATTGCGCTGCTGAATGCACCAAAGGATTACAAGGTGTCATATGCAGAACAGGGCAATCTGGAAATTGTTGTGCGTGGTTCTAAAGAGGATCTGGATGATTTTACTCTTGAAAAAGGAAACGTGTCAATCAATCTGAACGATTGCAAGACAGCGGGAACCTATAATGTTCCGATTCAGGTTACACTTCCTGACGGAATTGAACTTGAAGATACGATCAATGTACAGATCACATTGACAAAGAGCAGTGGAGGAGAAAATGATCAGTAAAAAGGTAACGATCAAAAATCCGACGGGATTACATTTGAGACCGGCAGGACTTTTCTGCAAGATGGCACTGGAATATGAAAGTAAGATCACTTTTCATTACCGGGATACGGAAGGAAACGCGAAAAGTGTTCTGAGCGTGCTTGGTGCATGCATTAAGTCCGGAGATACGATTGAGATTGTGTGTGAAGGAAAAGATGAAGAAAAGGCACTTGAAGCGATGGTAGAACTGGTGGAGAGTGGGATTGGAGAATAGTAGGAGAAGCGTATCAGGAGGTATAGAAAAGATGAGCAAAGCTACATTAGTTGTTATGGCAGCTGGAATTGGAAGCCGTTTCGGAGGAGGAATCAAGCAGCTGGAGCCGGTAGGACCAAATGGTGAAATTATCATGGATTATTCGATCTATGATGCAATGGAAGCCGGATTTGATAAAGTGGTATTTGTTATTCGAAAAGATCTGGAAAAGGATTTTCGTGAAATTATCGGAAACCGGATTGAAAAGAAAGTTGAAGTTGCATATGCATTCCAGGAAGTTGATGATATTCCGGAAGCATTTAAAGAAAAATTTGCAGAAAGAACGAAACCGTGGGGAACCGGTCAGGCAATTCTCTGTTGCAAAGATGTAGTAGAAGAGCCATTCCTGGTAATCAATGCAGATGATTATTATGGAAAAGAAGCTTATGTGGAAGCTTATAAAGAACTTACGGCACTGGAAAAGCGGGCAGACAAGATGCAGATCAGCATGGTTGGATTTGTACTTAAAAACACACTTAGTGAAAATGGTGGAGTAACCCGTGGTGTGTGTAAGGTAGATGATAACCAGATGCTTACAGAGATTGTAGAGACATCTAATATTGTTAAGACTGCAAATGGTGCTGCCGTAGCAGAAGATGGTGTGGAAAAACCGATTGATGCGGATACACCGGTTTCTATGAATATGTGGGGACTCAGGCCAGAGTTCTTTGAAATTCTTGAAAAAGGTTTCGCAGAATTTGTAGCAGCACAGGAAGAAGGAAATCTGAAGGGAGAATATCTGCTCCCAACAATTATCGGCGATCTTCTGAAAGAAGAAAAAGTCGAAGTAAAAGTGCTGAAATCACATGATAAGTGGTTCGGGGTGACTTATAAAGAAGATAAAGAACTGGTTGTGAATGAAGTGAAGGCGCTGGTTGAAAAGGGATTGTATCCGGAGAAGTAAATATTGTGAGATACAGGAAAGGGTGAGCTACATGATTTGTAATTGTGGGGCTTGCCTTTTTATGAAATATGAGGGTATGGGAAAGGAAAAAAATGAGAGTAAGACAGAGAATTATTGTAACTTTATTGATTCTTGCAATGGGAACAATGAATGTAGGAACATTGTCAGTATATGCGGCAGAGACAGAGAACCAGAATGTGATAAAAGAAGAAAAAACAAAGCCGGAAAGTGAAGAAAAAGATGAGGAAAAACCTGTACAGAAAACTGAGGCAGACGAATCAACCGTGGACGGGTCAATAGAAGGAGGATCAATGGAGGATGAACCGGTAGTAGATGAATCGACAGAGGATGAATCTACTACCGATGAAGCAACGGGAGAGAATCCAGAGACTATACCAGAGGAAAAAACAACAGAAATTGCTCCAGAACAGCAAGGGGAAAAACAAGATGATAAAAAAGAAGTGGAACTTGCTAGTGGAGTATACAAAATTCAGTTAGAAGCTAATAAGAACTATGTATTGGATGTAGCGGGAGGAAGCACTGCAAATGAGGCAAATGTCCAGATTTACGTCAATAATGAAACAGATGCACAAAAATGGTATATTACAAAGGCGGAAGATGGATGGTATCGGATAAAAAATGTGCAATCTGGAAAATTGCTTTCCAGCAAATCTAAAGAAGCAAAAATTGGTGAAAATATTAACCAGAATCAGCAACAGGAATCATTTGGTCAACGATACAAGTTTTATGAGACGGGAAGTGGAAGCTGTTACATTACCACGGAGAGTGGAACTGTACTGGATGTATCAGCAGGAAGAATTGCAAATTCATCCAATGTGCAACTCTATGGATTAAATAAAACGGTTGCACAAAAATGGTGTTTTGCGAAAGCAAGATCGACATTTGGTGAAGATGCAGAGAAGCAGATTGCAGATGGTTATTATACGATCAATATGAAAACGGCAGGTAACTTGGGTTTTGATGTCGCAAATTACAGTAATGCAAACGGTGGAAATGTACAGTTGTGGGGACAAACACCGAATGCGGCACAGATTTTCTATATTAGTAAAAATAAAGATGGTTGGTATACAATCAAGAATTTTGCGTCAGGGAAAGTGTTGGATGTGTCAGCAGGGAAAAATGCAAATGGAACAAATATCCAACAATGGGATGCAAACGGAACGGCAGCACAGAAATTTAAGTTTTACGAAGATGAACAAGGAAGAATCCGAATCTTATCTGCAATCGGAAGCAGAAAAGTTCTTGATATCAGTGCCGGAAAATTGAAGAATGGCGGTAATGTACAAATTTATACATATAATGGAAGCAATGCACAGAATTTTGTGATCAAATCCTGGAAGGCACCAGGAAATTACAAGGCAATACAAGCTGGAAATTATCGCCTTTATCCGGCAGCAGCATCAGGTCTTAGCATAGATGTTCAGGGTGCATCAAATAGTGACGGCGGTAATGTACAGATTTATTCGACAAATGGTACGGGTGCACAAGAATGGAAAATTATTCCTAACGGAGAATGGTATTATCTGAAAAATGTAAATTCAGGCAAAGTCCTGGATGTTAAAAATGGTTCGGGAGCATCCGGAGTAAATTTGCAGCAATGGTCAACAAATGGTGGCGCGGGTCAGTTGTTTCGTTTCTATGAGAATGGGAATGGCAGATACTATATTATGGCAAAGACGGGAAGAGTAATTGACTGTGCAGGCGGTAGTCTGAAAAGCGGAACCAATCTTCAGATCTACGCATTCAACGGAACAGCGGCACAGCAGTGGATGGTCGAAAAGGTTGTATTATCTGTATCTCAGATTGCTAATATTGCAGATGGATATTATTTGTTCAAGTCCGGAGATTTGTGTATGGAAGTTACAGATGCTTCTAAGGATAATCAGGCAAATGTTGGACTTGGAACTGCAAATGAGGGAGAACACCAGATTTTTAAGATCACAAATAAAGGAAATAACTGGTATGAAGTTGAGAATCTTAATAGTGGAAAGGTTTTGGATGTAACAAATGGAAGCAACGCAGATAAAACGAATTTGCAGCAGGTTGATGCAAATGGAAGTATGGCACAGCGATTCAGATTTTATTCGGCAGGAACCGGAAACTATTATTTGAAATCACAGCTTGGAACGATGATTACTGCGGATAAAGAAAATGCCAATATTTATCTTGGAAATGCAGTACTTTCAAATGAACAGAAATGGCAGATGAAACGGGTTATCCCAAAAGGAGTAGAAATTAGTGTATCGAATGGTAATTATCGGATTTTCAGTTCATTAGCTAACCGAATGGTCCTGGATATATCGAACGGAAGCAGAAATAATGGGGCAAATGTACAGATATGGTCAGATAATGGTACGATGGCTCAGAGCTTTTATATCAGTAAAGAAAGTGATGGATGGTATAGCATTAAAAATAATAGTTCAGGAAAATATCTGGATGTAGATAATGGAAATGCAGCATCGGGAACGAATTTAAAACAGTGGCAAAAAAATGGAAGTTCTGCACAGAAATTCAAATTTTACGATGCCGGTGATAGTAAAATAATGATCAGGTCAAAACTTGGGACTTACATTGATGTGTCAGGAGGAAATTGCTACAATGGTGCAAATGTATGGCTTTATCAGGAAAATGAATCTAATGCTCAGGTCTGGAGCTTGAAGAAGGCATATACAAAACAAACATTAGACAGTACGCTTGGAGTTAGTGGAAGGACAATTCAGGAAGAACTGGCGGCACATGTAAATGACAGATACTATTTAGGGACACACTATTGTGGAGAATACACGATTCCCGACCGATGTATGCATCCAAATGGATCGCCAGGATATAACAATTATACAGGACTTAACTGCACAGGATTTATTGCATTTGTTGTAGGAAAATGTGGTGGAGATCTTGGAATGATTGCAAGAATGGGACGAAATGGTGGATATACAAATGGTTCTAACTGGTATAAATATCTGAAATCTGTTAATGTAGAGTGTTATGCGTACAATTCTATTGCTGAATTACTCCGAAATGGACGTGCGGAAAAAGGTGATATTATGTATAAAGAACCAAAAAACTGGAACTGCGGAGAAGACTGTCACCTTGCATTTTTCTGGGGAGACACAGCATGGGATAATAAATTCTGGCATTCGCTGGAAGATGGAAATCAAATTTCACCACTTCAGGTCGAAAATTATGCAAATACATATTATTTAATTAAGACAAGAAAATAGACAAAAATGGTGAACTATTGTATAATAGATAAAATTAAGAAAGGAGGTGTGAGATGAGAAAAGTATTGGTATTTGTAATGGCATTGAGTCTAAGTGTTATGCTCTTGGGATGCAGTGGTACAGATACTTCAAAAGAAGCAAAAGATACGACGCAGGATACCAGCCAGGAGGACAAGCAAGATACCAGTCAGGAAAAGGCAGAACCAACGCAGGACAAAACAGAACAAAAGGATGAGCAGGTGGAAGAAAATGACAGCAAAGAAGAAGACAGCGGAAACCATGAAGCTCAGGATCAGATTCTGAAATTATATTATATATCCGACAGTGAAGAAATCGAATGCGCAGAGATCAGAACGAATCTGCTTCAGACAACCGATATCTGGAACGGCTTAATAGGGGAAGGCGTTCTTAGCAGTGAGTGTAAGATGAACAGCTGTAATGTTGATCAGGAACAGAAAACGATTGATCTCGATGTAGATTCCGGAACTGGTTCTTACATCAGAAGCATGGGGACGACAGGAGAAGAACAAATACTCACATGTATTAAAAAGTCTTTCCTGAAAACGTATGAATGTGAACGACTTAAGATTACGGAAAACGGGCAGCCTTTAGAAACCGGACATACCGTACTCAAAGGATACATGACAGCAGATGAGTAAGAGAAGAGGAGTATATAATGAAGAACTGGTTGAAAAAATGTAGTGTGGCATTGCTGGTCTTTTCAATGATTGGTACAACAATGCCGGTATATGCGGCGGATGCGCCAGCTGCAAAAACACAGACGACAACAGAGGACCAGACAGAAGAGCCGAAGTCTGAAGTACAGGCAGAAGAATCACAGGTAGAAGAACCACAGCAGCAGGAACAAACTTCGGAAGAACAACAATCAGTTGATGAAAATGTTGAAGGGGAACAGGATGTTCAGGAGCAGGAAGCGCCAGAGCAGGAAACGACAGAACAGGAAGCCCAACCAGAAGAAAGCAGCATGAATTATGCTTACGTGGAAAGTCCATATCTGCAGACACCGGAGACACAGCGAATTGTTGTATCCTGGGGAACAGAAGACGAGTACATAGAGCAGATGGTACTTCATGTACGAAAAGATGATGATACCTGGGAAGACTGGTGTATCAGTAGATCGGAAGGAAATCTGTATCTGTTTGAAAAGTATTACGAAGATGAGTATCAGAGTGGAACCTATGAAGTTGTTTCTATCAGTGTAACAGAAAATGGAGAAACTACAGATTATGCGCTTGCAGACCTTAAGATGGAAGCGAAGTTCGGAGTTAATCAGGAATATGATGGAATCGATGAACTTCAGCCGGTTGATGAAGAACAGGAAGAAGCGGCAGCGGAAGATGCAGTTGGTATTTCGGTTTCTACATTGAATGAAAATGGAACAATCGAAGAACAGAACAGTATCGAGGATGCACTTGATGCTGCACGGACAGATGTCCTTGCATCAACTCCGGCGATGATGTCGCTTGATGATGATTCTGGAATCAGTACACAGGCTGCAAGATCAGGCAAGATTGTTGTGGCACTGGATCCAGGACATGATGACAGAGATGCAGGAGCAAGCTATTACGGTTTACGAGAAGAGGCACTCACCTTGAAGATTGCTAATTATTGTAAGGAAGAGCTTGAAAAACATGTCGGAGTAGAGGTGTACATGACAAGGACATCTTCGAAGTGTCCTTATCCGAATGAATCACCGGCAGGTGGATGTATTACGGCGAGAGCAAATGCAGCGGCAAAAGCAGGGGCGAAGATATTTGTCAGTTTTCATCTGAATGCAGCATCATCAGCAGCAAAAGGTGCAGAGGTTATTATTCCAAACTATAACTGGAAATCAGAGGTAGGTGCACAGGGAAGAGAACTTGCAACCAAGATTTTGAATGAACTTTCATCAATCGGATTGTATAACCGTGGATTGTACTATAAAACGGGAACAGATCCAGAATACAAATACCCGGATGGTTCACTGGAAGACTGGTTTACGGTTCAGGTTGCGAATAAGAGAAATGGAATCCCGGGAATTATCGTTGAGCATGCTTTCCTCACAAACAGTGGAGATGTCAATAACTTCTTAAATAATGAAGCAGGTCTGAAAAAACTTGGTGTTGCGGATGCAACAGGAATTGCAAAATATCTGGGACTTGCCAAGACGGGTGAAAGAGTGAATGTTGCGGAAGGTACTTATGTATTTAGCAGCGCATTGAATGCGAATAAGGTTCTTTCGATTCAGAATGATGGATTTGCAGATCAGACAGCCGCAGTGCTGAATGATAAAAAAGATACATCAGGACAGAGATTTGAGGTCAGAAGTGCCGGAAATGGGTATTACACGATTACGGCAGAACATTCAGGAAAGGTTCTGGATGTGGCTGGAGGGTCGACGGCATCGGGAGCAACGGTACAGCAATATATGTCTAATGGAACGAATGCACAGTTATGGTATTTTACAAATGCTGGAAATGGGTATTATACGATTCATTCAGTATTAGGTACATGTTTGGATGTGTGGTCGGCTAATACAGCAAACGGAACGATGATAGACTGCTATGCGTATAATGGGACAAATGCACAGAAGTGGAAACTTACAAAAGCAGAGTCGAAACCATTAGAAAATGGTACATATTCGATTACTAATACATCATCAAACAAGGTGCTGAGTGTAAATGGAGGTTCAACAGAAAATTCTGCAAATGTGTGTGTGACAAGTAATCAAAATTTGTCGTCACAAAGATTTGAACTGACTTATGTTAGCAATGGGTATTATAAAGTGATTGCAGAACATTCAGGAAAATCGATAGATATTGATAATGCAAGTAATCAAAGTGGGGCAAATTTAAAACAATATGATTATAGTCAGAATAACGCGCAACTTTGGAAATTTGTCAAGTTATCAGATGGAAGCTATTATATACGATCAAAGCTTGGAACAGTAGTTGGAATACAAACTTCTTCAACAAATGTTAATATGCAGACAGCAAATCAATCCAATGCGCAGAAGTGGCAAATTTCCAAAACGGAAAACAAACCGGTAAAGGATGGAAAGTATGTAATTGCGAGTGCTAGCTCGATAACATTAGCTATAACAGAGAATAGTGGAAATGCAAAACTGGATACATATGTTGGAACTGAAAACCAGAAATATGATATAAAATATGTGAGCAATGGATATTACAAAATAAGTGAAGTATCTACTGGAAAAGTTTTAGATATATATAATGGTAATAGTACGAATGGCACAAATTTACAGACATTTTCATGGAATGGAACAGATGCTCAGTTGTGGAAATTTGTGGATGCCGGAAATGGAAAATATTATATTCGTTCCAAGGTAGGACTGGTGATTGATATTGCGAATGGTACGATTTCATCAGGAACAAATCTTCAAATTTACAACGCAAACTTTACAAATGCGCAGGAATGGATCTTAGATTCAAATCGAGCTAATGAGAGTGAGCAACCGGTAAAAGACGGAGTTTATTTGTTTGAAAATATGGCGAATAAAAATCAGACATTTGATGTTCAAAATGAAAGTATGTCAAGTGGAACAAATGTTCAGATCTATACGAAAAAAGGAATTTCGGCACAGAGATTTAGAATTGCGTATGTCGGAAATGGATATTACAGAATCATTTCTGATTTGTCTGGTAATGTTTTAGATGTTGCCAATGGTTCGAAGTCAGCAGGAGCAAATGTCCAGATGTACTCGTGGAATGGAACAGATGCACAGCTGTGGAGATTTGTTTCGGTTGGTAATGGAAGTTATTATATTATTTCTAAAACTGGGAAAACAATCGGGTTAAGAGGAAACAGTGCAAATGCAGGTGTGAATGTCCAGATGACGGATAATTCTGGAAAGAGTACACAACAATGGTATTTGCAGATACAATCGGAAAGTCTTGTTGGAAATGGAACATACTATTTGAAATCAGCCAGTACTGGAAAGTTGGTATTAGATATCAGTGGAGGCAGTAAGTCTGATAGAGCAAATGTGCAGATTTATAATGTAAATGGAACAAATGCTCAGCAATTTCAAATTACACATGTAAAAGATGGATACTGCAAAATTATATCGAAAAATTCTGGAAAAGCATTGGAATATAATTCTGGAGCAGATGTCAATGGAGCAAATGTATATCAAAATGCATGGAATGGGAAAAATAACCAGTTATGGAAGGTTATTAGTGTAGCTGGTAATTATTACATTCAGACAAAAAATGGTGGAGTTATTGATATTCAGAACGGTACACTTAATGCAGGTACAAATGTACAAACATTTACTTGGAATGCAACAAATGCACAGAGATGGAGCTTCGTACAGCTTGATAGTTATACTGGTTCCAATGTAGCAGAAGGCGTTTATACAATTTGTTCAGCTGCAAATAATGCATATGTATTGGATATTGATAATGCAAATACTTATAACGGTGCAAATGTTCAGTTGTTTAATTCGAATAATACGGCAGCACAGAAGTTTAGTATAAAAGCAGTTGGAGATGGCTACTATAAAATTCAATGCGAAGCAACAGGCAAGGTACTTGATGTGTCAGATGGATCTATGGCTTCGGGCACAAATGTTCAGCAGTTTTCATGGAATGGATCTGCAGCACAGTGTTGGAAATTTGTAGATGCTGGAAATGGTAATTATTATATCCAGTCAAAATTGGGAACGGTTTTAGATATTCAAAATGGTACAATTAGAGCACAAAATAATATACAGACATTTGAATTAAATAAAACAAATGCACAAAAATGGAAACTTTCATCCGTATCTACGAAGAATTATGTTGATATAGCAAATGGAACTTATGTGATTCAAACCTCACTGTCATCAGGAAAAGTAATGGATATTGATAATGCCTCTGCGAATGATAAAGCAAATCTTCAGATTTTTGATAAAAATGATACACTGGCACAGAACTTTATGATAAAGAAAGTTGCAGATAAAGAATATCAAATTGTTTCACAGAAATCGGGAAAAGCATTAGACTTGGCTGGAAAAACAAACCAATCAGGAACGAATGTATGGCAATATAGTAAAGATAACTCAAATACGCAAACATGGAAATTTATTGATGCGGGAAATGGTTATTACTATATTGAATCAAAGCTTGGTAATGTATTGGAAGTAGCTAATGGAAGTACAAATAACGGTGCAAATGTTCAAATTGCCACATGGGGCAAGAACACTAAGCAGAAATGGAAATTAGTAAAGAAATCAGATATGAGTGATTTTTACGCTATTATGGGTACTACATCTACGACAGCAAGCCAGATGGCAAATTATTTCACTGCTAAAGGTGGAAAATATCCGTATTCTGATAACAAAGATGCACCGACTATTAAAGATTTCTGTCAGATTTATATTGATGAATGCAAGGTGGAGGGCGTAAAAGCTGAAGTCGCATTTGCACAGGCAATGATGGAAACTGGTTTTTTACGATTTGGTGGAGATGTAAAAAAAGAGCAGTATAATTTTGCCGGTCTTGGAGCAACTGGAAATGGAGCTTCAGGTAATGGATTTAAATCTATTCGGATTGGAATTCGAGCGCAGGTACAGCATTTGAAGGCATACGCATCAACAGAAAATCTGAAACAGACATGTGTAGATGGAAGATATAGTCTTGTGACAAAAGGTGTTTCACCATATGTGGAATGGCTTGGACAGAAAGAAAGTCCAACTGGAGCAGGATGGGCTACAGGTGCAAATTATGGTTATAACATAGTTAATCTTTATATAAAACCATTATTGAACACAAGTAAATAATAAGTTATAATAGGATTTTGCATGAGAGAAAAACATGCAAAATCCTATTTTTATGTGAAGAATAGGCGATAAACATTGTATCTTGAAGTAAAATTTGGTATGCTATAGGTTAGAGTTAAAAAAGATGTAATATTTTGTAACAATTTTATATTGTACAAATGGAGGTTGAGTATGAAAAAAGGATGGGGACTTCAAAATTCCAGAAGCAGAATGATTGCTTTGTTTATCGTGGACATGCTTACTGTGGTTTTGGATTCTTACTTAGCGATTATATTGCGCTTTAAATTGGATAATATCTGGGTACCAGAGGAGTATATGAGCAGTGTAGAACACTACATGATTATAAATGTGATTACGACGGTAATTATCTTTTTACTGTTAAATCTGTATAACCGAGTGTGGTCCTATGCCAGCTTATATGAGATGCTATTGATTGTGTGTGCGGCAATGCTTTCAACAGCGTTTCAGGCGTTTGGATTTAGTTTATTGTATTTACCGATCCCAAGAAGCTATTATTTCTTCTACTTTATTTTGCTTAGTATTACTACACTAATTACTCGTTTTTCGTATCGAATTTTACACACGATGCAGAATGGAATTAAAAAATCAGCAAAGCATTCCCGGAATACGATCGTAATCGGAGCTGGTGAAGCGGGAAATATGATCATTAAAGAGCTAAAAAGCAGTAAGTACCTGAATCAGAAAGTTGTATGTGTGATTGATGATAACCCGTTTAAAAAGGGAAAATATATTCACGGAATCCGGATTGTCGGTGGAAGGGATATGATTCAGGAAGCAGCAAAAAAATATGATGCAGAAGAGATCATCCTTGCGATTCCATCGGCAGGAAATAAAGCTACCCGTGATATTTTGAGAATTTGTAATCTTACAGATTGTAAACTTAAAATTTTGCCGGGAATGTATCAGCTCATCAATGATGAAGTTGGGGTGTCAAACCTGCGAGAAGTATCCATTGAGGACTTGCTTGGAAGGGATACCATCAATATTGATATGGAAAGCGTTGGACAGTATGTAAGTAATAAACGAGTACTGGTTACTGGTGGCGGTGGATCGATAGGCAGTGAGCTTTGCCGCCAGATTGCTGCACACAATCCGAAGCTTCTGATTATATTTGATATCTATGAGAATAATGCATATGAGATTCAGCAGGAACTGATTCGAAAATATCCCAATCTGAAGCTGGAAGTATTAATTGGATCTGTTCGTAATACAAGCCGAATTGAAAGTGTAATGGAATATTATCGTCCAGATGTTGTATTTCATGCAGCAGCACATAAACATGTGCCGCTTATGGAAGACAGTCCGAATGAAGCAATTAAGAATAATGTATTTGGAACCTATAAAACTGCAAGAGCAGCGGACAAGTATGGTGTAAAGAAATTCGTACTTATTTCTACAGATAAAGCCGTAAACCCAACAAATATCATGGGAGCTTCGAAGCGCATGTGTGAGATGATCGTGCAGACATTTAGTAAGTATTCCAGAACAGAATATGTAATTGTACGGTTTGGAAATGTACTTGGAAGTAATGGTAGTGTAATACCACTTTTCAAGAAGCAGATGGAAGCAGGCGGACCAGTTACAGTTACGCATCCAGATATTATTCGTTATTTTATGACGATTCCGGAAGCGGTATCGTTGGTATTACAGGCTGGAGCTTATGCTCATGGTGGAGAAATCTTTGTGTTGGATATGGGAGAACCGGTAAAGATTGCCGACCTCGCAAAGAATTTGATTCGGCTTTCCGGATATACGCTTGGTGTGAATATGGAAATTAAATATACGGGCTTAAGACCAGGTGAAAAGCTATATGAAGAGTTACTGACGAAAGAAGAAGGGCTTCAGAAGACGGCGAATGATTTGATTTTTATTGGGAAACCGTTGGAGTTTGATGAGGTACATTTCTTAAGCCAGTTAAGAGAGCTTGAAAAAGCGGCGATGGAAGAAAGTCCGGATATTAAAGAAATAGTTGCCGGAATCATTTCAACGTATCATATCAGACCGGAAGATAAGAAGAGAGATAGTGAAGCTTTTCAGGAACTGGTGAGTCTGGGACGAATCAGTCATGAAGGACCGAGCGTGGAAACGGATCATACAACTATTTAAGTGTAGTTTGGAGGAATAAAATCATGAAAATGTCATTGGTAGTACCTTGTTACAACGAAGAAGAAGCAATTCCTATTTTTTATAGAGAAGCTTTGAAAGTAATAGAACAGTTGAAAGATGAGTTTGAATTTGAGTTTTGCTTCGTGGATGATGGAAGTAAAGATGGAACATTACAGTGTTTCAAAAATTTGCGAGTAAAGGATGAAAGAGTTCATTACGTTTCGTTTTCAAGAAACTTTGGAAAAGAATCTGCATTATATGCCGGATTACAGCTTTCAACAGGAGATTATGTTGCAACATTGGATGTGGATCTGCAGGATCCACCGTCACTGCTGCCGGAAATGTGGAAAACAATTAAAGAGTCAGAAGGTAAAGAAGATTATGATTGCGTTGCTACGAGAAGAGTTAACCGGGCAGGGGAACCGCCTATCAGGTCTTTTTTTGCGAGAATGTTTTATAAGATAATCAATAAAATGTCATCAACAGAAATTGTAGATGGCGCAAGAGACTTCCGATTAATGAAGCGCAAAATGGTGGATGCTATTTTGAAAGATGCCGAATATAACAGATTTACGAAAGGAATTTACAGTTGGGTGGGATTTCATACAAAGTGGATTGCCTTTGAAAATGTGGAAAGAAGCGCAGGAGAGACAAAATGGTCTTTTTGGAAACTGTTTTTGTACTCAATTGAAGGAATTTTAGCATATTCTACAGCACCTTTAGCGATTGCATCTGTGTTTGGAATTGTATTTTGCGGAGTTTCGTTTATATCTATGTTAGTGATAATTATTAGAGCATTAGCATTCGGAGATCCGGTTGCTGGATGGCCGTCATTGGTAACAATAATATTCTTTTTAGGTGGAATCCAGCTGTTATGTCTTGGAATTATGGGGTTGTATTTATCGAAGACATATTTGGAAACAAAAAAAAGACCTATTTATATTGTGAGAGAAAGCGAGTAAGAAATAAATGCAGATAAAGAAGGGATTCAATAAGCTTATTGATAGGGTTGAAAAGACGAATATATATATCATATTTGCAGTGATTTTATTTGTGCAAATTGTATTTATGTTATATTACTGTAATATGAAACAGGGTTTTTTTGTAGATGAAATATGGTCGTATGGATTGTCAAATAGTTATTATCATGCACAGATATGGGAAGATAATGGTTTGGATAATGTAAAAATAGAACCAGAGATATTTAAGTCGTATTTAACAGTGAATAAGGGAGAAGAATTTTCATATGGATCTGTAATTTACAATCAAACGCACGATGCGCATCCGCCTCTTTTTTATATGGTATTGCATACAATATCGTCGTTTTTTCCTGGGAAATTTAGTAAATGGTTTGGATTGATTCCAAATGTAATCTATTTTGCGATTGCAATGTATTTACTGTTGAGAGTAGCTAGATGCATTTCAAAGAAAAATATTTTTAATATTTTAGTATTAGTGTTATATGGATTTAGTATTGGAGCAGTTAATTCGGTGACATATGTAAGAATGTATATGTTACTAACTGTATGGTGTCTATTCTTTTTGCTGGAAAATATTCAAATTTATAAAGAGGAAAAAATAACAGTGAAAAGATTTGTGTTATTATGTATAGCTACTTTTGGAGGATTATACACACATTTCTTTTTTATTATTTTTGCCTGTCCTATTGTTGGACTTATGCTTACTAAGGTTATTAGAGAAAGAAACCTGGGGTGGAAAGTATTTTTAAAATATTCAATAGCTGGTGGAATAGGGATTATATGTGCATTTGGCACATTTCCAACATATTTAAGAAAACTTTCTGGAAAGGATGGAAATGCTAATAGTTCTTTGACACATACAAATATGCGTAATTTTAGTGATTGGGGAGAACGCATAAAAATATATTGGAAAGACATTAGTTCAGAATTGTTTGGAAGTTTGTGGAGTGTTATTCTTATATTATTTTTAGTTTTATTAGTTGGGTATAGGGTCTGCAATATATTGTATAAAATCAAAATTGAAAAAAAAGAAAAGAAGATACAATTAATTATTGAAAAAAAGCCTATTTCAGGAAAAAAAATAATAGAAATAAAGCAAAGCTATATTATTGCTATAGGTATATTATTAGTTATAGTATTCTATTTTTTATTGGTATGTAAAATTACAGTATTTTCTTCAAATAGGTTTATGATGTGTATTTATCCATTAATTGTGCTGGAAATGAGTATATTAATTTGGAGAACTATTACATGTATGACAAGAAAAAAAGTAATGCAAAGAGTTGTATTAGGATTAATATGTATTTTTATAGTTGGTATAACATATTTTGCGAATGATCCGGAATATATTTATGAAGAAAAGGGGGGGAACGAACAAGTTCTTCAAGAATATACGGAGTTACCGGTAATATATATATATGCATCGCAGCATAGGATATTAGATAATGCATTAAATCTTATGAATTGTAAAAAAGATATATATCAGATTGATTTAGATAAAATTAAGCAGAATATAAAGAAAGTAGATGCATCAGAAGATGAAATGATTATTTATGTGGATACCTTAGTAAATGATTATGGTTCTTCGGTAGATGAATGTTTAAAATATGTGAAACAAGAATTAAATTATAATAAATCGGAATTACTTGGTACGGATGATATGAGTAATATTTATCTTTTGAAACGATAAATATATAAAAAAATGTAGAATTTGACAAAGGAGAATACTTTTGATATAATCTTTCCATCTAAGAGAGTGTGTAGCATAATTATGTAATCAAAATAAAAGTTGGTGATTCAGATAAAACTAAATATCTGTGAAACCAACTTTTTTTGAGAAAAATATTATTAATAGTATATAAGTTAGGAGAAGAATGAACGAGAAGATATTAACGGTAACAATTCCAAGTTACAATGTAGAAGCATATCTGGAAGAATGTCTGGAATCTTTTGTAAATTCAGAAGTTATGGGTGATATTGAAGTATTGATTGTGAATGATGGTTCTAGTGATGATACTGCAAAAATTGCACAGCGATATGTAGATAAGTATGAAAATACATTTCGGTTGATCAATAAAAAAAATGGTGGACATGGTTCAACAATTAATACTGGGGTTCGAGAAGCAAAAGGAAAGTATTTCAAGGTTGTTGATGGGGACGATTGGGTAGATACAAGAAGCTTTATTCGTCTTGTAGAGATTTTGAAAGAAAGTGATGCAGATATTGTTGCATCAAATTATACCTGGATTAACCATACGACAAGATTACCAGAAAAAAGACAAGAATATCCATTTGAAAAAATAGAGTATAATAAGTTATATAAGTTTGAAGATATTGTAGGAAAAACAATTATTGATATGCATGCAACTACAGTGAAAACAGAGCTATTCAGAAAAGCAAATGAACAGATTGACGAGCATACTTTTTATGTAGATGTGGAGTTTATTGCATTTCCGATTCCATATGTAAGGACAGTATATTTTATTGAAGATCCGGTTTACCAATATCGTCTGGGACTTCCTGGACAAAGCATGTCTATTCAGAAAATGCAGAAGAATCTAAAAAATCATTTACGGGTTCTGATGCGACTTAATCAGTATTGCAAGAAAGCTGAAACTATTGCACCAACAGCTAATTTGGAATATATAAGAGAGTTGACTGCAACGATTCTTACCAGTCAGATGAAGATTTATATAAGTTTCCCGCTGAAAAGCGGCATGAAGAAGGAAGCAATGAAATTAGATGCATATTTTTACCATAAAAACAGAGAAGTTTATGACAGGGTGAAAAATCCAGCTGTTCTGTTTTTGAGAAAAACTAAATATGCAGCATTTCCTCTGGCTGTTCTTGCATTTAAAAGACGTAGAGATAGTTATTAAGGAGATTATAAAAATATGAATGAGACAAAGGATAGAATAAATACATTTTTTCAATATAAGGATTTGTTACGTGAGCTCGTAGTAAGAGATGTGAAATTAAAATATCGTAGAAGTTTTTTGGGATATTTATGGAGTATTTTAAATCCTTTACTGATTATGATTGTAATGACGTTGGTATTTTCGCAAATGTTCAGGCAGGGAATAGAAAATTATCCAGTATATCTGTTGGCAGGACAAACCTTATTTGATTTCATGAATTCGTCAACACATATGTCAATGTATTCAGTCTTGGACAATAGTTCTTTGATAAAAAAAATATATGTGCCTAAATATATTTTTACATTATCAAAGGTTACGAGTTCGCTTATTGATTTAATTTTTTCAATGGGTGCGTTGGTTATCGTAATGTTATTTACTAGATCACATTTTTCACCATATATTTTATTATTTCCGTTAGTAATTATTCCATTATATATTTTTGTGTGTGGTATGGGATTTCTGCTTTCAGCGGCCAATGTATTTTTCAGAGATATTCAGTACATTTATAATGCAATTACTGTTGCATGGACGTATTTGACACCGTTATTTTATCCGATAGATTTATTACCAAATTGGCTTAGAACACTTATTGAATATTTTAATCCAATGTATTATTATATTCAGTTCTTCCGTGGTTTAGTATTGTATGGACAGTTGCCGACGTTACGTATTTTTGTTGGATGCTGGGTTATGGCAGGCGTTATGCTGGTAATTGGCTTGACTGTATTTAAGAAAACGCAGGATAATTTTATTTTATACTTCTAGGAGAATTATTATGAATGAAGAATATGTAGTGGATGTAGAGGATTTGACAATACGATTTAATCTTGCTTCGGAAAAAGTTGATAATTTGAAGGAATATGTTATTAAAATGATAAAACATGAATTAATGTTCCAAGAATTTCTTGCTTTAAAACACGTTAATTTAAAAGTAAAAAGTGGTGAAGCATGGGGACTGATTGGAACAAATGGTTCCGGAAAATCAACATTATTAAAAGCATGTTGTGGAATTTTAAAACCATACACAGGAACTGTTACGACTCGGGGGAAAATTGCACCGCTGATTGAACTAGGGGCTGGATTTGATATGAATATGACAGCAAGGGAAAATGTTTTTTTGAATGGCACAGTGTTGGGTCATTCGCGTAAATTTATGGAAGAACATTTTAATGAGATTATAGATTTCGCAGAATTGCAAGATTTTTTGGATGTTCCAATTAAAAATTTTTCATCAGGTATGCAGGCTAGATTAGGATTTGCAATTGCAACAATGGTACGACCGGATATTTTGGTAGTAGATGAAATTTTATCTGTTGGAGATTATCAGTTTCAACAAAAATGTTATAAACGTATGGAAGAAATGTTAAGTAATGGAACAACTCTTTTATATGTTTCTCATGATGTGAAATCTGTAAGAAAATTATGTGACCATGCTATTTGGCTGGATAAAGGCGATGTTAGAATGAGTGGTCTTGTAAAAGAAGTAACTGATGAATATATAAAAGAATATCATTAATTTTCAATATTAACGAAGGTAGATTATTAAAAACAAGAAGAGAAAGGTTGAAGGTAATATGAGTAATATTAGTATTTTGGTATCATGTCACAAACCGGTAGAAGTAGTACCTAGTGAGATTATAAAACCGATTCAGGTTGGATGTGCTTTAAATGAAAAGCGTTTTAAAGGTATGCTTAGAGATAATGAAGGAGAAAATATTTCAGCTAAAAATCCAAATTACTGTGAATTAACAGCACAGTATTGGGCGTGGAAAAATTTGGATGCAGATTATTATGGATTTTTCCATTATAGACGTTACATGAATTTCTCTAAGGAAAAATATTTATTGGACTGCTGGCAGAATGTATGTGAAGAATTTTTAGATAAGAAATCGGTTAAGAAATATAAAATTGATGATGAGACCATGCGGAGGGAAATTGAAGGTTATGATTTGGTGATTACAGAGGAAAAAGATATTACTAAAATGCCGGTCAATGACCGAACAGTATATGACCAGTATAAAAATGGAAACCAGTTGCATGTAAAAGATTTGGATATTATGCGTGAAGTTGTGAAAGAAAAATATCCGGAATATGTAGACGATATGGAATCTTATTTGAAAGGTAAGATGACATGTTTATGTAATATGTATATTATGAAAAAAGATTTATTTCAGGAATATGCAGCATGGTTATTTGATATATTGGGTGAATGTGAAAAAAGAATGGATATGAGTGATTATTCAATTGAAGCATTAAGAACACCGGGACATTTAGCAGAACGCCTGTTAAGTATTTTTTATTTTCATGTAAAACGTACTAGAAATTTAAAAATTAAAACATTACAGACGGTTGTATTTTTTAATACTGATCCAGTAGTGCATTTAAAACCAGCATATGCGGAAAATAATAATGCAGTAGTTTTATCTGCAAATGAATATTATGTTCCGTATTTGGCAGCAGTACTGGAGTCAATACGTGCGAATTCTAATGATGATCAGAATTACGATCTTATTATTATGCACAGAGATATTTCGATGGGAAGTCAGGATAGATTAAAGAAGCAGTTAGAAGATCATCAAAATATAACATTACGTTTTCTGGATATCAGACGTTACGAGAAACCATTTAAGAAGTTGTTTTTAAGAGGTCATTTTGCATTAGAGACCTACTTTAGATTGTTAATGCCACAGATTTTAGCAGATTATGATAAAGCAGTTTATATTGACAGTGATTTGGTTGTAAATGCAGATATCGCGGAATTGTATGCGACGGACGTTGATGGTTATCTGCTTGCAGCAGCGAAAGATGCGGATACAGCAGGATTATATAATGGATTTGAGCCTAATAAGAAAAAGTATATGGATACAATTCTTAAAATTAAAAAACCATATGAGTATTTCCAGGCAGGAGTTATTGTATTTAATTTAGCGGAGTTTAGAAAAACATATACAACTGCGGAAATGCTTAAATTTGCCGCTTCATACGAATGGGAATTACTGGATCAGGATGTATTAAATTATTTGGCGCAGGGTAGAGTAAAATTTGTTGATATGGCATGGAATGTAATGGTTGATTGGAGAGGAATCAGACTTAGTCAGATTATTGCATTGGCACCAAAATATTTACATGATGAGCATATGGAAGCAAGAAAAAATCCTAAAATAATTCATTATGCCGGTCCAGATAAACCGTGGCATCAGCCATGGTCTGATATGGCGGAAGAATTTTGGAAATATTCTCGTAATACTGTATTTTATGAGACAATTATGCAACGTATGTGTGATCCGGAGGGCTCCCGTGTAGGAATAAAGCAAAAAATTAGAGATCATGTGGTTGAAGTTGGTGAAAAAGTTTTTCCTAAAGATACAGCTAGACGTGAGGTGGCTAAAAAGATTATTATTAAAACAATAGGTGGAATTTAGAACTGAGGTTTGATTAAAAGTGAAAAAGCAACGAATTGAATATTTTGATGCTGCTAAAGGAATAGCCATCATTGCTGTTATTGTAGGGCATATGGGATTAATAGCAAGAGGAATGACTTTGACAGAGAGGTTTATTTTTTCGTTTCATATGCCTATATTTTTCCTGATCAGTGGTTACTTTCTTTCTAGTCGAATGACATTATGGGAATTTGCAAAAAAGCGATTTAAACAATTGATATTTCCATATATATTTACATGGGGGATAATGTGTGCATGGTCTGTCTGCGAAGACTTTGTTATGAAACGACCTGATTTGATCGCTAATTTAAAAATGTGGATTCTTGCGGGGATGTTTGGCGCTGGATCAGACCATAACGATGTAATGTCAAGATATCAGATTCATCAGATAGGAGCAATTTGGTTTTTATTGGCATTATTTGTAGCATTGTTGATTACCAGATTTTTTATACAGTATAGATATGGGTACATAGGGATTCTGGTAATCGCAATCATTGGCTATTATTCATCTAAATATATTTGGTTCCCATGGAGTATTCAACCAGGAATGGTAGCTTGTATTTTTGTGTATTTGGGATGGTTATGTAAATCAAAGAAAATATTGTCGATTAGGTGTAAAAAGGAGATATTTGTTTTACTATGTGCAGTTTGGTATATATCTATTATATTTAGTAGAGGTTTATATATGGTCAATAATGCATATGAAAATGGTATCTTGGATATAGCAGGGGCATTGGCAGGATCTTATGTTATAATTATAATATGTATGTTTTTATGCAAATATTGTTCTGGGATAAAAAAGATTTTACTATTTTATGGAAAAAATTCCTTAATAGTTTTATGCTTTCATTTAGTGGAGTTGAATATGTTCCCTTGGGGAATGGTGTATGGATATATAATTTCTCATGGGATGAGTGATGCAGAATATTTTGTGATCCAGATTGTTGGGAAAATGTTATGGGTTACGGCAGGAATTATGATTGTAAGAAGATTTGCGCTTACGCGGAAAATATTTTGTATTGAATCTTGAGAGTAAGGAGAAATGATATGGGAAGAATTTGGGATTATGTATATTGGCGTCTTCCGGTAGGAAAAAGACAGTTCTTTGACAAAGCAAACAACTTATTGGAAAAAGCAGATTCCTTAAAACAGATTTTAGAATCAGGGGTAAAAAATAGTTATAATCATCGAAATGAACTTTATAATCAGATGAGTGGAAAAATAGATGGTTTAGCAAATGAGGTGAGACGTCTGCATGAGGAGAATGCTCGTTTGGAAAGAATTATTACACATTATCATAAACAAGATATGCAGATGTTCTGGCAAGAATATCGAAAAGATGGGGAGTCTACAGTAGATGCTCAAAAGAGATTCTTTCTTGCATTACCGAAAACTCAGGGGGTAAATAGAAATTTACAGCTTCTCGAAAAAGATTTGCTGAAAGCTTTTGTCAGGATTTGCGATGAGCATCAATTATTTTATTGGCTTTATGCGGGAACTTTGTTAGGGGCAGTAAGACATAAAGGATTTATTCCGTGGGATGACGATATAGATACTTGTATGGCTCGAGAGGATATTGATAAATTAAGAGAAATATTAAAGGATAATCAAGAATATCGTCTTACAGTGAGATATGATGCTTGGGGATTTTGTAAACAGATTCGTTTTACTTACAAAGACTCAACGGTTCCTGTTTTTATTGATGTATTCCCGTTCGATTGGATTAGTGAAGCAACATATGAAAAATGGGAGGGAAATCAAAGGGTTAAAAGAGAGTTAAAATCAGAACTGACAGATGAAAGTAATCCGTTAATCCGAGAGTTTCGTAAAGCAGGATGTGTCGATGCTGATTCGACTATTGGTGTACAAGTTTCAAAGATATTTGATAAATATTTTAATAAACTTCGAGAGAAAAACGTGGTTTGCGATAAAAAGGATGCAAAGGGATGCTTATATAGCTTTGATAGTTGGAGTTATTGCGATGATAGGAATATAATTGCAAAAGATAATTTTTATCCTCTTAAGAAAATAGAATTTGAAGGAGATAAATATTATGTACCTAATAACTATATTTATATTTTAGAAGAGTTATATGGTTATGATTTTTATACATTTCCTTGTGGAGAGCCACATTTTGTTCATGCAGACTGGAAAAAGAATGAAAAAATTTTAGAGGAAGAAGTAAAAAAAAGAATTAAATAAAAAAGAGCAGGCGGTCACAATTTAAAATTGATGATCCGCCTGTTTTTCAAAAATTATCAGAAGAAGTGATATGAAATACATTCGTATCACTTTCAAAAATCTGTATAACTTTTGTAATATTTATAGATAGTTCTTTGGAGAGATTATTTGGTAGTTGATTCCTTCGGATTGCTCTTAAAAATGCTACTAATTCATTGCGTATACCTTCTCCATCTAATTGATAAAAATAACGTCGATTGTTATTTTGGTTTTCAAATCGTACTTCAAAATATTCTGTTTTCCACCAAGGGGCAGGTACATAAATGTAACCTTTGGTACCGGAAATAATCAATTCACCTTCTGATTTGACTCCTTTTCCTACTTTTAACGAAGCAACTGCGTTAGGATAAGTAAAATTTATTTTTGTAAATAAATCAAAAGTAGAAAACTCATCCATCATAAGAGATGAGATATTTATATCAACCCAATTTGTACCCAGAATATGAAAAATAGGTAACATGGCAGTAGGGCCCCATGAACAAATGCTATTCCAATAATTTGAAATATTTTTTACTGGATTAGCATTTAGGTTTTTTAAGCTTGTACAGGTTGATTCAACAGAAAGAATATTACCTATTTTTCCTGATTTTAAAAGTAAAAGTAAACGATTATATGCTGTGGAGTATGCTGTTTTTATAGCATCCATTAAAATTAAATTTTTATCAGTTGCCAGTTGATAAAGTTCTTTACATTCTAATTCGGAAAGGGCAATTGGTGATTCGCATAAAACATGTTTTCCGTCAAGTAAAGCCTGCCTGATATGGTTATAATGTTCAGTTGGATGCGAGGCAATATACACAGCATCTACACAAGAAAGAAGATCACTATAGGTGTCTTGCGTTATTAGATTGCTTTCGGATTTTAATTCAGGAGTAATGGATGAAGCTGAAATGGCTGTAACATCTGCACCGTTGACAAATTTACTTTCATGAAAATATTTTTCCACAAGAGTAGAGTTCCCTGTTAATCCAAGCTTTAAATTGCTGTCTTTTGCTCGAAGCTCAGAACTGGATACACCTGCTGTTCGATCTAAATAGACAACTTTACAATATTTTTTTAAATAGTCAAAATATCCAACCCAATCAGAACCAACAGTAAAAATGTCAACATTGTAATGTTGGATATCATCAATTTTTTGCCCTTCATATTCTTCAATAATTATTTTGTCAGCAAGCCCGGTAGAACGGACGTTTTCAATACGTTCCATTAGGGACTGCTGTACATTTATTTTTCCACGTGTTTTGTCAAAATCATCCGATGTTACTCCAACGATCAAATAATCGCCAAGAGCTTTTGCTCTTTCTAATAATCTGATATGACCGTAATGAAGTAGATCATAAGTTCCATAAGTTATAACTTTTGTCATTAAAAAAGCGACTCCTTTAATTTATATTGTCTAGTTCAAATAAAGCATCTAAAAAGCGTTCCATATATTGTCTGGCACCAATTGTAACTCGCAGACAGGTACCAAAGTTTCCAACATTAGAATAAGATTTTATTAAAATTTGTTTTTCTGATTTCATTTTATCAACAATAGATACAGCATCTGTTTTGGGCTTTATAAAAATGAAATTTCCAGCATCACCTTTGTGGAGATATCCGTGAGTATCTAATTCTTTAACTAAATAATCGCGTCCAAGATTATAGTTTTCAATTAAATAAGTTAAAATACCGGGAGCCTCTAAAATTTTTTCAGCGATCAGCATAGCAAAAGCATTAGTATTATGAGGTGTACATAATTTCTGTACCATTTTTATTTCATCAGGATGCCCAACGACATATCCAAGGCGGCAACCAGCCATTGAAAATAATTTCGAGAAGGTTCTTGTAACAAGAATATGTTTTGAGTTAAAAGCATATTTGATGAATGTTTTTGGGTAAAAATAATGATAGGCTTCATCAACAAGGATTGTGATTTCAAGCTGTTCACATACTTTAATGATTTCCTGAAATTCGGTTTCTGAATATACATTTCCCATGGGGTTATTTGGGTTAAGTAATATAAGTAATTGTGTATCAGGGGTTAACGTGGAAATAATGTTTTGAATATCCATTGACAGGTCGTCATTGTAAGGTACTTTTACAAAAGAACGGTTATACATTTCTGAATATACCTGGAACATGAAATAGGACGGAACAACGCCGACAATTTTTCCACCTTCTGAAGTGAAAGCCTGAATGATATAGCGAATTCCTTCAGCAGATCCGTTTACAAGGCAAAGGTGTTCTGGTGTAGTATCCAGATGCTTTGCAAGTACTTCAGAAAAATGGCGTGTTTCAGGATATTGTGCAATTAATTGAGGTGTTATTTCTGGCAGAATAGAATCAATAAAATCTTGTGGAAGTCCCCCGGGATTTTCGTTTAAGTCAAGTCGTAAATAATTTTTTCGTTCGTTTTGATCAAATATGCGAACTAAATTCTTTAAATTGTTGTTTAAGTAATACATAGTAAATCTCCTTTAGTGAATGTGATAAAATCCTTTCGTTAATTTCCAAAATAATATTTTTTGGCGATTCCCCCAGATATATTTTTGCCATAACAATTTTAGACTTGGCGGAGTAGACCATTTTTTGCAAAGAGCTATATAAGGCATCGATTTCAAATCTTGAATAAATAATGCACGGTCTGAATTTGGGGTGATACGCTTTCTTAGAGGACCCTGATACCTTATAGCTGTTTCGTAATTGAGTTCATGTCCAACAAAAAGATCTTTGGTACTTAGAAAAGCTTCTTTACCTTTAATAGAATTACATATAATCAGTGATGCCCCTTTATTGTGATTATATAATTCGGGACAATATAAATGCACACCCCATAAATCGCCCAGTGAAATATCTGCAAGGCGTTCAGGTGTTGTATATGGACAATGATAACAGGAAGGTCGACTCATTAGATGATTAATCCAAATTGACCAAAAAGGATTAAACCATCTGTCTGTTTTGAACTTTCTATTATTTTCTAAAGAAAGCTGCATAACTTGGAAATCCCATCGTCCGATTAAATGGTTAAAATAAGATTTAAAATCTTTATAACGATAATCAATTGATTTAACAGATGAATGATATTTTGCGGTAATATATTCATTGTAACTCTTCAAATAAAGAGGAGTAGGAACACCTTCGCAAATAACTTCAACTGTTAGCAAATTTGCTTGATCACAATTGAGCAAAAAAGATTTTAAACCGGCGATTTGACAGGGAGTGCCGGAAAATAAAACTTTTTTTCCATCTTGTAAAAACTTTTTTACATAAGTATAGGCATTACCTATATTGCTCTGTATATATTTTGATTTTCTGAATTTATCTAAATATTTTTTGTCAAAAATATGATCATGATATACATTTAAACCATCTGATACAGCTCCGAAAATTACATAATTTTTATCGCACCATGCATCAACGATTGCAGAGAAAGCTCCACCAGAGGTGCTTTCTGATAAAACTTTTTGATTTTTTATATGTCCTCCAAAAGTATAATTCATTCCGGAACATTTTTGAGGAGATAAATTATAAGGACAAACTTTACGGCATAATCCGCAATTCGTGCATAAATCTATATTGATTTTTGGATAGCGAAATTCTTCTGAATCAGGAATCATACAGATAGCTTTGTGTGGGCAAATATTTGCGCAGGCTTCGCAGCCGGAACAGGTAATTTTATCATTTGTATCAAGGTAACACATGCTTAATGATCTCCATTCAATAAATTAAGTTCTTTCGTGAGAAAGTCCAGAGAAGTTTCTCTTGCAGTATTTATACGTGCATGCACAGCATCGTAATCGTGGATTTGTGGAATTACTGAAGGTGCTTTTGGGAGAAGGCATTCTTTTAAATCAAATAACTCCAGAACTTCGGCAATTTTATTGTCACCGGATTCTCTGGAAAATACTGCCAGTTGTTTTCGGTATTGTACAGCAAAAATCAAACCATGGAAAGAGTTCGTTATAACGTATTCTGAATATTTTACCAGAGAAAGAAATTCTTCCACACCTGCTTCATAAAACATTTTATGTCCTTTGGCTGAGTTTGTACTGCGTAAGCTGATTTCAACAATTGTCCATCCGTTATCACGGGCTATTTTTTCTGCAAAAGCTTCCATTTCTTTGTTGTATCGTCGTGCATATAATAATAAATATTTCTCAGTTATAATACGAGATGCGGCTATGGTATCATAATCTTCAGTGGTTAGCAAAAGAGTTGGATCGATTGTTCTAAAAACTTGAATTCCATTAGAATTAATATGTTCTTTTAGATAAGGTATAAATTTATTTTCCCGTAAACCAATTGCTAAAAAGTTTTGAAGCCGGTTATTTAATATCTGGTAGCTATCTGTGTCAAAATGGGCATCACCAAAACTTGCAGCATAAGATACAGAATTTCCTTTCATTACATCGTAGTTGGCAAAATAACCATCATCAAATCCGTTGAATTCATTAATACAGAAAATGGTATCACTGCCACATACAAAATGGTTAATATCATCAAAATGGGCAATAGAATTAAAGTTTTCTGAAGTATATTTTTGAGAAGTTAAACCAAAGTATGTGTGATAAAAATGATCAAATTTCTGATAATTAATACGAATGGCAGGAAGAGACAATTCACACATTTTTCTGGATTCTGGGTCCTGATCCCACATATTGGAAAAAGGATTTAAAGGATCTTTGTCAGAGAGAGAATCCGGGCAATAGTCAACTAAAACTGGTTGATACAAATCCGGAGAAATACGCTTTATAGATTGGTAAAGTGCCCAGGATTGTAGAGCAGATCCATAGTTTGTAAAATTGCAATATATATTATAACTGACTATACCTATTCGAATCATAAAAATACTCCTTGAAATTATATAAAATAAGTTGTTAAATATACTAATCATGTTATCATGGATTTTAGGAGACAACAAGTGATATTGTAAAGAAAACGTTGTTATATAAACAAAAATATAGTATAATAGCACGGTTTGAAGAAGAGAGATTATTTTACGAAAGGATAACAGAAATGAAAAAAGAAAAAGATATATTTGATCGTATCATGGAATTTCCGGTTTTAAGGATTTTTAATCCATTTTACAAAAAAAACAAAGAAATATTATTGTATTTATTTTTTGGTGGTTTAACTTTTTTAGTCAGTATCATCTCGTATGCATTTTTGAATATTCAGATAGGATGGAATGCATTAATAGCGAATATTGGTTCATGGATTTTGGCTGTTTCATTTGCTTATGTAACAAACAGAGTCTGGGTATTTGATTCCAACGCTGAAACTACGGCTGATTTTATCAAAGAAATCACCAGTTTTATAGGCGGTCGAGTAGCAACGCTGGTAATTGAAGAACTGATCTTATTCATTTTTATCACGAATCTGGGAATGAACAGTATGCTGGTTAAGATAGTGGCACAGGTGATCGTAATTGTGCTTAATTATGTGATCAGCAAGCTGATTGTGTTCAAAAAATAGCAGAAAAGCAGTTAAGAAATAGTTTTAATTGTATTTTATGGAGTTTTTTGGTAGTATATACTATGTAATAATTTTGTAATAATTGTTACATAGTATATTTTATTTTAAGGAAAGAAGATTTTTATGGAGAATATGCATATCGCTTTTTCACCTCCGGATATCACAGAGGAAGAAATAGCAGAAGTTGTAGATACGTTAAGAAGTGGTTGGATCACAACCGGACCAAAGACAAAGCTTTTTGAAAAACAGTTGGCAGAATATATAGGGACTAATAGAGTAGTCTGTCTGAATTCGGCAACAGCCTGTCAGGAGATGACACTTCGCCTGTTAGGAATCGGACCGGGAGATGAAGTAATTACAACTGCCTATACTTATACTGCATCAGCCAGTGTAGTAGAGCATGTAGGTGCAAAACTGGTTCTGGTGGATGTGGCAAAAGATTCTTACGAGATGGATTATGAGAAGCTGGCAGATGCAATCACAGAGAAAACGAAAGCGGTTATCCCGGTAGATCTTGCCGGAATTATGTGTGACTATGATAAGATATTTGAAATTGTAGAAGCAAAGAAATCACTTTTCCATCCGGCAAATGAACTTCAGGAGAAGTTTGGCAGAGTGATTGTGGTGGCAGATGCAGCGCATGCATTTGGCGCAGAGCGAAAAGGAAAGAAATGTGGACAGGTTGCCGATTTTACAAGTTTTTCCTTTCATGCGGTAAAGAATCTAACGACAGCAGAAGGCGGAGCTGTGACATGGCGTCCAATCGATGGGGTGGATGATGAAGAGATTTATAAGAAATATATGCTCTTTTCACTTCATGGACAGTCAAAAGATGCGCTTGCAAAGACGCAGCTTGGCGCATGGGAGTATGATGTTGTGGCACCTTATTTCAAATGTAATATGACTGACATTATGGCTTCCATCGGACTGGTACAGTTAAAGCGTTATGATGCATTATTGGCACGTCGTCGGGAAATCATAGGAATGTATGATAAAGCACTGGAAAGTCTGCCGGTGAGTGTACTGAATCATTTTGATGAGGGTCACAAGTCCAGCGGACACCTGTATCTGATCCGTATTCAGGGAAAAACACGGGAAGAATGTAATGAGATCATTACGAAGATGGCAGAGCGTGGCGTGGCAACCAATGTGCACTACAAACCGTTGCCGCTATTATCTGCTTACAAGAATCTGGGATTTGATATCAAAGATTATCCAAATGCCTATGCATTATTTGAAAATGCAATTACATTACCGCTTCATACAAAACTCACAGATGAAGAGGTAAAATACGTGACAGATGTATTGAAGGAATGCATCGGATAGGAATGCTGTATGAGAAAATGGGACGAACTTCCGAAGTTTATGAGAACAGACGAAGTAAAACAATACTATGATATTCTGATCAGACACGAAAAAGAATTAAGATTAAAGAGATATTTTGACATTCTGCTTTCGATGATTTTACTTGTCATTTTATCACCGATCATGTTAGTCATCAGTATTGCAATCAAGCTGGATTCACCGGGACCGGTGATTTACAAGCAGGTGCGTGTGACACAGTATGGAAAGAAATTTCACATTCTAAAGTTCCGTACTATGGTGCAGAATGCAGACAAGATGGGAACACAGGTTACGATCAGTCAGGATTCCAGACTGACACGGGTTGGAAAAGTGATCCGTGGCTGCAGGATTGATGAATTTCCGCAGCTTATCAATGTTCTTCGCGGAGAGATGAGTTTTGTTGGAACCAGACCGGAAGTTGTGAAGTATGTAAAAGGATATACGAAAGAAATGTATGCGACTCTTTTGTTACCGGCAGGAATCACTTCCAGAGCCAGCGTATGCTACAAAGATGAGGGTGAAATGCTGGAGCATGTAGAAGATGTGGATTATGCTTATATTCATGAAGTGCTTCCGGAGAAGATGAGTTATAATCTGGAAGATCTGCGCAAATACAGTCTGTGGAGAGATTTTATGACCATGTTTATGACAGTATTTGCAGTATTACGATAAGAACTACAGTATAGGAGAAATGTATGTTAGTATCAGTTTGCACGATTGCGCGCAATGAAGAAGAGTATCTTCCACATTTGCTGGAGGATATCACAAAACAGGATTACCCGGCAGAGCAGATCGAAGTTGTGATGGTGGACAGCAGTTCAACAGACGGAACCAGACGGATTATGGAATGCTTTGCTGAAGATAATCCACAGTATCATAATTGTATTGTTACAGAAAATCAGGGAAACAATCAGGCCTCCGGCTGGAATCAGGCAATCCGCTGTTCAACCGGGGATATTATTATCCGTCTGGACGCACATGGGCGCATTCCGGAGGATTTTGTTTCCAAGAACGTGGAATGCATGGAAAGTGGAGAATATGTCACCGGGGGACCAAGACCGAATCTTCCGGAGAAGGACACACCTTGGCAGAGACTTCTATTGAGCGCGGAAAGTTCGATGTTCGGAAGTGGAATTGCAGGTTTCCGAAGAGAGAATGAAAAGAAATATGTAAAGTCCATGTTCCATGCAGCGTATCGGAGAGAAGTATTTGAAAAGGTTGGACTTTTCAATGAAAATCTGGGAAGAACGGAAGATAATGAGATGCATTACCGGATCCGGCAGGCAGGATACCGCTTATGCTACGATCCGCAGATTCATTCCTGGCAATATGTGAGAAGTTCGATTCCGGGAATGATGAAGCAGAAATACGGCAATGGAGACTGGGTAGCAAGAACTCTTGGCGTATGTCCTGGATGTCTCAGCATTTATCATTTTGTGCCGTTTGCTTTTGTGATTGCGATTCTTGTGACATCCATTTTGGTAGCACTAAAGAAGCCATTTCTGGCGATTGCCATGTGGATCACTTATTGGTGTGGTGCAATCGGAATGGCAATTCTGTCTGTAAAAAATGAGGCGAAGCATATATGTCAGCTTTTGCTTCCGGGAATCTTCTTTTTACTTCATTTAAGCTATGGAGTGGGAAGTGTCGTCGGAATGGGAAAGATGATAAAAGATAAAATTACAAAGAAATAAAAGAGAGGATTTAGTATTATGAAGTATGATTATTTAGTAGTAGGATCAGGATTATATGGGGCAGTATTTGCTCACGAAGCAAAGAAAAAAGGAAAAACCTGTCTGGTAATTGACAAGCGTCCGCATATCGGTGGAAATATTTATTGTGAAAATATTGAAGGAATCAATGTTCACAAATATGGTGCACATATTTTCCACACATCCAACAAACAGGTTTGGGATTACATCAATCAGTTCGCAGAGTTCAATAATTACATTAACTCACCGGTAGCAATTTACAAGGATGAGCTTTACAATCTGCCGTTCAACATGAATACATTCAGCAAAATGTGGAATATCAAGACACCACAGGAAGCAAAAGATATGATCGCAAAACAGGTTGCAGAGACAGGGATCACAGAGCCGAAGAACCTGGAAGAACAGGGGTTATCTCTGGTAGGAAAAGATGTATTTGAGAAATTGGTAAAAGGTTATACCGAAAAACAGTGGGGACGTGCCTGCAAAGACCTTCCGGCATTCATCATCAAACGTTTACCGGTAAGATTTACATTTGATAACAACTATTTCAATGACAGATATCAGGGAATCCCGATCGGAGGATATACAAAGATCATTGAAAAGATGCTGGACGGAATCGAAGTAAAGACAGATACCGACTACTTTGAATTTATCAAAGAAAATCCGGATATCGCAGAGAAGACACTGTTTACTGGAATGATTGATGAATACTTCGGATACAAGCTTGGAGCACTGGAATATCGTTCGGTAAGATTTGAAACAGAAGTGCTTGATACAGACAACTATCAGGGAAATGCAGTCGTAAACTATACCGAAAGAGAAGTTCCTTATACACGTATCATCGAACACAAGCATTTTGAATTTGGAAAGCAGGAAAAAACTGTTATCTCCAAAGAGTATTCTTCCGAATGGAAAGTAGGAATGGAACCATATTATCCGGTAAATAACGAACAGAACAATAAGCTGTTTGAAGAATACAGAAAGCTTGCAGACCAGGAGAAGAATGTGATCTTTGGTGGACGTCTTGGAAATTATAAGTATTATGATATGGATAAGGTAATTGAAGCGGCACTGGAGATGGTGGCTGAGGAATTATAGGAAAATATAGTATAAAAAACAGGGTATGAATGAGGATATCCTGTTTTTTATGTAATATGTATGGGAAGAAGTTGAAGATGGAGAAAATAATTAAAATAAGAAATAAGATCGAAATGAAATGGGAAGCTATTCCGTATGAAAAAAATGTGATATGTCGGAAAAAATTTTTTTGTGTGCATTAAGTGTATGGATAATCTATGCGTTTAATTGGATAACGATGTTTCATATACAGTGACCTGAACATTTATATTTTTATATACAGGTTTTTGTTGGTATGGCAGTGTTGTTTAGATACACGGTGCTGAGTTCTGAGAATATAGATGCTTTGGTTTTAGCTCTTATAGTTTTAGCTGTATTTGCAATTTCAAAAGATAGAAATGGGACAGGATTATTACTTGAAACAGGATTGTTTATTATCGGAGCTAGAAAGATTGATTATAAAAAGATTTTAAAATTATATCTTGCAATTGAAATCCCGTTAACGCTTATCACTTTAATGGCTGCACGTTTGGGAATAATTGAAAATTTAGTATATCACCGTGGAGAACAAGTGAGAATGACCTTTGGATTTGTATATCCTACAAATTTTGTGTTGCATCTTATGTTTATAATTGCTGCATGGATTGCAATAAAAGAGGTAAAATGCACATTTTTAGAGTTAGGTATGATTACGATACTTGTAGTTTTCCTGGACAAGTATTGTGATGCAAGGTGTGGAGAAATATGTATTATTCTTATTGTGCTTTGTACTGCATATTTAAAATGCAGAATGTATTTTGCAGAGAAAAAAGGGAAAAAGTATAAGACATCTAAGCTCTTAAATTTTTTATGTTTATGTGTGCCGTTTTTAGGTGCAGGAATAATGATTCTTTTGTCCAGATTTTATGATCCAAGTAAAGGCTGGATGGAAAAACTGAATAGTATTACGTCAACAAGACTTTTTTTGGGAAAGAAAACTTTTGATTTGTATGATGTGAAGTTGTGGGGACAGTATATTGAAATGCATGGAGGCGGTGGAACGACAGATCCTGTCCCAGAATACTTTTTTATTGATTGTTCGTATTTAAATATACTAATGAGATTTGGATTTGCTGTTTTTGTGATAGTAATGTTGTTATTAAGTATTATGATTATTAAGAGCTTTAATAAATCGTATTTGATGGCGATGATAGTTGTAATATGTATACATTCGGTAATAGAGCAACATTTGTTTGAATTGCATTATAATATATTTTTAATGTTAGCATTTGCAAATTTTAATGTACAAGATAATAGGAAAAAGGCGTTTATAAAAAACAAGAATAATAACGGTCTAGAATGAATTAGGATATGGGATAAAAACATATCCTGATTTTTACATTTTGATGATTTTGTAGTTGTTGTCAATCTTGCATTTTCCCAATATTTATGCTTTACTATATTATGTGTGTTTGTAAATACTGAGTAAAGGAAATGAAAGGAAAATGAAAAAACCAAAGATAAAAAGTATCGGTTATGGATTCTATTGTATTCTGATGATTTTAATCTCAGTTCTTGGATTTATTCTTTATAATCTGGGAAACTGGGTATTAGACACGTGGGGGCTGTTGTCTATCGATGAAATTATTTTTCATCTGAAAGTACCGCTTGATGGGACAAACTCAGACGTAGTACTTGATGGGATCAATGCATGCGTACCATTGGCAGTATTAGTATTATTTTTATCTATTTTCCTGATTATAGGATTAAGGAATAAGCATGGAAAATGTATGATTGCGTTATTTCTTGTAGCTGTGATTGCCTGTGGAAGTGCAGGAAGGGCGGCTTATGAAGTATATGATGAATTGGATGTAAAAGAATATCTGGTAAGTCAGAAGAAAGAATCGCATTTTATTGAACAGAATTATGTGGATCCACGTACAACGAAGATTACATTTCCGGAACAAAAAAGAAATCTGATTTATATTTATCTGGAGTCAATGGAATCCACCTTTGCGTCAAAAGGAGATGGAGGAGGACTGGATTTTAACTGCATTCTGGAACTGACGACTCTTGCAGAAGAAAATACTAATTTTTCCGATTCAGATAAATTGGGTGGTGGATATCCTGCTTATGGAGGAACCTGGACAATGGCAGGTATTTTTTCACAGACTTCAGGAATACCGATCAAGAATTCGGAACAGACGGATGATGTAAATGCAACACTTGCAGAACAGTCTTCTTTCTCTTCGCAGGCAAGAAACTTAGAGGATATTCTTGCAGATGAAGGATATAACCAGTGTTTTATGATTGGCTCTGATGCGACTTTTGGGGGAAGAAGAGCTTACTTTGAGAGTCATGGAAAAGGACAAACAGAAATCTGTGATTATAATACGGCAAAAGAAAACGGACAGATACCAGAAGATTATTATGTATGGTGGGGATATGAGGATCAGAAGCTGTTTGCAAATGCGCAGGAAAAACTGACCGAATTAAGTTCAAAAGATGAACCGTTTAATTTTACTATGCTGACGGTAGATACCCATTTTGAAGATGGATATGTATGTGAACAGTGTCAGAATGAATTTGGTGATAACCAGTATGCAAATGTAATGGCATGTTCGAGCAGGCAGGTAGATGCATTTGTAAAATGGATTCAACAACAGCCATTTTATGAAAATACAACGATTGTAATAAGTGGGGATCATTTGACGATGGATTCTGATTTCTGTAATGATGTCAGTGAAGATTATGAACGTAGTGTATACAATGTATTTATCAATCTTCCAGAAGGTCTGGACACTTCATTTGAAAAAACACATAGCAGAGAGTTTGCAACACTGGATATGTTCCCGACCACGTTGGCTGCGATGGGAGTAACAATTGAAGGAGACAGGTTAGCACTTGGAGTGAATCTGTTTTCTGATGAGCAGACACTTACCGAGCAATATGGAAGAAAAGGCCTTGATAAAGAGCTGATGAAAAAATCAAAATTCTATGATATGCTGATCAATGATGTGGATATTGATGCACTACAGAAAAAGCGAAAGGAAGAGGCCGAAAAACAGCAGGAGGAAAATGCAGATAATCAGGAAAATACAGATAATCAAGAGCAGCAGACGAATCAGCCAGATGCAGGTGTAGATACAAGTGGTATTGAAACGCCGGATGCATGGCAGGGGTATACGCAGGATAATTATCAGTATAATTATAATGACGGATCGAATGATTACTGGTATGACGGAGGAAATTCCTGGGACAATTCATGGAATGGAGGATATGATGATAATACTTATGTAGAACCAACTCCAACGCCGGAACCGACTCCAGCTCCAACGCCGGAACCAACACCAGATCCAACGCCGGCACCGGATCCAGCGCCAGAGCCGACACCAACACCAGATCCGGCACCGGATTCAACACCAACTCCGGATCCCGGTGGAGGCGCAGAAAGCAATGCAGGCGGAACAACAGAAAATGTAAATTAGAGAAGAACTCCGGTTTATGCCGGGGTTTTTCTTCGGATAAATAAAGCAGAACGGAGTTGTCCGTAAATTGATACAATGAGAAATTCTACAAACAAGTAGACATTTCCCCATAAAAAGTGTAAGATAGAGTCTAAGAGTATTTATACTTACAATTAATATGGTTAGAAAGAGGAAAGTACATGAAGATGAAGTTTACGAAAAAAATAGCGACAATTCTTTTGTCTGTATGTCTGATCGTACCATGTTTTTCTGTGATGGCGCTAGCTGCAAATGGTGTGATATTCTTTTCTGATCTTGAGACAAGTGTCGGGGATGAATTTACGATCACAGGTACAGCAGTTGTCAGCGGAGATGTAATCGGAGACGCAACGATTCATATGACTTACGATCCTTCTTATATGCGATTTGAAGAGGGAGACGGAGTGAATGCAGACACGGATGGTAATCTGACATTTAAAGGTTCAGGTGACGGAAGCAGTGACCGGATTGAGTTTACAATGAAATTCCAGGCTCTCCAGGAAGGAAGTACAAGACTTGAACAGGGAGATGCGACGGTTACAGACAGCGCTGGATCAAGTGTGGCATGTGAAGAAGGATATGCGGATGTTACGATTGGAGCAGGAGATCCAAGCAAGATTAAAGATGTTGCGAATGGAGCAAGTGTCACGATTGATGGTCAGGAGTATACCTTATCCGGTGATTTCTCAGACAGCATGATTCCAGCTGGATTTACAGCAGGAGAGATTACTTATAATGATTCGACGTATAAAGGTGCTGTGCAGGAAAAGACAGGACTTCAGATGGCTTACTTGGTAGACGGCGATGGAAAAGGCGATTTCTGGATGTATGATTCATCTGACAGTAGCTTCTCACCGGCAGAACAGGTTGTGATTTCAGATACTTATTCTATCGTAATTTTTGATGCAGGCAGTAAAGTGTCTATGCCAGCAAAGTATTCAAAAGGAAATCTGGAGATCAACGGCAAGACTTTTGAAATCTGGGATGAACCGGATCGCGATGATTTCTATGTATTATATGCAGTAAATAATGACGGTGAAGAATCCCTCTATTTATATGACTCTGTAGAGCATACTTATCAGAGAATGGAGACTCCGAAGTCTGCGACTACACCGGATAAGAAGAGTGCAAGCAAGTTTGACGCAATTTTAGAAAAGATTTCCGATCATTTGATCTGGTTTGTAGCAGCGGCAGCAGTTATCGTTATTCTTCTGGTAATCTTCCTTCTTGTTTCCGTTGTGAAGTTACATAACCGCAACAGAGAGTTGGATGATCTGTATGATGAATATGAATTGGACGATGAGCCGCAACGTAATCCGGTAAAACCGATCCAGCCTGTTAAGGCAGAAAAGAAATCACAGTTCAAAAAGAGACAGGATGATGATTTTGAAGATGATTATGACGACTTCGATGATGATTTCGACGATGATGATTATTATGATGATGACTTCGACGATGATTATGATGACGAAGGAATAAGTGATGATACTCGTAGCGTTGATGAGTTTGATGATGACGACTTTGATTCGTTCGATGATTATAATATCAAGAAAGAAAAGCGTAAAAAAGGTGATACTTTCGAAATGGATTTTATTGATCTGGATTAAAGAGAAAGGCGGGGATGACGATTGTTATTCCCGCTTATTCTTTACAAAAAGTCCCATATTTGCTACAATGTAACGAAAAGAGTAAAATTTATTTTTGCAAAAAAGACTGGAGGATATAGATAAATGTGTGGAATCGTAGGATATGTTGGATCGCAGCAGGCGGCTCCGATCTTACTGGATGGACTGTCAAAGCTGGAGTATCGTGGATATGATTCAGCAGGGCTTGCTGTCCGTAATGGAACCGAAGAAACGGAAGTCATCAAGGCAAAAGGCCGTTTGAAAGTATTAGCTGAGAAGACCAACAACGGTACAGCAGTTCCGGGAACCTGTGGAATCGGTCACACCAGATGGGCAACACACGGGGAACCGTCAGAGAACAATGCGCATCCGCATATGAGTGACGATGGCAATGTAGTTGCTGTACACAACGGTATTATTGAAAACTATCAGGAGTTAAAGAACAAGCTGCTCCGCAAAGGATATACATTCTACTCTGAGACGGATACAGAGGTTGCTGTTAAGCTGATCGATTATTATTATAAAAAGTATGAAGGAACACCGGTAGATGCGATCAACCATTCCCTGGTCCGCATTCGTGGATCTTATGCGCTTGCTGTGATGTTCAAGGATTATCCGGAAGAAATTTATGTGGCAAGAAAAGACAGCCCGATGATTTTAGGTGTCGGTGATGGGGAATCCTTTATTGCGTCTGATGTACCGGCTATTTTGAAATATACAAGAAATGTATACTATATTGGTAATCTGGAGATGGCAAAGATCAGCAAAGATGAAATCATTTTCTACAATCTGGATGGTGAAGAAATCCAGAAGGAGATGAAGACCATCGAATGGGATGCGGAAGCAGCTGAAAAAGCCGGTTATGAGCATTTTATGATGAAAGAGATCCATGAGCAGCCAAGAGCGGTTAAGGATACTCTGAATTCTGTATTAAAAGACGGAAAGTTTGATCTGACAGATATCGGATTAGCGGAAGAGGATATCCGGAGAACAAGCCAGATTTACATTGTAGCATGTGGTTCTGCTTACCATGTAGGTATGGTGGCACAGTATGTGATCGAGGATCTGGTGAAGATTCCTGTTCGTGTGGAGCTGGCTTCTGAATTCCGTTACCGTAAGCCAATTCTGGATCCAAATGGTCTGGTGATCATTATCAGCCAGTCAGGAGAGACTGCAGACAGTCTTGCAGCGCTCCGTGAGACAAAAGCGCAGGGAATCCGTACACTTGGAATTGTCAATGTAGTTGGATCTTCTATTGCAAGAGAAGCGGATAAGGTATTCTATACTCTTGCAGGACCGGAGATCTCTGTGGCAACAACGAAAGCGTACAGTACACAGCTGATGGCTTCTTACATCCTTGCAATTGAGTTTGCCAAAGTAAAAAATACAATCACTGAAGAGCAGTATGAAAATTATATTGCCGAATTACAGGCAATCCCGGAGAAGATTGAAAAGATTATTGAAGATAAAGAAAGAATCCAGTGGTTTGCAGCAAAGCAGGCAAATGCAAAGGACGCATTTTTTGTCGGACGTGGAATTGATTACGCAATCTGTATGGAAGGCAGCCTGAAGATGAAAGAGATCAGTTACGTTCATTCAGAGGCATATGCAGCGGGAGAACTCAAGCACGGAACCATTTCTCTGATAGAGGATGGAACGCTTGTGATCGGTGTGCTGACACAGCCGGAATTATATGAAAAGACGATCAGCAACATGGTAGAGTGCAAGAGTCGTGGTGCATATCTGATGGGACTTACAACTTATGGCAATTACAGCATTGAGGATACTGCTGATTTTGTGGTTTACATTCCGAAGACAGATGAGCATTTTGAGGCATCGCTTGCAGTGATTCCGCTGCAGCTGATGGGATATTATGTATCCGTTGCAAAGGGACTGGATGTAGATAAGCCGCGTAATCTGGCGAAATCTGTAACGGTTGAATAAAGTGATGTAGGAAGTTCCAGCGGAATTTCCTGTTGAATAAACGAGATGAACGACATAAAAATGTGCCGTTCATCTTTTTTTTCATATTTTATCACACTTTCATCACAATTATAGGCTAAACTCTTAACTATAGAAAAGGAAAAGAAAGGAGTCTTGAATGATGGACAATCAGTACAATTATTACAGACCAGATTCAGATGAAAATAGAGGAGCAGACAATCAGCAGGGATTCGGAGCAGGACCGCAGCAGAATCCGAAAGCTCCAAAACCGAAAAAAGGTTACGCAAAGAAAGTCGCACTTGTTGTAGGTGCTGCAGTATTATTCGGGGCAGTTGGTGGTGTGACGATGCAGGGAACCAGTTATCTGACTGGTAAGCTGCTTGGAAAGAATACAAAGAGTACCGTAGGCACAACAAAGACTGTATCGAACGCAAAGCTTACGACATCTACCAGTACAGTAACTTCTGATGTATCAGATATTGTTGAGAATACACTTCCGTCAATCGTTTCTATTACCAATATGAGCGTACAGGAAGTACAGAATTTCTTCGGAGGAATCAGCCAGCAGGAGAGTGAAAGCGCCGGATCCGGTATTATCATCAGCCAGAATGATTCAGAACTCCTGGTTGTTACCAATAACCATGTTGTAGAAGGAAGCGATACACTTACTGTTACATTTAATGATGGTAACAGCGTGGAAGCGCAGATTAAAGGAACAGACTCCGCAAGGGATCTTGCAGTCGTAGCTGTTCCGCTTGATAAAATTTCAGACGATACAATGAATGCGATTAAGGTTGCAACACTTGGAGATTCAGATTCTCTGAAGGTTGGAGAACCTGCTATTGCAATCGGTAATGCACTTGGCTATGGACAGTCTGTTACAACTGGTATCGTCAGTGCAACCGGACGAACAATTGATGGATTTGACGGAGAATACATCCAGACAGATGCAGCAATCAACCCTGGTAACAGTGGTGGAGCTCTTCTGAATGCAAATGGTGAGGTAATCGGTATCAACTCTGCAAAGATCAACAGCTCGGCAGTAGAGGGTATGGGATTTGCGATTCCGATTTCTGATGCAAGTGATGTTATCCAGAATCTGATGAATAAAGAGACAAGAAGCAAGGTTTCAGATGAAGAAAGAGGATATCTTGGAATCAAGGGATACGATGTATCTGAAGAAGGTGCACAGATGTACAATATGCCGACCGGTGTTTATGTCAAAGAAGTTATGAGTGGTGGCGGAGCTGAGAAAGCCGGCCTTACAAAAGGATCGATCATTACTGGTTTTGAGGGAAGTTCCATCAGTGGTATGAGCTCTCTTCAGGAACAGCTTCAGTATTATAAAGCCGGAGAAGAGGTAACGCTTACCGTACAGATCCCGGATAAGAATGGTGAATATACAGAGAAAGATATCAAGGTTACACTTGGTAAAAATTCATAAAATGATGTGAACACGCCGTTTTATGGGAGTATGAGGTGTTCGAGGATTGCGGGAATTGCATAGCAATGGAGCAATCCGGTTACATCATAAAATACTAAAGAAAGATGCCGTCAGATCAGAAATGGTCTGGCGGCATTATTGATGTTACGACCTGTTTGAAACGGAAACGGGCATCAGATTATACCGGATGCAAAAGTCAGAACCCTTTTTAAAAAATTACCATACAATAATATTGCAGATATAAGAAAGGGGAGCCAAAACAATGCAAAATTGCAGAAATAATAATCCATATATGAGACGTGCAAATTGTGGATATGGCAATAATAACAATAGCTGTAATAGTAATTCATGTATGGCGAACAATGATGGAAGAAATCTATCGATGTCAGCACCTGTTTACCGAGAACGATCTGGATGTAGCGACCGGGACGATGCGTTGGATGGAATGTCGATCGCAATGGCTTATGTGCCATGGCAGAGTTGGAGACACATTTACGAAGCCGGAAAAGGATTCCACAGAGGAACCATATTCGAAGAGCTTGATCTTCCGTTTAAGGGGAAAGGAGGATGTAACGCATGAATGAAATGCCAAATTCCAAACCTTGTAGAAAAGATCTCCTGATGCAGATTGGTCATGCGAGCTTTGCGGTAGATGATGTGAAGCTTTATCTGGACACTCATCCTCGTGATCAGGAAGCACTGGACTTTTTTTATGAATATAATAAAAAAAGGAACCAGTTGTTGAAAGAATATGCAAAATATTATGGACCGCTCACAGTAGATACCGCTGTTCCTTCCTGCTCAGACAGATGGAACTGGATTCAGGAACCATGGCCATGGCAGGAAGGAGGGTGTTAGTTTATGTGGAATTATGAAAAACGTTTACAATATCCCGTAAAAATTACCCAGACCAATCCGAAGATGGCCCAGGTAATCATCAGTCAGTTCGGTGGACCGGATGGAGAATTAGCTGCGTCCATGCGTTATTTATCACAGAGGTACACCATGCCGTACAAAGAAGTGACAGGAATTTTAACCGATATTGGCACAGAGGAACTTGCCCACATGGAAATGATATGTGCCATTGTTTACCAGCTTACCAAGGATTTATCTCCGGAGGAAATTAAGGCTTCTGGTTTTGATAAATATTATGTGGACCACACACTTGCACTTTGGCCGCAGGCAGCCAGTGGAACACCGTGGACAGCAACTTATTTTCAGTCCAAGGGTGACCCAATTACAGATTTACATGAAGATATGGCCGCAGAACAGAAAGCCAGGACGACGTATGATAACATTTTAAGGCTTGTAAAAGACCCGGAAGTATGTGATCCGATTCGTTTTTTAAGAAAGCGGGAAATTGTACATTACCAAAGATTTGGAGAAAGTTTAAGGATCGTTCAGGATAATCTGAACAGTAAGAACTTTTATGCAATCAATCCGGAGTTTGATACGGATTCAAATAGTAGTTGTGGCAATTAAAACAGCGCGTATGGAAAAACGTCCCCAATTATGAAAATCCGGTTTGATAAAAAAAGGTGCAACCTCATAGGCTGCACCTTTTTTAAATGCCAGCCTACTAACGTTATTCTGTATATACCATGCTGATATGCGATAATGCATAAGTTCTACCAGTATCTAATAATTAACGAGAGGAATGATCCTGGATATAATCAGCCAGCATCGAAATAAATTCGGATGCGGTCGGTTTGTCAAATACAGGATAACCAAGCAGCGGGCTTAAAATTTTATTGGAATTCTGATTCCAATAACTGTTGATCATTGTACGGATGGCGGCTTCAACACACATGTTGGAAACGCCATACTGCTCACCGACAACGCGGTAAAGATTAGAGGTTACGTTCTTCAGGTAAAATTCCTGATCTTTGAGAACGAGGGCGACTGCTGAAGCAAGATAGTTATAACCAGAGTACGTGGAACGAAGACCGGCTTTTCTTAATACATGCCTGACGTCATACATAAGAACCTCCTTCAAATATTCATACCGACTATCTAACTATAGAATAAAGGAATTCTATAGATATGTAAATAATTTTGTCCATAACGATATATTTCGTGAGATTTCGATATATTGTGTGAAGTGGATAATGGAAAAATCTGCTTTTTTTTGCTATAATCCTTAATTGGATAGAACAGACAGAATCAATTTCAGGAGTGAAATTTATGAAGATACAATATCAGAAAATAGAAAACGGACTTGAAATTCTCAGGATCTGGCAGGATTCAGGAATCATAAAAGTACCGGAGCAGATAGAGGGAATCCCTGTCATCCGCATTGCTCCATATACATTTTCACTGCATAAAGATGAAGAAGAGAAAAATGCATCTGTTTATCAGACAGAGACAGATGAAGAAGATGATCGTTTTGCGCAGCCGGAAGAACTCTGCTGTGGTGGAATGGTAAGGGAAATCCATCTTCCGTCTACCGTACAGTCAATTGGAAATTATGCGTTTTATGGATGTATGAATCTGAAACTTTTCCATGGGACAGATGCAATTGTGCGGATGGGGAGCGGGGTATTTACCGGATGCCGTCTGGAGAAGGTGGAGATTGATTTTATGGATGGAAATAAGTCCTGTCTTAAGGAAATTCTGACGGAGATCCGGTATCAGATCATTGCAACACTGCGTTATCAGGGAACGGAGACGAAGATCCTGTTTCCGGAATATTACGCAGATGCGGTGGAAAATACGCCGGCGCGGATCGTGGAGACGCATTATTATGGTTCCGGTGGAGAGTACAGAGAGTGCTTTTACCGGCGGGAACTGGATTATGGAAAATACGACCGGCTGTTTGCACTTTCTGAAGCAAGAGATTCGGAAGAGGCAATTTTCAGTGTGGCTCTGACGCGTCTGCGATATCCGTGGAAGCTGGAAGATGCGGCAAAGCTGCGCTATGAAAATTATGTAAAGGCGCATATGGAAGAAATTGGAGAAAGCTGTATCCATGCGGTGAAAGAAAGACGCGAAATCGCCGCCGGAGATCCGCAGGAGGTTCTGCTTTTTTGCTGCAGAGAGCATTATTTTGATGAACAAGCGTTGGGAAAAACGATTACTTATGCGGCAGATGCAGGACAGACCGAGATTTCAGCTATTTTGATGGACGAACGTTACCGTAGTTTTCCAAAAAAGAAGAAAAAGTTTGTATTGTAAAAGAAGGTGGAAAGATTGGAAGAAATGTCATTAGAACAGGGTCTGGAAGAAATCGGACATAAAATACTGGTTCTGACGAGGAACGAACTGTATATGAAGATGAGATTTATGGATGTGGCGCTTTCGGCGTTTTATTATGTACAGGATTTTTCAGTAGACCTTCTTGCTACAGACGGAGAGACAATGTATTTTAACGGGCAGATGCTGGGAGGTGAGTACAGGCAGAACCGGATCGAGGTAAACCGCGCCTATCTACATCTGGTTCTGCACTGCATTTTCCGACATGTATTTCGCAGAAATGGACGGGAAGAGCTTGTATGGAACCTGGCGGCGGATATTGCGGTAGAATCTGTGATTGACGACTGGAACCTCCAGAATATACGAAAAAGCCAGTCCTGGATCAGACAGAGAACCTACCGGGATCTGAAAGAGGAAATCAAGGTATTTACAGCGGAAAAAATTTATGGAGTACTGGTAAGATGGAAGCTTTCGGACAGAGAGATGGAGCGCATGGCCCGGGAATTTACCGTGGATGATCACAAGTACTGGGCAAAAGATGAAGATGATGAAAAACAAAGCGAAATGAACCAGAGGTGGCAGGATATCAGCGAGAAAATGCAGACCGATATGGAAACTTTTTCGAAAGAAGCAGCATCAAATACCGGGCATTTTCTGGATCAGGTCCGGGTTGAGAACCGACAGCGATATGACTACCGCAGCTTTTTGCGCAAATTTGCTGTGCTGAAGGAAGAGGTTACCGTGGATGATGACAGCTTTGATTATGTATTTTACAGTTATGGACTGCGCCTTTATGGAAATATGCCTCTGATCGAGCCACAGGAATGGAAAGAAGTGAAAAAAGTGGAGGATTTTGCAATCGTGATTGATACTTCCATGTCCTGTTCAGGAGATCTGGTAAAAAAATTCCTGGAGGAGACCTATGGCATTTTAAGTGAAGCAGGGAGCTTTTTTCAGAGAGTCAATATCCACATTATACAATGTGATGACCAGGTGCAGTCAGACAGGAAGATTACCTGTAAAGAAGAATTACAGGAATATATGGAAAAGCTGGATCTTGCCGGGGAAGGTGGAACGGATTTCAGGCCGGCGTTTGCCTATATTGATGAGCTGATCGCGACGCACCGGTTCACTGAACTGAAGGGTGTGATCTATTTTACCGATGGACAGGGGATTTATCCGCAGAAAATGCCTCTGTATCAGACCGCGTTTGTATTTATGGATGACGGGGCAGAAGAACAGGAAGTTCCGCCGTGGGCGATGAAACTGGTTCTGGATGAAGAAGATTTGAGAGGAGTGAGAAATAGATGAATATTAAACGTGCAAAACAGGAAATCAAGGATGCGGTGCAGGCATACCTGATGAAGGATGAATATGGAGAATATCAGATTCCGGCAATCCATCAGAGACCGATCCTTTTGATGGGACCTCCGGGAATTGGAAAAACACAGATCATGGAGCAGATTTCAAGGGAATGTGAGATCGGACTGGTTGCGTATACGATCACACACCATACCAGACAGAGTGCGATCGGGCTTCCGTTTATTCAGACAAAGATCTACGGTGGAAAAGAGTATTCGGTAACCGAGTATACGATGAGTGAGATCATTGCTGCTGTATATGAAAAGATAGAGCAGAGCGGCATGAAAGAGGGAATCCTGTTTATCGATGAGATCAACTGTGTTTCAGAGACGTTGGCGCCGACTATGCTGCAGTTTTTACAGTGCAAGATGTTTGGTAATCAGAGTGTGCCGGAGGGATGGATCATTGTGGCGGCAGGGAATCCGCCGGAATATAATAAGTCGGTGCGGGAATTTGATGTGGTGACACTGGACCGGATCAAGCGGATCGATGTGGAAGCTGATTTTGATGTCTGGAAGGAATATGCGTATCAGGTTGGAATCCATTCTGCAGTGCTTTCTTATCTGGAGCTTCGAAAAGAGAATTTCTATCGTATGGAAAATACAGTAGATGGAAAAATGTTTGTCACAGCCAGAGGATGGGAAGACCTGTCAAGGTTGATCCAGGTTTATGAAAAGCTTGGTAAAGAGGTGGATCGTGAGGTTGTGCATCAGTACCTCCAGCACTGGAAGACAGCGAAGGATTTTGCAAATTATCTGGAGCTTTATCGAAAGTATCAGAAGGAGTATGGACTGGAGCGGATCCTTGCAGGACATTATGAAAAAGATACCTTAGAACGTTTGAAATTTGCGTCGTTTGATGAGCGGCTGAGTGTGGTAAATCTTCTGGTCGGAAAGATGGCAGATCTTTTTAAAGAAGAATATGAGATGGAAAAATTTGTGGAGGGACTGTTTGCTCAGCTGTGTGCTTATAAAGAGGAATTGCAAAAGGAAGGTGCAGTTCCGGGAGAGGTACTTGCTGCGAAAATTCAGTCTCTTAGGCGGGAAGTTGAACAGAAGAAGGCCGCCGGACAGCTTACAAAAGCGGAAATGCACCGTATGGAGCGTATTTTATGCAAACTGGAAGAATACCAGAAAGCTCCGGAATTTGAGTCTGTAAAGGCCACATTTGACAGCGAAGAAGAACAGAGAGAGCAAATGGCAGATAAGACACTGGAAACGCTGAATCACTGCTTTGAATTCCTGGAATCTGCTTTCGGCGAGAGCCAGGAAATGGCAGTATTTGTCACGGAACTCAACAGTAATGTGTACAGCATTGCGTTCCTGCGGGAAAATGACTGTGCGATGTATTACAAATACAACAAAGGTTTACTTTTGGATGAACGCCGTGAAGAAATCCTGGAACAGATGGATGCCGTGGAAAATGTAGTGGAAAGAGGACTGGTTGAAGATTAAAGAGCAAGAACTGACAGAATAAGAACGACTATGCCTGTGGTATCATATAATGATAGAAAGCAGAAGAAATGGGAATGAAATTCATGCCAGATCTGCAATTTTGTAAGGAACTTCCCGAAATAAAACCAGGGAAGTATCGCCTGAAATATGATCTCACTTTGCGCGCGTCTCCCGGTCTTGGAACTGCGTTGTGCCGGGGAAACTATCACTGGGAGAGCTGCCTGAAAGCGGAAAGTAAGGTGTATATCTGCCAAATCAGATATTTGAGCAGATCTGTATGGGGATTGATAGAGAATACAGGGTGGATATGCCTTTATATGAATCATAAATGGCTGATAACTACTATAGCATAATTATAAAAATGACATTTTATGCCTGACGAGTCTGTTGGAGTGAAACTTACATTTCATGTAGACCCTCGCCAAAAGCGGAACCTTTTAAGCGTTGGCTTGTTCAGAAAAAGGACGCTGATAATTTCATATCAACGTCCTTTAAATCTGTCAGTATTGGGATATACAATTATTTATTGTTTACCTCAAGATTCTTCATCGCACGAACCTTCAGCGGAAGTCCGAACAGAGTGATGAATCCGCTTGCATCATGATGATCGTACATATCACCGGTTGTGAAGCTTGCCAGAGATTCATTGTAAAGTGAGTATGGAGAAGTAGTTCCGGCTTTAATGATATTTCCTTTGTAAAGTCTGAATTTAACTTCACCTGTAACATATTTCTGGGTAGATTTTACGAAAGCACGAAGAGCTTCACAAAGTGGTGTGAACCATTTTCCTTCGTATACAACCTGAGCGAGTTTATTGCCAAGATCTTTCTTAACTTCCATGGTAGCACGGTCGATAACCAGTTCTTCAAGCTGTTTGTGAGCTTCCATCAGGATTGTTCCACCAGGAGTTTCATAAACACCACGGGATTTCATACCAACAACACGGTTCTCAACGATATCAACGATACCGATACCATGCTTGCCGCCAAGTTCGTTGAGTTTGCGGATGATATCAGAAACTTTCATGGCTTCGCCGTTGATTGTCTTCGGAACACCTTCTTCAAATGTCATAGTTACATATTCATCTTCATCCGGTGCATTTTCCGGTGTATTTCCAAGAACAAGAAGATCAGCGTAATTTGGTTCGCAGGATGGATCTTCAAGTTCCAGTCCTTCGTGGCTGATGTGCCATAAGTTACGGTCACGGCTATAGCTGTGGCTTGCGTCAAACGGAAGATCGATTCCGTGAGCTTTACAGTAAGCAATCTCATCGTCACGTGACTGAAGTGTCCACAGATCTGTCATTCTCCAAGGAGCGATGATCTTAAGATCCGGGGCAAGAGCCATGATAGAAAGCTCGAAACGGATCTGGTCATTTCCTTTTCCGGTAGCACCGTGGCAGATAGCAGTAGCACCTTCTTTTCTTGCTACTTCAACAAGTCTCTTGGAGATTGCCGGACGAGCCATAGAAGTTCCGAGAAGGTATGCATTTTCGTAAACAGCATTTGCCTGTACACATGGCATAATATAGTTGTCACAGAAATCATCAGTGATATCTTCGATGTATAATTTAGAAGCACCTGCGAGTTTTGCTCTTTCATCAAGACCATCCAGCTCTTCGCCCTGTCCGCAGTCGATACAGCAGCAGATTACTTCATAATCAAATGTCTCCTTTAACCAAGGGATCAGTGTGGTAGTATCAAGACCACCAGAATATGCAAGAACTACTTTTTCTTTCATTGTATATAAACCTCCTAAAAATTTTCTTTTGTATTCAATTCACAACCCACTATACACCATTTTTTATATTTATGCAATAATAAAATGAAAAAACTTTTAAAAATGTTATTTTTATGCAAATAAAAGTAAAAATATACATAAAATATGCATGATTATGTATAAAAAAGGAAAGAGAGTAATAAGAAAAAAGAAGGATAGAAGAAGATTAAACAGAAAATATAAAGATAAATCAGGAAAATACTTGACATTTGCACAAAAATCCGTAAAATATAACAAAAAGTAACAAGGTAACACGCTAAAGGAAGAAAGGGACCGGCGAGATGAGTGATATGCATAAAATGAATAAGAATAACATATTTGATTTCGTTCTGACATTGCCGGCAGAAGGCAGTGTATTTTTCATTTCTACATTCCCGCATCGACCGTGTCCTTCAAGGGCACAGAACAGAAAATTCAATATTGCAGATCAGGGAATGCGTGTATCCAATATATACAGCTCAAAATGTTCATTTCGGATGGAATGAAAAAGTGATAGGTTTTGTTCAGTCATTGAAGTATTATGATTCGATAGTGAAAAAAGAAGCAGAAAAAGGTATCGCCGCATACTCTTTTTCTGCTTCTTTTATTTATACCTACTAAGAATATGAATTGAAAAGAGGAAAAACGAAATGGAATTAAGAGCCACTCTAAAGGAAAAGAAACGAATCGTCATCAAAGTGGGAACCTCCACTGTCACCTATGCAAAAACCGGTAACATCAATCTGGAAAAACTGGAGAAATTTGTCCGTGTACTGTTCAATCTCAGAAACCGCGGAAAAGAGATAATCGTAGTATCTTCCGGTGCAGTCGGTATCGGAAAAAATGTCCTTGGAATCATTGAGAAGCCGGCTGGTTCTGTCAAACAGGCATGTGCAGCAGTAGGGCAGGGGCGCCTGATGATGATCTATGAGAAATTTTTTGCGGAATACAGTCAGCTCACCGCACAAGTGCTGCTGACGAAAGAATCTGTCTACAGCAAGACATGCCGTATCCATGCGAGAGAAACATTTGAAGAACTTCTGGCAATGAATGTGGTTCCAATCGTCAATGCAAATGATGCTATTTCCGTGGATGAGGACAGCTATGGAAATTTTGGCGATAATGATACTATGTCTGCGGATGTGGCGGCGTTGGTGGAGGCGGATCTTTTGATCATGATGTCAGATATCGAGGGACTTTATACGGATGATCCAAGAACCAATCCGGCAGCAAGATTTGTGCATACTGTGAACCGGATTGATGAAGAACTGGAGAAGATGGGAAAAGGAGCCGGAAGCGCAGTCGGAACCGGTGGCATGGCGACAAAGATCGAGGCAGCCAAGATTGCAACAGAAGCGGGAGCAGATATGGTGATCGCAAATGGCGATAATATTTATGCAATTAATGATATTATGGCAGGAAAGAAAGTCGGTACGCTGTTTCTTGCAAAGAATCACCGCTATGACGGGGAAAATGAGCTTGGACCGGAAAGAGATGCGTACAGGATGGAGCGGAGACTGAAAAGAAATATACAGTATCGGATGGCTGTGGGAAAGTAGAGGTGAATGAGATGGAACAGAGAACAGAGAAAAAAATCTATATGGAAAAGCTTGGAAAGCGTGCAGTCAGTGCAAAAGAAACGGTCGCATTTTTAAATGCAATTCAAAGACAGGAAGGGCTCATCCTGGCGGCAGATGCGCTGGTGGCACAACAGGCATATATAATAGAAGAAAACCAAAAGGATATTATGCTTGCAAGAAAAAATAAGATGACAGAGCCACTGATCGACCGGCTTCTTCTAAATGAAAACAGAATCCGGAAAATGGCAGAAGGACTTAGGGAGATTGCAGCACTTCCGGATATTTTGGGAGAGATCATTTCCATGAAAACAAGGCCAAACGGACTGCAGATCGGAGAAAAACGAGTTCCGCTTGGTGTTGTTGGAATCATTTATGAAGCCCGTCCGAATGTGACTGCAGATGCCTTTGGACTCTGCTTTAAGACCGGAAATGTCGCCGTTTTAAAAGGAGGAAGTGCAGCAGCAAATTCCTGCAGGGCTATAGCAGAGGTAATCCGTGGGGCACTTGCGAAAAAGGGAATGGAACCGGATGCGCTGATTCTGGTTGAAGATACCAGCCGGGAGTCGGCTATGGAAATGATGCGGATGAAGGACTATCTGGATGTACTGATCCCAAGAGGAGGTGCTTCACTGATTGCATCTGTGGTGGAGAACAGTACGGTTCCGGTGATTGAGACTGGGACGGGGAACTGCCATATTTATGTGGATGAATTTGCTGATGTCCAGATGGCAGCGGAGATTATCGAGAATGCAAAGACGCAGAGACTTGGTGTATGCAATGCATGTGAATCCTTAGTGATTCATGAGAAAATTGCAGAGGAGGCGCTTCCGGTGATCTGTGACCGGCTTTCGGCAAAAGGGGTAGAGATCCGGGGAGACGAAGCGACAAGGCAGATTGATGAGCGGATCGCTTGGGCACAGGAAAGCGACTGGGGACAGGAATATCTGGATGCGATTATTTCTGTAAAAATTGTTCCAGCTATCTGTGATGCCGTCCGGCACATCAACAAATGGAACACCGGACATTCCGAGACGATTATCACGAAGGATTATGCAAATGCACTGTATTTTCAGGAGAGGGTAGATGCGGCGGCAGTGTATGTCAATGCGTCAACCAGATTTACTGACGGAAACGAATTTGGATTCGGGGCGGAAATCGGAATCAGTACCCAGAAGCTTCATGCCCGCGGACCGATGGGGCAGGAAGCCCTTACCACGAAAAAGTATGTGATCTTTGGAAATGGACAAATTCGCGGATAAGAAGATTGACAGGAAAAAATCTCCATTTTATAATTTGAATGGTACAAAAGTTAAGGAATTTTGTTTTTATTTTTAAGATGTTGGGGTCCAAAGGTATTTTGACCCCTTTGATACCAGATTGCTACGTGCTTTGCACTCTCGCAATCCTCAAAAACATAGGTATCAGGACGGATGAAAAAGGGGAAGAATGAAAAATGCTGTATGTAAGCTACTATGATTCGCCGATTGGGAAAATTACGCTTGGAGCACGGGAGGATGTACTTGTTGGTGCATGGTTTGAAGGACAGAAATACTATATGGACAAGATTATAGAAGATTTTGAGGAGAAGAAAGACTTGCCGGTACTGGATCAGGCAGAGTACTGGCTGGATCGGTATTTTGCAGGGCAGGATCCGGATCCGGAAGAACTTCCTCTTGCACCTGCAGGAAGTGATTTCCGAAAAGAAGTATGGAAGATTATCGCAAAAATCCCATATGGATGTACCATTACTTATGGAAAGATTGCAAAGATCCTTGCAGTAAAACGGGGCGCGAAAAGTATCTCGCCGCAGGCAGTCGGAGGTGCGGTCGGACATAATCCGATCTCTGTGATTATTCCTTGTCACCGGGTCATCGGAAGCGACGGAAGCCTGACCGGATATGCCGGTGGACTTGAAAAGAAAGAATGGCTGCTTGCACATGAAGAAGCGCATATCAGATAAGTGATCATCAAAATGGTGGCTCGTAGTGAGTCACCATTTTTGATGATCTGGAGAAATCCGTAAGAGTCCGATCCTGTATTCTATTTTCCGGATTTTTCACATAACCATCGGTAAGCAATGATGCAGATGATCACAGACAATAAGGAGCCGGTAGCGGTTGCGAGTCCCATTGGAAACAGTGTATGCGGGAAAATTTTTGAAGTCAGATAAACACCCGGAATACGCACGCACAAAATAGCGATCAGGTTATGTAAAAATGAAATTCCAGATTTTCCGCATGCACAGAAGTATCCGCTGAAACTGAAATGAACGCCGGCAAAAATACAATCCCAGATATATCCGCGAATGTACTGCGCGCCGAGAAGAATAACGGCTGCGTCTGCAGTGAAAAGTCCGACAACCGGAGCTGCGATAAACTGGATCAATATAGAGACGACCAGACCAAATCCAATGGCGATCATCATGGCATAGCGAAGCGTCTGCTTTGCACGGTCATACTTTCCGGCACCGATATTCTGAGCTGCGAGTGCAGAAACAGTCGAAAGCATGGAAGACGGAACCAGAAACAGAAAGCTGATGATTTTTTCCACAATGCCGACAGCAGCGGCTGCGTTCAGTCCGCGCCGGTTGGCAATGATCGTAATAACAATGAAAGCAATCTGAATAAATCCGTCCTGAAGCGCTACCGGAATCCCAATATTCAGAATTTTGCCAAGCGGTTTTTTCTGTGGGCGGAAACAGTCTCCGGAAAGAGAAAGTCCGGTCTGCTTACGTTTAATGGCAATCAGTGCAAACAGAACACTGCACGCTTGGGAAAGTGTTGTGCCAAGCGCAGCACCGGAAGCTCCCAGATGGAAAAATCCGATAAACAGATAATCCAGTATAATATTCACCGCACATGCAACTGCGATGAAATACATCGGACTTTTAGAATCCCCGAGTCCGCGGAAAATCGAACTGATCACATTATACGCCGTAATAAAAGGAATCCCGAGAAAACAGATCGTCAGATAAGCTGCTGTCCCGGAAACAGCCTCCGCAGGCGTAGACATCACCGAAACAATTGGCTTTACAAAAAACAGAAGCAAAACTGCCAGCACCAGAGAAATCCCCATAAACAAAGTCACCGTATTTCCCACAAACACAGAAGCCCTTTTCTTATCGCCTGCTCCAATAGACTGCCCGATTGAAACCGTAGCCCCCATCGCAAGCCCCACGATCATCACCGTCAACATATGCATCACCTGGCTCCCAATCGAAACCGCTGTTGTACTGGCAACCCCATCAAACTGCCCAACAATAAAAAGATCCGCCATCCCATAAAGCGTCTGCAAAAAATAAGATAAAAAATAAGGCAGCGAAAAATAAATCACATTCCGAAAAACACTCCCCGAAGTAAGATCCCGTTCCATAAAATAACAACTCCTTTACAATCACTTCCTTAATACTAACTGAATTTTCCTAAAATAGTCAATAAAAAGAATACAGACCTAATGTATCTTATAATAATAAAAATGCATAACAATGCATAAAAATAAATATAAATGCATAAAAATAAGAAATTATACATAAAAATACACAGAAACATGCATAAAAATCAAAAAACCACTTGCTTTACCAAATAAAACCATGTATACTAAACCAATCGGAAAATAAAATAGATAGAATAATAATTGTTTTTTAAGATAGGCTGAACCAAAACTCGGCTGAAATCACATGGAATTCTTTCATTCCCAAGGGAGACAGGTGTCAAACTTCCAATCCTCATGCTGTCAAGCATGAGGCAGGAAGTTTGACGCCGCCTCGCCCGCCCGTTGCACCACAATGAGTCGACAAGCATCAGCCCCACCCAATTGGAGAATGTTCCCATTCGTCAGTGCACAGCTCCTGCGCGAAATATCTTTGCTAAGCAACCCCTCGAAAACGCCGGCACTTGGCAAGGCGAGCGTAAGCAAAGCCGAGCCTAGTACCGCTGCGTTTGAGACGCGCCGAAGAAATATCCACTGGATATTTCTTTAGGCATGCATGGCAAGCGCAAGCGCGGTTGCGTGCAAACATATTTCGCGCAGGAGCGTCCCCGCACCAATCAAAAAAACATTCCCCCAATTCCCGCGAACCCCTTTACAATAGGGATTAATGGGTTTATAGTATTTATGATTATGCCTATCTATACACAAATACGGCATTTACGAAAGGATGGTTTACATGATTAAAGCAGGAATCATCGGTTCTACCGGTTACGCCGGAGGAGAACTGGTTCGCATTTTAACAGGACATAAAGACGTAGAAATTAAATGGTTTGGCTCAAGAAGCTATATCGATAAGAAATATGCAGATGTATACCGCAATATGTTTCAGATCGTAGATGCGGTATGTTTAGATGATAATATGGAACAACTTGCAGATCAGGTAGATGTGATTTTCACAGCAACTCCACAGGGACTGTGCGCATCATTAGTTAATGAAGAAATCTTATCAAAGGTTAAGATCATCGACCTGAGCGCAGATTTCCGTATCAAAGATGTCAAGACTTACGAAAAATGGTACGGTATTGAGCACAAGAGCCCGCAGTTTATCGAAGAAGCAGTTTACGGACTGTGTGAAGTGAACAGAGAAGATATAAAAGGCGCAAGACTGATCGCCAATCCTGGATGCTATACAACATGCTCCATCCTGACTGCTTATCCGCTGGCAAAAGAAGGACTGATCGATATGGATACGCTGATCATTGATGCCAAGTCCGGAACATCCGGAGCAGGAAGAGGTGCAAAGGTTCCGAACCTGTACTGTGAAGTCAATGAGAATATGAAAGCATACGGTGTGGCAACACACAGACACACACCGGAGATCGAGGAACAGCTTGGATATGCGAGCGGCAAAGAGGTTGTGATCAACTTTACACCGCATCTGGTTCCGATGAACAGAGGAATCCTGGCAACAGAGTACGCGAAGCTTACAAAGGATGTTACCTGGGAAGAAGTAAAAGCAGTTTACGATAAATATTATGCAAATGAAAAATTTGTCCGCGTTCTGGAGAAAGATGTTTACCCGGAAACAAAATGGGTAGAAGGAAGTAATTATGTCGATATCGGATTTAAGATCGATCCGAGAACAAACCGTATCATTATGATGGGTGCGATCGACAACCTGGTAAAAGGTGCAGCAGGACAGGCTGTACAGAACATGAACCTGATCTTCGGACTTCCGGAAAGTGAAGGTCTTGATCTGGTTCCGATGTTCCCGTAGAACACGGCAGAAAAAGAAAAGGAATGGAAAATATATGACAACAATTATTCGTGCGATGACAGTAGAAGATTATGACCAGCTTCATGCACTTTGGATGCGAATCAAAGGATTTGGAATCCGGAGCATAGATGATTCAAAAGAAGGCGTGGAACGATTCCTGAAAAGGAATCCGACAACCAGTGTGATCGCCGAAATAGACGGAAAAGTAGTAGGAGGAATCCTCTGCGGACACGACGGAAGAACCGGATGTTTTTATCATGTATGTGTAGATCCGGCGTACCGCTGTCATGGGATCGGAAAGAGCATGGTTGCCTATGCAATGTCAGCTCTGAAAGAGGAACATATCAACAAGATCACACTGATCGCATTTACCAAGAATGATATCGGCAATACGTTCTGGAATACGATCGGATGGACCAAGAGACCGGATGTCAACTACTATGAGTTTGTTTTAAATGAGGAAAATATTACAGCATTTATCGAAGAGGGCTAAAGGAGGCTATATACGATGAAGATTATCGAAGGCGGTGTGACCGCAGCAAAAGGATTTGAGGCAGCATCAACAGCAGCAAAGATCAAATATCAGGACAGAACCGACATGGCAATGATCTACAGCCAGGTTCCATGTGAATGTGCAGGAACATTTACTACAAACGTTGTAAAGGCAGCATGCGTAAAATGGGATCAGCAGGTTGTAAAGAGCGGTGCGAAAGCACAGGCTGTGATCGTCAATTCCGGAATTGCCAATGCATGTACCGGTGCGGAAGGATTTGGCTACTGCAAGGACACAGCAGATGCGGCAGCAGAAGCTCTTGGAATTAATGCAGACGGTGTACTGATCGGATCGACCGGTGTCATCGGAAAGCAGCTTCCAATTGATCGCATCGTGGCAGGGGTAAAGGCTCTTGCTGAAAAGAAAAATGATACACTGGCAAACGGAACTGAGGCAGCAAAAGCAATCATGACGACTGATACCTGTGAAAAACAGATCGCAGTAGAGATCGAGGTTGCCGGAAAGACCGTTACCATCGGTGGTATGGCAAAAGGATCTGGTATGATCCATCCGAATATGTGCACCATGCTCAGCTTTATCACAACAGATGCAGCAATCACAAAAGAGGCACTGCAGAAAGCCCTCAGTGATGATGTCAATGATACATACAATATGATTTCCGTAGACGGAGATACTTCTACAAATGATTCTGTAGTTCTTCTTGCAAACGGAATGGCTGAAAATGAAGTGATCACGGTAGACAGTGAAAGCTATAAAACCTTTGCGGAAGCATTGCATGAGATCAACGAATACCTTGCAAAGAAGATCGCAGGGGACGGAGAAGGAGCAACTGCTTTATTTGAAGTAACTGTAGTTGGTGCAGATACAAAAGAGACTGCAAAGACACTTGCAAAATCAATCGTATGCTCAAATCTTACCAAGGCAGCAATTGCAGGACATGATGCAAACTGGGGAAGAATCCTCTGTGCAATGGGATATTCCGGAGCACAGTTTGACCCGGAAAAGGTGGATCTGTTCTTCGAGAGCAAGGCAGGAAAGATCCAGATTATCGAAAATGGTACAGCGGTAGATTACAGTGAAGAAAAAGCAACGGAGATCCTCTCACAGGAAGAAGTAAAAGCAGTTGCTGATGTGAAGATGGGAAGCGAAAGCGCAACCGCATGGGGATGTGACCTGACTCACGGATATATTGACATCAATGCAGATTACAGAAGCTAGGAGGTAAGCAAAATGGATCAGGATATGCAGCAGTATCTGGACAAAGCAGAAGTTCTGATTGAGGCGCTTACTTATATTCAGCGTTTCAACCGTAAGATCATCGTTGTAAAATACGGTGGAAGTGCAATGCTGGACGAAGAACTCCAGAAAAATGTCATCAAGGATGTTACATTCTTGAAATTGGTTGGATTCAAACCGATCATCGTTCATGGCGGTGGAAAAGAGATCAGTAAATGGGTAAGTAAAGCCGGAATGGAGCCGAAATTCATCGACGGACTTCGTGTGACGGACGCAGAGACCATGGAAATTGCAGAGATGGTACTGAACAAGGTTAATAAAAATCTGGTTCGTATGGTCGAAGAACTTGGTGTCCGTGCTATCGGTGTCAGTGGAAAAGACGGCGGACTTTTAAGAGTTGATAAAAAGCTTTCAATGACAGGACAGGACGTTGGATTTGTAGGAGATATCAAGAAGGTCAATGCAGAGGTTCTTCTGGATCTTCTGGATAAAGATTTTCTCCCGATCGTATGCCCGGTTGGAATCGATGATGATTACAACACTTATAATATCAATGCGGATGATGCAGCTTATTCGATCGCAAAAGCGGTTCATGCTGAGAAGCTTGCGTTCCTCTCTGATATTGAAGGGGTATACAGAGACTACGAGGATAAATCTTCTCTGATCACAGCTCTTACTGTAGATCAGGCGAATGAACTGATCGAAAGCGGAGCAATTTCCGGAGGAATGATCCCGAAACTGCAGAACTGTGTAGGAGCGATTGAAAACGGAGTGTCCAGAGTCCA